>JAROBA010000016.1 GCA_029432815.1 Pontiellaceae bacterium B1224 | reverse complement strand
TATCCGTGATTGGAAGAAAGAACCGATCCCATTGATACAATGCCTGCGCTTTTCGCTGATCCCGGGGCTACTGCTCGGCATTCATTTTATGACGTGGATCACCGCCGCCCGCATGACGAATGCGGCCAACGCCTCGCTGATCGTCAATCTGGTCCCGGTGGTAATGCCGTTCATTCTGATTGCGCTGGTGAGCGAACGGGTGAACCGATACGAGATCTGGGGAACCCTGCTGGCGGTTGCGGGGACACTGGTCCTTTTCGGCGCGGACTATAAAATCAGTGAGGAGTTTTTCATGGGCGATGTCATCTGCTTCGTGTCCATGCTCTTCCTCGCGGTCTATCTGGCGTTAGGGCGGCGGAAAAGAACCTATCAAAGTATTTGGCTCTACGTCGTCCCCATCTATGCCGCGGCCGGCACCATATGCTTCATCATTTCCCTCTTCCTGGTAAATCCACTCACGGAACCCTGGTCGGCCAAAGAACTCTGGCTGCTACTGGGACTGGCCGCACTCCCAACTGTTTTCGGGCACTCCATTCTCAACTGGGCAATGACCCACCTGCGCGGACAGCTGGTGAGTATCGTGAACATGGGCCAATTCATTTTTGCCGGCATCATGGCCTTCATCGCCTTCGCCGAAATCCCCACCCTGGAATTTTATCCTGCCTGCGCGCTCGTCATCGGCGGCGCATTGCTCGCCATGCGAGCGCCAAAAAAAATGGAGGAAGCGAAAGGATGAATATGACTGCGACCAAACTCTCGATTAAAAACGAAGCATTTCTCATCAACGGGACACTCACCTATGCCGATATCCCGTCTGTCCCCGCCCAACACCACGGGCTTTTGATGAACGCCCGGTTTATTCAGGGTATCTTCGACGACGCGGCGGAACCCCAACGCTTCGCCCGCTTCGGCCACGATGTCTGGGATCCCGAAGCGCAGACCGACCGGCTGATTGCCACCTTGCCCGACTGGTATGAATACGGCCTACGCGCGTTCACCACCGGATTCCAAGGCGGCGGGCCCTGCTTCACCACCGACAACAACAGCATCGATAACAATCCATTTGGTGCAGAGGGTCTTTCGCTCGATCCCGCCTATGCAGCCCGCATGGATCGACTCATCCGCGCGGCCGATGCCCAGGGCATGGTCGTGATCGTCAGCTTTTTTTACTGCGCTCAGGTTCGCCACCTGAAAGACGGGGCCGCCATCCGCAACGCTGTGAAAACCGCTTCACACTTTTTGCGCGATGGCGGTTACACCAACGTCATCATCGAAGTCGCCAACGAAATGGATGTCGGCCCGTTCAAAGACCATCCGTTGATCTTCTATCCGGAGGGCATGGCCAGCCTGATCGATCTGGCGCGGGAAGAATCCGGAGGGTTGCCTGTCGGCTGCAGCGGAACCGGGGGCTATCTCAGCCACGAGGTTGCCGAGGCGAGCGATCTAATTCTGGTCCACGGCAACGGTCTGACTCGGCAGCAATATTACAACATGATCCAGACCGTCCGCTCCTGGAACCTCAACCGCCCCATCGTCTGCAACGAGGATTCACAAGCCATCGGCAACATGCAGGTTTCGATCGAGCTCGGCGTTTCCTGGGGCTACTACAACGACCTCACCAAACAGGAGCCGCCGACAAACTGGACCATCACCCGAGGCGAGGATCAGTTTTTCGCCCAGCGTATGGCGGAAGGGCTCGGCATTGAAGTCCCGCCGATCCCGCCGGAAGAACAGTTTTATCTCCAGGGATTGGAACCGCACCGGTCCGTCGATGGCAAGCGCTGGATCCGCGTCGCATCGCTCTATCCCGAAAAAATTAACCGAGTCGACTTTTTCCGCGACGGCCACCTCTATTATCAATCCTACGACGAACCCTTCACCGTCCATTTTAAATGCAACTGGCTTCAAGACTCTGTCGAAGATCGCGGAAGCTGGACCGCCAGCGTTCATCTCTGCGATGGACAAACCATTGAACTTGAATAAAAAACAGGCAGGACTTTCTTCCCCCGCTGTGCTATCCCGTTGCCTTGTATTCGAACAAACCGTCTGGAGACCCTTATGAAAATTACCCCTTCTTTTCACGCACAGCATTCCCCCATGGGCGCGCATAGTTCATTCACCCTCGGCATGTTCGGCGCAGTCGGCGGCTTCGCCCTCGAGAAAGGCGGCCCGGCTGAAAACGGGACGTTCATCGGCTACAAGACGGCCTCGGGCAAATTGCACTATCTCCCGTTCTTTGCAGAAATCACCAACGACATGGAGCGCTACACGCTCGATGACATGAAGAACCAGACCAACACGGTGATCTATGGCGAATCCGATATTGAGCGCGACTATCAGTGGGCTACCGATTCGTTCAAGGCTCCGAACATCGACTTTAAAATCACCACTCCGTTCTTCGCCATACCTGATCCGGCCACGGCCTCGCTCGAAGAGCTGAAGTTTGCCAGCTGCCCGGCGGTTTTCCTGTCACTCACACTGACCAACGACAGCGATGAAGACTGGGAAGGATTCTTCGGCCTGCAGACACAGAAATACTGGAGCGCTCTGAACGGAGCCCCCGGACAAAAAGGATTCACCAGCCGCAATGAACTGGGATTCGTTACCTCCGATTCCGAGTCCCAACCCTTCTGCGACTTCACCGTCGAACGCGCCCTGAGCGGCGAGCATACGCAGAAAAACTTTCTGCTCGGCTCCATTGCCGGGGTTCATTTTGCGGTTCCGGCCGGCACCACGAAAACGCTTGAAGTGGTCGTAGGCGGCTACATCAGCGGGAACGCGACATTTAACCGCCCCACCCGCTACGCCTACACCAACTACTTTTCCGGCCTGCAGGAGGTATTTAGTTTTGCACAGGAAAACCTCGGGCGCTACATGGAAGAAGCCGCGACCCGCGATGCCGAACTCGCCGCCAGCCCTCTGAGCGAAGACCAGAAATTCCTCATCGCGCACGCCACGCGCAGCTATTATGGCTCCACCGAATGGCTGACGGATGGAGACCGGCCGATATGGGTTGTTAACGAAGGCGAGTATCTGATGATGAACACGCTCGATCTGACCGTCGATATGCTCTTCTTTGAACTTCGATTCAACCCGTGGACCGTGCGCAACGTACTGGAATTTTTCGTAGAGAATTATTCCTACATCGATGAGGTATTTTCGCCCGACGACACCGCCAAGCTCTATCCCGGCGGTATCTCGTTCACGCATGACATGGGCGTGGCCAATACGTTCAGCCCGGTCGGCTACTCCAGCTATGAATCCAGCGGCCTCGACCGCAAATGCTTTTCCTATATGACCTGCGAACAGCTGACCAACTGGGTGCTGTGCGCCGGAGCCTATATGGCGAAGACTGGCGACTCGGAATTCCTGAAAAAACACCAACCCGTATTTATCCAATGTTTGGAAAGTTTGTTGAACCGGGATAACCCGGATCCGGAAAAGCGCAACGGCCTGATGAACATGGAGAGCTCGCGCACCAAAGGCGGCGGCGAAATTACGACCTACGATTCGCTCGACCATTCGCTGGGCCAGGCCCGCAACAATGTCTATCTCGCCGGCAAATGCTGGGCATCCTATCTGGCGTTGGAACAGATGCTCAACCAGCTGGACGAATCCGGGCTGGCCGCCGAAGCCCATCAGGGAGCCGTACGCTGTGCCGACTCGCTCGAAAAGGCCTTCGATTCAACGTTGGGCTTTATTCCGGCCGTACTGGAATTCGGTAACGAAAGCGCCATCATCCCCGCAGCCGAAGCGCTGGTCTATCCATGGGAAATGGGACTGAAGGACGCGGTCTCGCTGGATGGCGAATTCGGTAGTTACATCCGCATGCTCAAACGCCACCTTGAAAATATTCTGAAACCGGGCGTCTGCCTGTATGACGACGGCGGATGGAAACTTTCCAGCAGTGCCGACAATTCATGGATGAGTAAAATCTGCCTGAACCAATATGTCGCGCGGGAGATCCTCGGCATCCAATACGACGGAGAAGAACGAGCCGATGCCGCCCACGTGCAGTGGGAAGTCGAAGGCTCCAAGTTTTATGCCTGCTCCGACCAGTTTGCCTCCGGCATTCCGAAAGGCAGCCTCTACTATCCCCGTATCGTCACAAATATTTTATGGATGAACGAGTAAGCAACCGGGTTTTTATTTGCCACTCCATCTCGCTGCCGAATCGTCATTGCTCTGCCGTTAAACCCGAACACAGGGCCCGGCTTCTTTCTCTATGCGCCCCGCCGGCTCCAATGGCTGGAAGCAAGGGATTTCACCGCCTGTGTTTCCAACTGGATTCCACTTGCCATTCAATGCCTCAACTCCCAACCTGTCTTTTGAAAAAAGGGTCGGGATGGAATAGTACTCGGTTAAGCGATTTTGACAGGTATGCAGGCAGAATTAAAATTGCGGCTTTCAAACGTAGTAAAGGAATTCTTGGACACATGTCGATAGAATCATTTTTGGGAATGGTGGTACTGGCGGTTGTGATGCTCGCGTTCGTTCTTGTTGCGGCAATTATGGCAGATAAAAAATAACTCGAACCCGTCCTCTGAGGCGATTTTCAGGTCGCTCTGTCTAAGGCTGAAGCGTGGCAAGTAAATTATGAAACCTGCCGGAAAATTATTTGCAATATGGGGGTTACTTTTTGAAGCGATTTTCTTTGTCAGTCTACCCTACTCCATCATCGGTATATTGGACGCTTTCACATCAATGGCAGCTTCTGGCTCAGCAGAGCTTTCTGCAATTGCACCTCAACTTTCAAACGCCTTATATCCGTTGCGCTTCACATTTCCTATTGCAGCCGCTGGAGACCTATTTCTTCTCATTGCACTTTTTAAATTTCAATACAGGTCCAGGTGGTTTCTTTGCGCTATGTGGTTTCTGTCGGTTCTATGGTTGCCTCGTTTTCCAATTGGAACAGGAATGGGCATCATCTCCATTATCCGTCTTAGAAAAATGAAACAAACCGGTTAACGTGCGAATGACAAAACACGAGGATTAATAATGACGTTCTTAATGAACCTCGATCAATTTAGAGACTGGATGATCCCCATCTTCAGGATAGGGATTGATGTCACCGCCATTGCATTTACGCTGCTGCTTTGCGGTTCAATTTTCTGGCGAAAGCTAAGGCTCTATGCTGTCACGCTTTTTAAAGCATCTTTATTCACATCGGGATTTTTCTTTCTGGCGGGATTCCTGCTCTCATCATACCTTAAATTTAAATACTTCAAACTAATCGTCTGGGATGAAAGCTCCCAGGCCGCCCACGTTCTTTATTATCAATACTCGCTGAACTCGGAGATGCACCTGTATGCAGGGTGCTTTTTAGCACTTTATCTTTTAATACTGGCAGTAGCCTTTAGGTGTCTCGGTCTCTGTAGATTAAAAAAAGAATCGAACCAGTTAGAGCCACACATAACAAAGCCCGGTGAGCAAAAAACGGACACGACCCAACCATAATTCTCGATGCTTACACGTAAAGTCTGGACTCAGGGCGGGACGCCCGTGGGCCCGGCTCCGTTTCACGCTGCCCTCTTCGGTCGGTTGGTTCCAATGATTGGAAGTCCGTATTTTTTCACTTGCCGCACAATGCCCTACCCTTCAGTCTGTGTTTTAAAAACAGGTATCAATATTGAATGGTACACACAGGCGATACTGCGCGAAAACCCCTGTACTATTCAGATGTCAGATTGAGGTGCCTGATAAGAACAGTTGGGCATACAAAAATTAAAATGAATCCTTGGTACATACTTCTATCAGCATCATTAGCAATAGCCGTATTTAGTTACATACAATACAAAGTATTGGCCAAACGGTTCGCACAAAATTGGATTGCCGGGAAAAAGACATTGAAAAGAGAATATGTATCCTGCTGCATTTCCCATCAGACACCCCATGCTGAACATGTATCAGAGCAAGTAGTATCTTTTTTGAGACGACACAAATACGTTGTTTACAAAAGAGACGATGCTTATGTTGCGCACACTCCATCGAATTTATACAGAAGACCTCTTATGGTGAAAGTCGTTACTCTTCCCAATCAAATAGATGTGCAAATTAAGGATGCACAATTTCAGAAATATATGGGTAAAGCTGGGCAGGATATCTTTAAAAATCTGGTACTTCAAGTATGCAATAAAATAGTCGAGTTGATTAGCTCCTCAGATGAAAGTGACGTAGAGATTGAAGTGCAAATTGGCCCCCTATCCAAATGGGAAAAAAGAAACTTCAGAGGGCCTTATATTAAAGAGATTTTCAAATAGAAACCCCTGTATGAGCATAACACAAGAATACAATGAAGTTGGTGCTCTTTCCTCAAGGGAAATGGCGAAGCAGATGAAAATTGAGACCTATTCTCTCTGGTCATTTTCTCTACTTTTTGTCGCGTTCATACTGGGGATCATCATTCGGAACTTTGATTTTGTGGGCTACGTTTGTCTAACTGCATTTGGGAACGTATTTTTGATATGCGGTTATCAATATTTCAGGCGATCTCCAAAATGTTTAGCCTGCGGAAAGAGAATGAAAAAAAATTATAATGATGAAAGCAATAAGCATAATAGTGACGTAAAAGTCTTCTTCGTATGCCATGTTTGCAAACTGTATTGCGAGACGGGGATAGTAACTGATTAAAAGCGAAAAAAAGGACTGGTACCGCCCTCAGGCGCCCACCGTTCTACTCGATAATGTAGCGCGAGTGTCCTGCTTGCCTATGCGCAGAAAACAAGCGGGACGCATGTTCTACATTTAAAACGGCGCGGGGCATTCGAGTTGCATGGGCTCGCCAGTGACCGGATGTGCGAGCTCCAGGGATCGGGCGTGCAGCATCAGGCGTTCGGCGGCGGTGCCGTAGATATTGTCTCCAACGATGGGAAATCCAACGGCTTTCATGTGCACCCGCAGCTGGTGCGATCTTCCAGTCATTGGAAAAAGGACCACGCGGGTTGTTGAATCGGTGCGCTCCAGCACCTCCCATTCGGTCATCGCTTTTTTTCCGCGCACACAATCGACAATGTGTTTGGGCGGCAGACGCTGCGTCATATCCTTGCGCATCGGGTAATCGACCATGCCCTCGTCCATCGGCATCACGCCTTCGAGCAAGGCCACATAGCTTTTTGAAATCTCCCGTTTTTCAAACTGGAGCGAAATGTTGCGCTGCACTTCGATTGAGCGGGCGAAGAGAATCAGACCAGACGTATCCATATCGAGCCGATGCACCATCAGCGCTTCGGGGAACTGCGCCGTCGCACGGCTCAGACAACAGTCCTGCTTATCCGGCCCCCGCCCCGGCACGCTCAACAGCCCCGTCGGCTTGTTCACCGCAATAAATGCTTCGTCCTGATAAATGATTTCCAACATCCGAAACAATTACCACAGAGTTCATAGAGGAACACAGAGGAATCGGCTCCATGAATCTCTGTGTCCTCTGTGGTGAGAAAATTCTACGGATAACCTTCGTGCTCTTCGTGCCTTTGTGTTTCAAACCAACTACATGTTTAGCAGCTCGCTCACGGTGACGAATTCATAACCTTTTGCTTTCAGGTCGTCGATGATCAGCGGGACGGCGGCGATGGTTGCGCTCCGGTTTCCGCCGCCATCGTGCAGGGCAATGATGGAGCCGGGATGCACCTTTTTTAAAACGCGGTCGCAGATGGTCTGCGCATCCAACTCTTTCCAGTCGCCAACCACCACATTTGCGCTGATGTGCGTAAGGCCCCGCTCAACCAAAAGGGTGCGTTGCCACGGAAGCAAAAAGCCGCCGGGTGGTCGGAACAATGCAACGTTCGTGATTCCAACACTCGCAAACGCCTCATTCATTTTCTCTAGCTTATTTTCCATCCCCTCCGGCGATTCAAACGCCAGCGTTTTCCAATCGCTGGAATGTCCGCCGATTTCGTGCCCGTTGTTGAGAATCTGCCGGGCGGTTTCGGGATGCGCCGTCACCTCCTGACCGATCAGAAAAAAGGTGGCTTTCACCTGCTTCTCTTCCAGGGTTTGGAGAAGCTGTTCGGTATAGGGCGGATTCGGACCGTCATCGAAGGTGAGCGCAACCACAGACTGATCTGTGTCAACAAACCGGGTGCCGGCCGTGAACCAGGAGAGAATGAGCAGGCCAATTAATATCAGGATGACGATGACATTTCTTGCGGACTTCACGGTTTACATATCCAGCACGGTTTCGGGATAGACCTGGCCGTTGGCGCCGATTTTAAAGACGTAGATCAGGCCGGGGCGCAGACGTTTATAGACGGCGTTGCCATAGACTGCTTTAATGCCGTGTTCCCGCAGGGCTTCGGGATCGTTGGCCAGATCCCAAATGGCTTCCCAGAACATTTGCTGTTCGGGCAGTTTCATATCCCGCAAAAGGCCGGCGTAGCGCTCGGGATGCGTGCCAGGCGTTTCAATATCGAAGCCTTCGGACGGACTCATCGTTTCGCCATAGACCCGGCGCCAGAGATAGAGCGAGCGCGCTTTGCCGTCCATTACGGACTGATCGGAAAAGGTGACGATTAAAGCATCGAAGTGAATGACATCCCCTTCGATCTCGTACTCTTTTTCGAGCACCCGGTTGAGCAGATCGCCTCGTGCGGTCTCAACAAACTTGACGGTGGTGAAGAGTTTTCCATCGCGCATTTCCTGTTTCAGGACTTTGGCAAAGCCAATCTGGTCTTCGTGGGTCAGGGTGGTGATGGCTTGTTTCAGTTTTTCGTTATTGGCCAACAAATCGTGCACGGTTTTGGTGCCGTAAAAAACGGTGCCGCCGACGAAGGCCAGGACGGTTAGGGTCAGGACGGTCATAATGGTTTTAAAAAAGCGTCTCATGCCTGATGCACCTCCACGTTCACATGCACCAAATGGCCAATGTCGCCGAGCAATGCTTTCACCGCTTCTGGTTTCCAAGCATTGGAAGTTTTTACGGCGAGAATAACCGCGTGGTGGCCGGGCGCGACGGCCCAGACATGCAGATCGGTGACTGCCAGATCGGCCTCGGCCTCTACGGCAACGCGGATTGTTTCGCAGAATTCAGGCTCCACACTGCCATCGAGCAGAATGGCGCTTGTATCTTTCATTAAGCCGATCGCCCATTTAGTGATGACCAGTGAACCCACCATGCCCATAATCGGATCGAGCACGGTCCAGCCGAAAATGCTGCCGAGGGAGAGTGCCACAATCGCCGCAATGGAGGTGAGCGCATCGGCCAGTACGTGGAAATAGGCCGCCTTCAGGTTATGATCTTCGTGGTGATGGTGATCGTGATCATGCCCGTGATGGTGGTGCTCGCCTTTGAGCAACACCGCTGAAACGAGATTCACAACCAACCCGATGACTGCAACGATGATCGCCTCATTAAAACGGATTTCCTCGGGCGACAGAATTCGGTGAATGGATTCAATCGCCATCAGAATGGCAACCACGCCCAAGGCAACCGCACTGGCAAAGCCGCCGAGCACACTGACCTTGCCGGTGCCGAAACTGAAGCGCGGGTTGCGGGCGTTTTTCCGGGCGTAGCGATAGGCAAAAATGGTGATACCGAAGGCCGCGGCGTGGGTGCCCATATGCCAGCCATCGGCCGTGAGCGCCATGGAGTTGAAAAGCATCCCGGCCACGATTTCCACCACCATGGTGACGATCGTTAAACCCAGTACCATCAAAACGCGCCGCTCACCCTGCTCGTGGGCATGGTGGAAATCGTGATCGTGTAAATCACACTGAGTCATGATTTAAGCCGTTTCCAAAGGTTGGAAATCGCGCAGCAGACGAACGCCCTTCGAAGTCAGCTCCAGTACTGCGGGCCCGGCATCGTCGACGTGGGCGCTGAGGGTATAATAGGTTGCACCATCGACCTGCAACAGATCGTCTTCGTGGTTATGCCCCTGAAAAACGGCTTTCACCTTATCGGACAGCGTAATCATGTTCCTAACCTGATCATAGTTCCGAACTGCAAATTGGGTTTCTTTATCGATACGCTGATGACTGAGAATGATGACCGGAAGCAACGAAGCCGCTAACTGGCCACGCAACCAGTCCAGCTGTTCTTCAGCGATGTAGGATTCCTGCCAGTTGAAATTTCCGGCGCAATACGCGGTGCCGTCGGGCGAAAAATTTCCATCGATGCAGATAAAATTATATCCGCCCGCTTCGAAATGGAAGCGGGATGGGTTGCCCGCACAGCCCAGTGCAGTGTAAAATTCCGCCTTGGAAAGATAATCCAGGTCGTGGTTCCCATGCATAAAATGGACCGTGCCCTTAAAGGAGTCGCACAGCGCGGAAACCTCGCGCAGCATGCGTTTGGTGTGGGAGATGTTTGCTCCGTTCACAACATCGCCCATCACGACCAGCGTTTCAACATGGCCCGTATTCAGTGCCGATATTTTTTCATACAAACGGTTCAGTGCAATCGCAGATCCATCGTAATGGATATCCGTAATTAAACCGACCCGCGTTAATTGAGCATTTTGCATGTCTTAAACTTAGATTGAATCTCCGGAACGGCAAAGTGAATTGTGTCGCAGAATTCCAATGTCTGGAATTTTCCAGTCCCTGGAAAATCAGTTCATGTATTGCTTCCGATAATCTTTCGGGGAAGAGCCCATAATTTTCCGGAAGTTGCGCGTGAAATGCGAGTGGTCGTAGAACCCGCAGTCGAGGGCAATGGCAGCAATCGTGTCGTTGGTGGTGGTGAGCCGCAGACTGGCGGCGCGGATCCGGACATTCATGATGTGCTTAAGCGGCGAAATCTGAAACACCTTGCGGAAGCGACGCTCGAACTGACTGACCGAAAGATGAACCAAAGCAGCGAGTATCTTGATTTCGATAGACTGCATATAATTATCGCGAACATATTCCAGCACGACCTGCATTTCGGTGTAGGGGCGGAGCGCGAGGCCGGAGCGGGTGATGTCGCGCGAGGTGCCGGCCAGGCCGATGATTTCCCCATCGCTGGAGAAAAGAGGCACCTTGGTGGTGACAAACCAGTTGATGGAGTTTCCTGGATCGGGGGCAAGCTCCACCTTATCAACGATTTTCTCCCCGGTTTCCATTACATGGCAGTCATCCCTCACATACCCTTCTGCACGATCACCCGGGAAAAAATCAAAATCGGTTTTCCCGATAATTCCCGACTCAGATTTCACTCCGCATTGTTTAACAAACTGGTCGTTTCCTAAAACGAATCGTCCCTGCCTGTCCTTCATAAAATACCAGACATCCGGCAGGTGATTGAACAAAACCTGCATCTGCTGCGGACTGTGCATTCGTGCCAGGAAATCGGCCTTAAAACAAGCTGCATCCATTTCGTCGCTCTCCACTATTGCCGAAAATATACAATTATAGGCCTATGATCTACAAGACTCTTTCTTTGCATTAACATTACCATTTCCGACCCTCAAGGACTGCCGTCGCATTCCACAAGGAGCACTAACTCGTAAAGGGAGAAGCTGAATGGTTAAGGTTGTTGCATTATTAGGCGTATTTGGGTTGGGCATGTGTTTTGCTCTTTTGGGATCGGTGAGCGTTAAGCTTATGCCACGGCTGAAAATTGACCAAGGTAAGTTTGGTTCACTCATTTCGGCCTTCATGTTCACTTCGTTGATCGCATCGCTCATTATGGGCGTCGTAACCGACCAGGTGGGCTATAAACCCGTGGCCATGCTCGGGTTTGTCCTAACCGCCGTTGTCATTTTTCTACTGGCCTATGCCAAAAATTATACCACAACATTCATTGCCTGCCTATTGCTTGGTTTTGGGGCCATGGCCTTAAACACCGCGGGAAATACACTGATCCCACAAGTGCTTTTCGGGGGCGAAAAACCGGCTGAAGCCAGCAATATGGGCAACGTCTTTTTCGGGCTCGGCCTTTTTCTGACCCCGATGATCGTCAGTTTCCTTTTCCGCAAAACAAGCTATGAAAAAGCAGTTTCCGCATTGGGGGTCATTATTCTGATTCCGGTGATTTTCGCCGCCACCGCGACGTATCCCGAATCGGCCAACGCCTTCGCCATCGGCGATGCGTTTGGTCTACTCGCCAAACCAGCCGTGCTCCTGGCGGCCTTTGTACTGTTTTGTTACATCGCGCTCGAATCCTCATTCTGCAACTGGCTGCCCGCCTTCGGCAAAGAGGTCATTATTAACGAAACGCCGGACACCGATGAAAATGTGGCGGACGCCTCTGCGCAGGGATTGCTCTCCATGTTCGCTATTGCGATGATGGTGGGTCGACTTGTTTTCAGCGCACTGCCGAATGTAACGACGTTCGGCGGCTACTATATTGCCGGCGCGGCTCTTGCCGCCGGATTGATCATTCTCGCAATGACCACATGCAAAAGTGCCAAAACGGCCAAACTTCTCGCCGCCGCGGCCGGATTTGCCTTCGCCCCCTGTTTCCCGACAACCGTCGGCGTGACCTTCGCAAAATTTTCGCCCGAGCTCTACGGCAGCATCTTCGGCATCATTTTCGCGGTCGGCCTGCTCGGTGGTGTGATTATCCCCAAGGCGATCGGCAACAAGGCCGGCAATTCCTCCATCCAGAAAAGCCTCAAGCTGCTGCTTCCAGCCTGCGGCCTGCTCGTCATTCTTGCCGTTGCTCTGGGATACCTCAAATAATCATTTAAACAACAGGAGTAAAAAATGGATCGAAAACTACGTATGGGCATGGTCGGCGGCGGCCGGGATGCATTTATCGGCGCGGTGCACCGCATCGCCGCCGGGATCGACGGAAAAATCGAACTCGTCTGCGGGGCGTTCAGCTCCGACCCGGAAAAATCGAAAGCCAGCGGTAAAGATCTCCTGCTTCCGGCCGATCGCTGCTACGGCTCCTATCAGGAAATGATGGAAAAAGAAGCCGCCCTGCCGGAAGGCGAGCGCATGGATTTCGTGTCGATCGTGACGCCGAACCACATGCACTATCCCGTTGCTTCCGCCGCACTTGAAGCCGGATTCCATGTCGTCTGCGACAAACCGGTCACGTTCACGCTGGACGAAGCCAAACAGCTGGAAGCTGAAATTAAGAAATCCAGAAAGCTCTTCTGCCTGACCCACAACTATACCGGCGCGGCCATGGTGAAAGAGGCCCGCGAACTGGTGAAAAGCGGACAGCTCGGAAAAATCCGCCGCGTGGTGGTGGAATATCCCCAGGGTTGGCTCGCCGAAGATCTGGAAAAATCCGGTCAAAAGCAGGCGGCCTGGCGGGTTGATCCGAAAAAAGCGGGCATCAGCTGCTGCATGGGCGATATCGGAACGCACTGCGCCAACCTGGCGGAATATATTGTCGGGTCACCCATTAAAGAGCTCTGTTCCGACCTTTCCACCTTTGTGAAAGGCCGCAAACTTGACGACGACGGCAATGTACTGATCCGTTTTAAAAACGGCGCGAAAGGCGTGCTCTGGGCCAGTCAGATTGCGGTTGGCAAAGAGAACGGCCTGAATATCCGGGTCTACGGTGAAAAGGGCGGCATCGAATGGCAGCAGGAAGAGCCCAATTCGCTGGTGGTGCGCTGGACAGATAAACCGATGGAAATCCGCCGACAGGGCACCGGCTTTGTCGGAGCCGCCGCCACGGGTGTAACCCGCACACCGGCCGGTCATCCGGAAGGCTATCTCGAAGCCTTTGCCAATATTTATAACAGTTTTGCCGACACCCTGATCGGCGAGCTGGACGGCAAACGCGTCAAAGTGGCCGACCGCGACTACCCGACCATCAAAGACGGCATCCGCGGCATGGCTTTCCTCGACGCCGTTGTTAAATCATCTTCAAGCGAATCTAAATGGATACCAATTAATGCGTGACGATTGAAAAGTGAGGCGTGATTTTTCCAACCCTTGGACGTCACGCTTCACGGCTCACTCATCACTGCGACTGAAAGGAGCAAACTAATGAGCAGACCTGTAACCCTCTTCACCGGACAATGGGCGGACATCCCGCTGGCAGAACTGGCCCCGCTGGCCAAATCAATGGGCTTCGATGGCCTGGAGCTCGCCTGCTGGGGCGATCACATGGATGTCGACAAAGCCGCCCGATCCAAAAAATACTGTACCGAAAAGCGCGAGCTCTTAGCCTCGCATGGCCTCGAATGCTACGCCATCAGCGCCCACCTCGCCAGTCAGCTAGTGTGCGACCTGAATAACGACGGCCGCTCCGATATGTTTGCCCCACCGGAACTGGCGGGCGATCCCGAAGGGCAGCGCAAGTGGGCCGTGAAAACCATGAAAAATACCGCCAAAGCAGCGGCGAATATGGGCGTCAAAGTCGTCAACGGCTTCACCGGCTCCTCCATTTGGCACATGCTATATTCCTTCCCGCCGGCCTCCGAAAAGATGATCAATGACGGCTTCAAGCAGTTTTCCAAGCTTTGGAACCCGATTCTCGACGTGTTCGATAAAGTCGGCGTCCGCTATGCGCTGGAAGTCCACCCCACAGAGATTGCGTTTGATATCATAACCGCCCGTCGCGCGCTTGAAGCGATTGATCATCGTGAAGCTTTCGGCTTTAACTTCGATCCCTCCCACCTGATCTGGCAGGGCATGGATCCGGTTAAATTCCTGAAAGCCTTCCCGGATCGCATCTATCACGTTCACATGAAAGACGCGGCGGTGACCCTCGACGGCGAAAGCGGTATTCTCAGCTCCCACCTGAACTTCGGCACCCCCGGCCGCGGCTGGGATTTCCGCAGCGTGGGCCGCGGCGATGTGAATTTCGAGGAAATCATCCGCACCTTGAATGTCCAGAATTACACCGGACCGCTGTCTATCGAATGGGAAGATGCCATGATGGACCGAATTCAGGGCGCCACCGAATCGTGTGCTTTCACCAAAAAAGTCGATTTCGCCAAATCGGACCGCGTGTTCGACGAAGCCTTCGACAGCTAGCTACAGATTACCACGAGGGCATTATGAAAACCTTATCCAGAAGGAACCTGTTGAAAACCTCGGTCATTGCCGGAGCCGCAGCGGGTTTTCCGGCCATAGTGCCCTCCTCCGTATTCGGTGCCACAGCTCCGAGCAACACCATCACCATCGGCGGCATCGGCACCGGGTCGAAGGGCATGGGCGATCTGAAAGGCCTCCTTCATCTTGATGGAACCCGACTGCTCGCCGTGTGCGATGTCGATCAGAAGCACCGCAACACCGCCAAGAAAACCATCGACGACAAATACGGAAATACCGACTGCACCACCTACAATGATTATCGCGAGCTGCTGGCTCGCGATGACATTGATGCCGTCTTCCATGCCCTGCCCGACCACTGGCACGGCATTATCTGTGTGGCGGCGGCCAACGCCGGAAAAGATATTTACGGCCAGAAACCGCTCGCCCGCACCATTGCCGAAGGACGCGCGATTGTGGATGCTGTTGAGCGCAACGGCATCATCTGGCAGACCGGTTCGCAGCAGCGCTCCGATGGCCGCTTCCGCCTTGCCTGCGAGCTGGTTCGCAACGGGCGGCTGGGTAAAATCAAGTTTGCCGAAGCGCGGCTGCCCGCCGGAAAGGGCGGAGGAAACCCCACCCCGACCCCGGTGCCCGAGGGATTCGACTTCGATATGTGGCTCGGTCCGGCACCATCGCAGCCGCATCGTAATCTGGGGAGTCCGCATGGCGGCGGCATGCACTGGAACTGGCGCTGGTTGCGCGATTTTTCCGGGGGACAGATAACCGATTGGTCCGGGCACAATATCGACATTGCGCATTGGGGCCTCGGCCTCGACCGAACCGGTCCCGTGGAGATTTCCGGCACGGGAAGTATTCCCGATTCCGGCCTGTTCAACGTCATCACCGACTTCAACTTCGACTTGAAATATGCCGATGGTTCCTTGCTTAAAGTAACCAGTAAATACGGTGCCGGCGTTCGCTTTGTCGGGGAGGAGGGTGAACTTCTAGTAACCCGGGGAAAGATTGAAGCCAGTAACCCGGCCATTTTGAAAGATCCGATTCCGTCCAATGGAATTCACCTCTACCAAAGCCGCGACCACTATCAAAACTTTGTCGATTGTGTTCGCAGCCGTAAGGAAACAATTTGCCCGGCGGAAGTCGGACACCGCTCCATCAGTGCGGGCCTGCTCGGCGAAATGGCCATCTATACCGGCCGTACCCTCAAATGGAATCCCGATACCGAAACGTTCATTGGCGATCCCGTCGCCAGCGGCTTGTTAACGCGTGCATATCGCGAACCCTGGGTGCTCTAAACCAAAAGGAATCTATGCCATGAAGAAAATAATAACCATGCTCTCCGCCATCGTCATTGCCTCCGGCGCGTCGGCCGCCAAAAACAAAAATAACCTCGGTCCAGCCAAACCCGAAAACGTTGAAAAAGTAAAAGCCGCGCTGCCGAAAAAGGCACCGGCCAAACCTTCCAAAGATCGGAAGATTCTCGTGGTGACCCGCTGCGAAGGCTATGTGCACAGAGCCATTCCGATCGGCGTTGCTGCCGTTGAGCTGATGGGCGAACAGACCGGTGCCTATACCATTGATGAAACCAAAGATCTGGACGTCTTTAACGATGCCGATCTTGAGCAATACGATGCCGTTTTGTTCATGAGCACCACCAAACTCGACCCGACTCCAGAACAGCGCGAAGCCCTGCTTAAATTTGTACGAAGCGGAAAAGGCATCATCGGAATCCACGCCGCCACCGACAACTTCTACGAATGGGAAGAAGGCGCAAAAATGATGGGCGGCCTGTTCTGCCAACACCCCTGGACGGCAAAATGCACCGTTCAGATGAAACTCGACGAGCCGGACCATCCGATCAACGAATGTTTCCACGGCGAATCCTTTAAGGTGACCGACGAGATCTATCAGTTTAAAGACCCCTACTCCCGCGACAATCAGCGCGTGATTGTCAGCCTCGATATGGACGACCCCGACACCGCAGCCGTTAAAGGCGGGAATCCGAAAAAGGTCGAACGTACCGACGGCGACTTCGGCGTCACCTGGGTTCGGCCGGAAGGCGACGGCCGTGTGTTCTATTGCTCCATGGGCCACAACCACGCCATTTTCTGGAATACGCCCATTCTCGAACACTACCTTGCCGGCATTCAATATGCCCTCGGCGACTACAACGTGCCGGACGAAATTAAATAGAGTAATTTACATGCCGCGAATACTCACACTCAGTCTGTTGCTCGCCGCCTCGGTGGCGAGTGCGCAGCTCGAAGCCATCAAAACGCTGACGCCGGAACAAGGGCAGGACGTCCGCCAGCCAATCGAGGCCATCGTTTTCAGCACATCGCCGGAAGCGATGCCGAAGCTCGAACTTGAACTGCTGGAAATCTTCCAATCCTCGGAAACCACGCTGGCAGGCAAACAATATACCTGCCGCATGCTGCGCTATTGCGCCTCCGAGGCCAGCGTTCCGGTGCTTGCTCCGGAGCTTGGCAACCCGGTTCTCGCTCAGTTTGTGCGCCGCGTTTTCCAAAGTCTGGAAACCCCGGATGCCAACGAAGCGCTGATTGCCGCGCTTCCAACCGTTGGAACTGAGCAGCAGATCGGAATCATCGGCACACTCGGCCAGCGCGGATCAGAAAACTCGGTCGAGGCCATTGCCCCATATCTAGAGAGCCAAAGCGCCGAGATGCAGTTTGCCGCCATCACGGCCCTCGGCGATATCGGCGGGGAAAAAGCCGTACAGGCGCTCACAAAAGCAAACCCGCAACCGGCACTTTCCAATGATTGGAAACTCGCCCGGATGGAGGCAGCACGATCATTGAGCATAAAACAAGCCGCTAACATTTTCATGGAATACCGTTTCGATAAAAACCCGCAGATTCAAGCCGCATGCCTGATTGGAATCACCAAACTCGCGCCGAAAAAATTTACCCCGGAGGTGCTCGCCATCCTGGAAAGTGACAACCCCAGGCATAGAAATACAGCCATCGGATTGCTCCCGATGCTTTCAACAGCCGGGTTAATCCAGGGGCTGGGCGAATGCGATCCGGAAAACCAGGTGCTCCTCATCAACGAACTGGCCGACCGCAAGGCGACCACTGCCGAGACCGCGATCCTTGCCCTTACAAAAAATGAGAACGTCTCTGTTCGGGACGCCGCGTTCCAGGCATTGGAAAACCTTGGAGAAACCAAATCGATTCAGCCGCTTCTCGTCGCGGCCATAGATAACCCCGTTGCCTATGAATCCCTCTGCGGGTTAAATGCCCCGGGTTGCGATGCTGCCCTTATCCAGACACTGGAAACTTCCGATGATGAAAAGGTACAGAGTAAAATGATCGAATGCCTGACCGCCCGTCAGGCGGCTGGCGCCCTCCCTGCCTTCGTGGAAATTGCAAACGGCGACTGGAGCCGGAGTAGCAAAGCAGCCATCGATGGGATGGCTGATCTCATTCAGATGGAAGATTTCCAATGCTACGCCGAGCTGATACAGAACTCCGATAACCAAAAGAAAACCGCTGCCTTGGAGAAGTCGATCATCGTGGCGGCCCAACGCTTCTCCGATAAGAATGCATGCGCTCAACCATTGATTGCCGCTTACGGCAACGCCGCAGGCGAGGCTGAATATGCTCTCGTGCGGGTGCTCGGCGGGATTGGCGGCGAAGATTCTCGTGTTGTGCTGACGCAGGCACTGACAAGCTCCGACCCGAAAGTTCAGGATGCCGCAGTCCGTGGTCTGGCCAACTGGCCGACGCTCGATGCCGCCGATCAGCTGCTGGAAATTGCAACGGCGGCGGATTCCGAAAAACTTCAGGTGCTTGCGCTGCGGGGTTACATTCGGCTGGCCTATACTGTGAAAGATCCCTCAGAAAATCTGGCCATGTGCGAGAACGCCGCTGTTGCAACCGATCGCCCGGCCGATCTAAAAAGTATTATCGGCTGTGTGAAGCAGCATAAAAACAAACAGGTGCTCGATTTCCTGACCGCACAGCTTGATAACCCGGCGGTCGCCACAGAAGCCGGCTGGGCCATTTGTGAAATCGCACGCCAGAGGACGCTAAGAGGTTCCGCCAAACCAATTCTGGAAAAGCTTGCCCAAAGCCCGGATGCCGAGC
Organism: Pontiellaceae bacterium B1224; assembly: GCA_029432815.1. Taxonomy (GTDB): domain Bacteria; phylum Verrucomicrobiota; class Kiritimatiellia; order Kiritimatiellales; family Pontiellaceae; genus Pontiella. Next base: position 95,993 of record JAROBA010000016.1, on the reverse strand, counting down.
TCGCAGCTGAAGCACAGAAGATCCTCAAACGATAGCTCACCGCAGTAGCAATATTCGGACAAAAAAGTTACCCAGCCGGTTTGCCCTGCATATTAAATCCAAATGCACGATCGTCACTTTGGATTTAATATGGTTTCCGTGATTTCAAGGGGGACGGGAATATCTTTTGCGCGGGAAGTTTCCATGAAAATGACGATTTGCTCATCCCAATGGTTGCCGAAAGCAATGCCATCCAGTTCCGGTTCTTAATGCGCTGGGCTTCGTCGAGCACGATGTCGTCGGGCTACATGTATTCGTTGATCCGGTCGCAGTCGCCTTGGCAGGGTTCAGGATTTTCTTCGCTTTACGTTTTTCATTCAATCGTCTGCCAGGGAATCTGCGATTCAAATACACGATCATCAATCAGGATCACAGTTCTCCTGCTTTTGCTTGAGCTGTTGCTCGACAAAGTTAATCGACTGAAACTCGACACCTTCCAATGGTTTGCCCTCTTCCATCTTCTCCGCAACCACCCGGTTCGTCATGGCGGGTTCATATTCGGGATCGATGTCGAGGGCGAGATCCAACTCAGCCAGCGCCTCGGCCTTGCGGCCCAACTGGGCATAGCACAAGCCCATGTTCCCGTGGGTCGGGGCATTGTGGAAATGCCGAGAAGCGGCGACCCTGAATTCCACCACCGCCTTCTCCCACCTCCCCTGCTCCATCAACTCGAATCCCTGCGCAAACCGTTCGGAGGAGGCAACATAATCATCCAGATCCACTCTGTCGTTTTTGGAAATCACTTTGGCAAACATTTTGAGATCTGACTTCGCGTGCTGATAATACTCCTCCTGTGGTTCACCATACTCAATGGCCTTGCGATATGCCTTGATCGACTTACCCAGTTCAGCACTTTTTTTATAGGCGACACCCAGATTGTAATACCCCTCTGCAAAGACTGGGAAAATAGCCACGGCCTGCTCGAACCACCGGGCGGCTTCCCGGTTATCGTCCGAAAGAGCATGCACTATCCCCATGCCGAAATAGACATCGTGATTGCGGGGATATTCCCGAAGCAACCGCTCCATACCGTCGAATGCCGCACCAAAATCACCTCCCAGTGCTAAACCCAACACCTCATCAACCCTGTCCTGCGCTTCCGGATTGATTTCTGCAATGAAGTGACCGTTGGGTAAACCGCCGCCCCGCTCCACCGCATGGCGCAGCACCTCGATATAATGCGGGCAATCGCCGCACTCGCTCCCGCGTATTTCCGCACAACAACGCGAACAAATCTCGCTCCCGCCTTTCAGTAGGCAGTCCCGCCGCGCCTTACCGTTTCCGCATATCGGACATCTTATTTTCACTCTGTCTCCTTCAGTGTCTGCAATCTAAATGCACGATCATCAATCTGAATCGCAGATCCGTTTTTCAATTCCATGGTCAAGCAGGTGGCCGATTTCCTGTTTCCACCGTTTGAAGCCTTCCTCATCCTGATAGTCGTGGAAAATGCGCACGAAGTTTTCGCGCCGCTCTCCTAAATATTCATTGCGCCCAGAGGCGTGGATGCAGTCGAGATTCTGCTCCACCCAATCCAAACCGCGCCGCAGCTCTTTTCTATGGTCGGCCAAATAGTATTCCATCGGTTGGGGCAGTTTCCAGACATAGGTTGCATCGGAGCCGTCCAGCGTTTCCCAGACAAAGTAGCCCCCTGACTTCCCGGTCAGGAAGCAAAGGAAGGAGAAGGGAGTTCTGACAATACGAAGCCGTATCAGATCGGAACGGTGGAGCCCGGCCAGATATTCAATGTGCTCAGCGTGCTTTGGCTGCTTGACCCGCAGGATATCAGCAAGGAAATCTGAATCCGAATCACCGAATCCGGCATCTTTGATGGATTGAAAAAAGTCCTCGGCGGTAATCATCCGCTCCTCACGCCTGTGCCAATTTCTCAACTCGCCTTTGGCATAATGGAATCGCACCTCGCCGATCAGTTCAGGAGAAATCGAAGCAATGGTATCCGACGCTACCGTCATCACTGTGATTTCCTCTCCATGCACTCTGACGGTTGAACTGACCTTTACTTTATCTCGGTTAAGGCACTTGCTCAGATAGGGTTTGATGCAGTTAAGCCTCTCACTGAGAAAACGGTTCTTTATGGACATATCCAGACGGACATGCTTACACGACTTCGGCAAGTGACCGCTCCACTGGACTTCGGCGCACCCCTTAGCGAAACGAATTTGTTCCAGCGGGATCTTAAAATGCACCGTCTCATCAAAGGGTTCCTGTTTGGAAACTGGAGGAAGAATAGACTTAAGATGCGGCAACGAACGGGGAGTTGTCTGCTGGGGCTTCCGGACGACAGGTTTTTGTTTGGGCTTTGGTTTTGCGTGTGCAAACTCAAGAACCTTGCCGCTATCCACAAACAATAGCAGTTTCCGAACATTGGAAAGATTCGCCCCCTGATTTTGGAAACCGGATGAAGCAGGCTTGAAGTCGCTTACATCGCAATCCAGCACGCCATCCGCAAACTTCTGAACCCACACCTTGATCCACGGAAACTGGCTGAATGCAAATGACTCAATCTCCATTCCCCGTTCTTCGGAATGGTCGAGGAACACCTGTTCCACCGGCAGGAAATCATGTTCGTTGAAGAACAACTGCCGTTCCTCAACTTTCAATATAAATTCCTGGCCCCTATCAAACATATCGCCCTTCCCTAAAATGGAATTCCATCGTCCCCTTGGTCACTATCCTGGTCAATCAATCCGTCACGCCGCTGCTCCCATGCATACAGCTCCTCCCACATTTCATTTTGCGTGAAAAAAATTGGATCATCGACCCGGCTGTAGTCGATCTCCGGCGGACTTCGCCGAACCCGCTTTTGTTTGCCGTAGATGAATATCGTTTCGTACATTGCCGCCCGCCGCTTCTTCTCCCGTTTTTCGGCAGCAGTCAGCCTCCTCTTTCCCTTCTTTATTTTGCCTTTTTTCTTCGCCATGTGTCTTCCCAGCGCAATGTTTCGATATATATATACTGAGTTCGATATTAAATCCATATACACGATCGTCAATCTGGATTTAATACCATCAACTTTGTACGAATCGCTTTAGCAAGCTTCAAATGGAGCGCGTAGGCCTCTTTTCCCATGTAGTCGCGCGGCAGCAATTCATTGGGCAGCAGAGGATCGAGGACGAATGCGCTGCGATAGGCATCTATCTCCTCTCCGGCTAAATACATGAGAGAATCGAGATCGGCAACAGCGGCACGCTGAAGGATTTCCAGGTTCTCACCATAGATTTCACAAAAGCGTTTCTGGATGTCGTAGAGCGTATCGAAATCCCACGATTCCCAGACCACTTTTTCCGAAGACATTCCAAGCACCGTTTTCGCTTCAAAGAGACAAGCGAAGGCTCCAAGAGCAGCTCCCTCCTCTAAATCGGCATATTGCGGGCGAATATCATGCGCTGTGATCCAAACACTTTTCTGGAAACAGCCCATACGCTGTTGTTTCAGGAACTGCCGCAATGTATTCCGGTACGATCTATCGACTTCAGGAATATCGTATACGAGTATATACCAAATTCCGTTCCACTTTTGATTCCACCGCTTTTCCGGTCGAAGGTAGACCTCTAGCGATTCCATCCCTTTCTGAGAAATCCTAAGTTGCGGGGTATCAAGCCCATGGTGCTTCACCAAAAGGCCCTGTTTGGCAAGCCGGCCCACCGCCTGATAATAGGCTGTACGATTCGGATAAGAACGATTTCGCAGGAATGCCCACGCACCGTGAGTCGCCATATCTCCAAAAATATCCAGCATTTCGAGCAGCTCCCAACCGATCCGTCGCCGCACGACCGGGAGAGATATATCGGGGTGATGAAATGATTTCCACATGTCCTAGATATTAAATTCAGATTGTCGATCGTCAATCTGAATTTAATATTCTGATGTTATTCTCGCTCGCCATTTCCACCTAGGAGTTGTCCGTTTTGTACAATTCGTAGCGTTTATTTTACAAGACATTTACTGGAAATGGGTCTAATTTCTTCGGCTTAAATACAAGAAATGCCCCGTCGTGACCTGACATGGAAAGATCCAGTGTTTTTTGTTGAAGAGGAGCAAAAACCGCAGTAAAAAGAGAGTTTGTTAATTAATTCCACAAATTATCCAGGATATAGATATGGACATGAATCGTAACCACTTTATACAAACAGCAGCCATCGCTGGCACGATGCTGGCGACGCTTAAAGCCCGCGCGATTGAAAACGCCGAACTTTCGGCCAAAAAGAATCCGGACCAGCTGAATATTGCCGTTATCGGTGTCGGGGCGCAGGGGCGCATTCTGACGGAATCCTGCCTGCGCATTCCCGGTATTCGCTTTGTTGCCGTGTGCGACATATGGAACTATTCCCAGCGGTATGCTGAACGCTATCTAAAAAAGTACGGTCACGAAGTGAATGTCTACGAGGATTATAAAGAAATGCTGGCCAGCGAGACCGAAAATCTGGATGCGGTCATTGTAGCCTCCCCCGACTGGGTGCATGCCGAGCACACCAATGCCTGCCTGAATGCAGGGCTCCACGTCTATTCTGAAAAGGAAATGGCGAACACCCTCGAAAAAGCGGCGAGCATGGTGCACACCGCCAAAACCACCGGAAAGCTGCTGCAGATCGGCCACCAGCGCCGCTCCAACCCGCGCTATATCCACGCGGTGGAAACCCTGATTCACGAAACCAAACTGATCGGCCGGGTAACCACCGCCACCGCCCAATGGAACCGTGCCAAAGCAGACGATATCGGCTGGCCGGCAAAGTATGAAATGGATGCCGCCACGCTCGATAAATACGGCTACAACTCCATGACTGAATTCCGCAACTGGCGCTGGTATAAAAAATATGGCGGCGGTCCGATCGTCGACCTCGGCTCACATCAAATTGATCTCTTTGAATGGGTCTGGGGGGTTAATCCCAGCTCCGTGATTGCTTCCGGCGGCACCGATTTTTACAGTCATCGCGAATGGTACGACAACGTAATGGCCATCTATGAATACGACACGCCCGACGGCATGGCGCGCGCGTTCTACGAAACACAGACCACGACCGGACACCGGGGCTTTTCGGAAGCCTTCCGCGGATCCGAAGGCACCATAGAAATTGCCGAGGTTCCGCAACAGGGCAACTCGGCCCTGCGCGAAGCCCACGCCCCGGAATGGGATAATTATGCGGTGCAGGGCCTCATCAAAAAAGTAGCTGCGCCAATCAAGCAGGCCTCCACCAAAAACGTAGCAGTCGATGTTCGGGTGACCGCCGCCGCCGGAGCCTGGCCCCTGCCGATCGAGCTGACCAAGCCGGCTCACCAACCGCATCTGGAAAACTTTTTCAATGCCATCCGCTACGGCACCCCGCTCAACTGCCCCGGAGAAACCGGCTATGAAACGGCTGTTGCCGTATTGGCCGTCAACCGTGCCGTTGCCACGAACGAAAAAATCATCTTTAAACCTTCGGACTTCCACGCATGAAAAAACGACTGCTGATACTTCCAATCCTTGGAACAGCAGTTTCTGTTTTCGCCAGCCACTTTGATGGAAGCAGAACACTGCCCGTTCACCGAATCCCGTTGAGCGACGAGGAAGGAAATTCGATTGTTTCCTCCGTGCCCGACGCCATGCCGTTTTCGGCGCGGATGACCTGCGGCGCGTGCCACAACTACGACGAAATCCAGGGCGGCACCCACTTCAGCGGCGTCCTGGGCGGTCGGCCCGGCGAACCGTGGATTGTGGTCGATGAAACGACCGGCGTTCAAATTCCGGCCGAACGAATGAACCTGACCGCCTGGGAATTCACGAAGCGCTTCGGCAGTCATCTGCCTGGCGGCGGCATCAGCGATCCGGTCGATAAACTGGCCGATCCCGATTCGCGCTGGGATATTTCCGGCGGCCTCGAAATGAACTGTCTGGCCTGCCATAACCAGTCCTATCGTCAGGATATGACCGAATGGGCCAAACAGATCGGCCGTGAAAACTTCCGATGGGCAGCCACGGCCGCCTCCGGTATGGGAGAAGTCGGCGGTATGGCCTCACGTCTGCCCGACTGGTGGGATATTCATATGGGGGGAAATCCCGACGACCACACCTATCGTGTTCCCCCAACCGTCGATTACGATACGACGCTGTTCGATTCCAAACATCGTATGTGGTTCGACATTGGTGAACCGCAGGATAAAAACTGTCTGCAGTGCCATTCCAGCCATCCCGTCACCGCGCAGCGCATGGATGTGCCCGGCGATGTGCATGCGGCCGCCGGACTCTCCTGTGTGGACTGCCATAAAAATGGTGAAGACCATCAGATTTTGCGCGGCACCACCGAAACGATGAGCTGTGCAGCCTGTCATACCGATGACGGTTTAATTGCCGGTCAGCTCGGCGCACCGATTGCTCATCACAAAGGATTACCGCCCGTTCACTTTGAGGAACTCACCTGTACGGCCTGCCACTCCGGTCTCCAACCTTCGGAGGAGCCTCAGCTGGTTCGTACCTCGCGCGCCAACAACCTCGGCATCTATGGCAGGGCGCAGTGGTATACCGAATCGCCGTTCATCGTTGAACCGGTTTATGTGCGCAACGACGAAGGCAAAATTGAACCCCGCCGCATGATGTGGCCGGCCTTCTGGGCCGATGCCGACGGCAACCCGCTTCCCGAAGAAATCGTGGCTGAGGCGGCAGTCGGAATTCTCGATGCGCCGCAACAGATCGGAACAATACTCAGCCAGTTCGCCAACGCCGAAAGTGCGCTTGGCACACCCCTGTTTGTTTCCAGCGGGAATACCTATGCCCTGAATATGGATGGAGGGCTCGACCTCACGGGAGAAACCGATCTTGATTTAGCGTGGGTTTGGCAAACCGAATCCAATCTGGTTTCCACTATTCCGGAGTTTGATGTGAAAGCCGAAACTGTGGAATACGATGCCGAAGGTGCGATTCTCGATGTTTTCACAGCCCTGAAACCGCTCGAAATCAGCGTGGTTAAACAGGGCATGCAGTTTATGCTTGGCACAGACGGATATCTTCAAGGAACCAACTCCTCGCTGGTCGATGGCTGGTACACAAAGGATGGTCAGCCTTTGGTTTCCGAATTTGCCGAAAACGCAGTTGTTGATACCGTTGGAAGCACCAAAAGTTTCAACGAAGAACAGGTTATGCTGATGCTTCAGAAACTCGGAAACGGCGCAAGTTATATTTCCAATGGTCGGAAGTTCGAGCTCGACGGCGATTCGCTGGTGGATTCGGATGACGAAGCCGCCGAGCCCGTTTCCTGGGCTATCGGCCACGATGTGCGCGGCACGGCACAGTCGCTCGGCGCAAAGACCTGCCAGGAATGCCACGCCTCAGATTCGACCTTCCTATTTGGCAATGTTACCGCCACCGGCCCCCTGCTGACCGACCGGGCGAAAATGGTTACGATGCATGAATTCCAGGAAGTTGGAGGCAGCTTCAATAAACTGTTCGGCAGCACCTTCACAGTTCGGAAAATGTTCAAATGCCTGTTGAGCAATGTTGCCATTCTGCTGGCCCTGCTCGCTTTGGCGGTTGGGTTGCCACTGATTTACAAGCTGGTCACCAAGGTCGACGAAAAGCGGATTGCACTGACACCGGTTCGGATTGTGATGATGGCGTCCATGCTGGTTCTGATCATTACCGGCTTCCTGTTCGGCTGGCCGATCAAGCCTTCGCTGGGCGGCTTCCCGCTGCTGAGCCATGTCGGTTTCGGCGCGCTCTATGCGGTGTCGCTGCTGGTTTATGCGGTATTGAAAATTAAATCCGGCGGCCCCTGGTTCTGGCTATTACTCATCTGCGGCATTGTACTGATTCTGAGTGTGCTGGTTGCGATGTTTCCAATCCTTGGAACCCACGGCCAACATCTAGCGATTGTGATCCACCGCATCGCCGCCGTCCTCAGCATCGTCGCCGCAATCATGGGCTCAGCAACTGCGAAGAAGAAATAACGAAGAACGCAATGAGCGATTCGCAGCACAGTTTTAAATACGAGGCCATGACCACCGAGTTTGAGGTGATCATTGTTGGGCAGGAGCAGGAATATGCCCGGCAGGCTTCGGGGGCTGTGTTTCGCGAGATCGACCGGATTAATGATCTGCTGAATAAATACGATGCGCGGAGCGATATCGGGCAGGTGAATCTGCTTGGGCCGGGCGAGTCGATCCGTGTTGCCATTGAAACGCTCGAATGCCTTGAACGCACGGTCTGGGCCTATCGGGTTTCGGGCGGGCTGTTTGATCCAACCCTTGGAACGGGTTTCCAATGGTTGGAAATTGATCGGCCGAATTTTTCCGTAGGTTGGAAAAAAGGCGGCAAAGGCGAAATCAACCTCGGCGGTATCGGCAAGGGTTATGCAATTGATCAGACCGCGGAAATTCTAAAAGATTGGGATGTTGAAGACGCGGTTATAAACGGCGGCACCAGCACGGTGCTTGCGCTCGGGAAAAATTGGGATATCGGTGTTGGCGGCCCTTGGGGTGAAAAGGTCGATCTCACTAAAGTCACCCTCAAAAATCAGGCTCTTAGCGGTTCCGGTACCGAGGTGAAGGGTGACCACATCATTAACCCGAAAACGGGAAAGCCGGCGCGGCGTCATTTGGCGGCCTGGGCCATTCATCCGTCTGCGGCGGTTTCTGATGCGCTATCAACGGCCTTTATGATGATGGAGCAGGGAAAGATTGAGCAGCTATGCAGGACAGAACCGCAGACCACGGCATTTGTAGTTAAACAGGACAAATCATTAGTAAAAATCGGTGTCTGAAATTTACAACGCCCAGCGTTTTATGTAGAAGACATCTAACAACGGCGGAGTAGACCCCCCGCTCTTTTATTGGAGAACTGGAATATGAAACATCAATTAAAATTTATAACGGTTGCGACACTTATAGCGACTTTTGTCGGCACCGCAGTTGCCGAAGAAATGGAAAAGCTGGAGCTCGAGCTACCTAAGCCGCTTTTTGCAGGAACACCGAAAAGCATTAAAACCCCAAACCTGGAACGCAAAGCTACGGTTCCGGAAATCATGGTTCCTGCCGGCACCGTGAATGTTGCCGAAGAAATGGAAGTTACCGGCTCCGATGATTTCCCCGTGATCGGCGAGCTCGAGTATATCAGCGATGGCGATAAAGACGGCGCAGACGGTTCCTATGTTGAACTGGGCCCGGGCGTACAGTGGGTACAGATCGATCTCGGTGCAAAGAAAGATATCTATGCTGTGGCCCTGTGGCACTATCATGCTCAGGCACGTGCGTATCGGGATGTAATCATTCAAATTGCTGATGATGCCGACTTTATTGAAAACGTTCAGACGCTCTTCAATAACGATCACGACAACTCGGCCGGGCTCGGCGTGGGAAAAGACAAAGAGTACATCGAGACCAACAAAGGGAAACTGATCGATGCCAAAGGTGTGACAGGTCAATTCGTTCGTTTGTATTCCAACGGCAGCACCGGTTCAGATATGAACCACTACATCGAGGTTGAAGTTTTCGGGAAATAAGCCCGGATCAACCTCATCATGAAACCCGGATGGCATGCGCCTCCGGGTTTTTTATTTCCAATCGTTGGAAAATGTCTATCTTCTCCTTATGAATAAGTGGATGCCCATTGCATTTCTATTGATCCTATTTGCGGGCCTCTCGCTGCGTGTTCCACAACTGGCTGATCGGCCGCTACATCACGATGAGGCCAATCAGGCCTACCGCTTCGGTCTCCTGCTGGATGAAGGCACCTACGAATACGATGCGGACGATCACCACGGACCTACGCTGTATTATCTGACCCTCCCGATTGCCAGACTCACCGGAGTTTCCTCTTTTGAAGAATCCACGGAAATTACCTACCGAGCGTTGCCGGCAGTTTTCGGGATGCTGCTAATCCTCTGCATTCCCCTGCTTCGTTCCGGCATAGGATGTCTTGCCGTGCTCGCGTCCGCTCTATTCGTCGCCATTTCGCCAGCCATGGCCTATTACAGCCGGTTTTATATTCAGGAAATGCTGCTGGTCGTCTTCACCTTGCTGACCATTGCATCCGGCTGGCTTTCCATTAAAAGCGGATCACGGCGCTGGGCGGTGGTCTGCGGCATTTCAGCCGGGCTCATGTTTGCCACCAAGGAGACCGCCGTGCTCTCATTCGCCGCACTGGCCGGCGCATCAATCATCTGCGCAATTCTGGCACGGGCCTCCCATCTGCCGCTCAAGAATCTCGTCCTGGCCCTCGTTTGCGCGGCCCTGGTTGCATACGTACTGTTTTCATCGTTCCTCTCCAACCTGAACGGACCGCTGGAAGCGCTCCTGGCCTTTAAAGGTTATGCAGCGCGCGGGAGCGGCGCCGAAACCGAACACGTGCACCCATGGAACTATTATCTTCGGATGCTAACCATTTATCGATTTGAAGGCGGCCCGCGCTGGAGCGAAGGGCTGACTTTCGGACTGGGTTTACTGGGTTGTGTGGCAATCATCCGAAAGAAACTTCCGCAGAATACTGATATCGGACTGGCTCGCTATATCATGTTCTATACGCTGCTGCTGACAGCGATTTACTCAGTGCTCCCCTATAAAACCCCCTGGTGCATCCTCTCTTTCCTGCTTGGCTGGATTCTGCTGGCAGGCATCGGACTGGCTTCAATAATGAACTGTTGCAATGACAAAATCACCATTCGCAGCGCCGTTCGATTTGTCCGGATCTTAATCCTGCTGCTGTTTGTTTACCCGGTCTATGCTACCTACCAGCTGGCGCACCGCACCGTCTACCGCTATGCCGCCGACTACCGCAACCCCTATGTCTATGCCCACACCTCGCCCGACTTTAAAAACCTCGTGAACCGTATTGCCGACCTGGAAGCGGTCAGCCCAAAAGGAAACAATCTCTACATTCAGGTGATCGCCAAACCGGATTCAATGTGGCCCCTGCCCTTTTATCTGCGGAAGTTTCCAAACATTGGATACTGGACCGATGCTCTGGAAGTACCCGGAGAAGTTAAACCTGACCTCATCATTGCTCCGGTTGATTTTGAAACAGACTCCGCAGCCTTCCTCACGGAATATTATGGCCTGCGTCCCGACACCCTTCTGTCTTTTCACATTGATTCCAACCTTTGGAATGACTTCATCGAAACGCGCAAATAAACATATTTATCTTCTTGTTTAATCCTTACCAGCGTTAAGCAACAGCTCCGCCAAATTGGATACTTCTGCCGCACCAATCCACTTTGGAATAAAATCCGGATTTTCGGCGCGCCGAGCGATTTCCGCGAGAAAACGAAGGTGTGTCGTCGGGTTGCTTCGATCACCCAATAACAGAAATACTGCATGAATTGGCTGCCCGGACATGGGAAATTCCAACCCTTGGATACTGCGGGCTGCGACCAGATAAAATCCTTTCACATCGTTGAGCAGCAGGTGCGGCAAAGCCACCCCGGCACCGGCCGGTGTTTCACCGAGCCGATTACGCTCCAGTAAAGCACCCAGAATAAGATCGCGGGAAATACCACTCTGTTCGGCCAAGAGTCCCGCACCACGACGGATGACTTCTTCGCAGTCGGCCTCTCCATCGACCTCAATAAAATCGGCAGCTTCCACCACACTGCGAAACGGATCTTTATCGCGCAGTCCGCGTTCTTTCATGATCTGCCGGAGCTCAGTGCGCAGCCCCATCGCATCGGCATCACGTTCGAGCAGCCGCTCGCCCAGCCGCTCCGCCATTTTGGCCACCGCACCGACGCGGGGCTCCACGCGGGGCCGGACATAGAGGGTGTGCCAGATGACTCCCAGTGCCACGAGCCCCATGGCAAAAATGCTCGAGAGAAGCCCCATTTCGGGAATGAGCACCACGGAGATCAGAATGCCGATAATCTGCATCCAGGGATAGAGCGGGCTCTTGAAGCCGGGGTCGTAGCTCTTGATGCCGCTTTCGCGCATGACGATCACGGATATGTTGACGAAGGCGAACACCAGCAACTGGAAGGTGCTGGCAAGCTTGGCGATGCGTTCAAGCCCGGCCATGGAGACAATGAGCAGAATCACGGCCGAGGTGAGCAGGATGGCATTGAGCGGGGTTCTGAACCTGCAGAAGCGCGAAAACGAATGCGGGATGACGCGGTCGCGGCTCATGGCCAGCAGGTAGCGGCTGCCGGACATGATTCCGGCGTTGGCCGTTGTGGCAAACGCTAGTGCCGCGGCAAGGTTGATCAGAAGCATCCCGATTGGGCCGATAGCAATGCCTGCCGCATCACTCAACGGGGTCAGGCTTTTATACAGATGCTCCGCCGGAACAATACCCACAACCACAGCCACAACTGCACCATATAAAACGAGGATCGACAGCAGCGAAAGAAACATACCCAGCGGTATATTGCGGCCGGGGTTTCTTACCTCCTCGGCCACGCTGGCGACCTTGGTCAGTCCGATGTAGCTGATGAATACCAGCCCGGCGGTCGGCAATACAGCTCCCCATCCGTGCGGCGCAAAGGGGGTGTATTGCGTCCGCTCCACGATCGGTGCGCCCTTGACAATGAGGAAGACAAGGATCACCAACAGTCCGGCCACCATGACAACCTGAAGTCGGGTTGTCTCCTTTGCACCGACGATGTTGGTGCCCATGAACACCAATCCACCGATGATAGCGACCAGCTGCATGGGCAAGTTAACGTAGAAGGAAAGGTAGGCGCCGAGACCGAGCAGCGCGATACTCGTTTTCAAGATCAGAGCAAACCAGTCTCCCACGCCCTCGATCGTTCCAGACATACCCCCGAGGCTACGGCTGACAAAAAAATAGGTTCCGCCGGCGCGCGGCATGGCCGTCGCCATTTCCGCCATGGAGAGCATGGCGGGAATCATCAGCAGTCCGGAAAGCAGGTAGGCAACGATCACCGCAGGCCCCACCTTCGCCGCGGCAATGCCCGGCAGCACAAAAAGCCCGGAGCTGATCATCGCCCCGATACATATCGCATAAACATCCAGTAAACCGAGTTGCTTCTTCAGCGTCTTTTTCACAAAAGCCTCCAAATACCTATCCAACTTGGTTGTCATTCTACACCTGAAAGACAGAATCTGCAAACCTTAGGCATATGCTCAAACACCTTCAATTTACTGCCTCCTTCATTGCCGACCATCAATCTCCCAGGTTTTACGGAAACGCCTAAAAATGGAGTTAAATGCTTTTAATCAGGAGACACCTGTCTTATAAGTAATGACATATGACAGGAGTAGCCCATGAAAAAAACCGTAATTTATCCTACCGCAGAGGAAAATCATGAAACGCTCATGGTTGAAGAACCCGTTGCAATTTTCGGCCATATAGACAGCCGGGAGCAGGTCATCCGCCGTATTAAAAAAGGCCTGCCTGCTGCCAGCTTCGAGAAGCTGCGCGAAGAGTTCGGCGTCACGGCCGCTGAATTGGCTGCCACACTGAACATCAATATGCGTACCCTGGCCCGCCGTAAACAGAGCGGTCGGCTGGATGTGGATGAATCTGAGCGGGTGTATCGCCTCGCCCGCCTTTTCCAGATTGCCCAAAACCTGTTTCAGGACGCCGAACTGACCCGGCGCTGGTTTGCGGCTCCCAAGGAGATTTTTGGAGGGCTGACTCCGCTGAATTATGCAGATACCGAGCCCGGGGCACAGGATGTTGAAAAACAACTACGCCGCCTAGAACACGGTGTATTTTACTAATCGGAATTATTCATGCTCACGGCCTGGCGACTTGTCCATCGAAACTATTTAGCTGCCGCATTCAGCGGCGAGGGCGCGCGCCTGGCCGGCGGGCGGTGGAATTCCGAAGGCTTCCCCCTGGTTTACACCGCAGGCTCCCTTTCGCTGGCGATCCTTGAAATTATTGTGCACCTGGAGTTTAAGGAAACGCTCAAGCTGTATCAGGCGATTCCGATCTCCGTCCCGAAGTCGGCATTGGAAGCCGTAGATCCGGCCACACTTCCCGCAGATTGGAACAAACCGATTCCGCACCCCTCCACACTGTTGACCGGAAACCACTGGATCCGAAGCCAGACATCCATTGCCCTACAGGTGCCCAGCGCCATTGTTCCGATTGAATCCAACATTCTGCTCAATCCTGCCCACCCGAAGTTCCAAACCTTGGAAATCGGCGAGCCAATCGATCTTCCTTTAGACGCGCGCGTGCTGGGTAAACTGAAGTAGAACGCTACTGTCAGGAGCCCCGGTTATTCGGGAGAAATCACATTAGAGAGCGTCGGGAGGGCATCATTTTCGGAGGCATCCTTCTTCCGGCGTTTAATGAATTCTTTTGCCAGATTGCGATAGGCGGCTGAGCCGACACAATGTGGATCGTATTCAATGACCGGCTTGCCGTAGCTCGGCGCTTCAGACAAACGGACATTCCTCGGGATGAGGGTTTCGAAGACGCGGTCGCCGAAGTGTTTCACCACTTCCTGTACGACCTGCTGCGAGAGATTGGTGCTTACGTTATACATCGTCATCAAAATGCCGCTGATGTGGAGGTTCGGGTTCCCGGCTTCGGAAATCTGGTTGACGATGTCGACCATCACACCCAGCCCTTCAAGCGCGAGGTATTCGCACTGAATCGGGATAATGACTTCATGCGCAATATTGAGCGCATTCATGAACAGGATGCCGAGCGAGGGGGGGCAGTCCATGATGATATAATCGTAGACATCGCTATCGATGACCGGCTGCATGGCTTCCTGCAGGCGGTGCAGATAGTCATCGCGCCGGGCGATGGCGATTTCCGCGCCGGCCAAGTCCAGTTCGGACGGGATGATATCGAGATTTTTGATGCCCGTTTCCTTGATGAGGCTGGCCGCATCGGTTTCGCCCAGCAGCGCGGGGTAGATGCTGGAACCGAAGCCTTTTTCCAAACCCAGACCACTGGTGGCATTGGCTTGCGGGTCAAGGTCGACCAGCAGCACTTTCTTCCGCTTTTCTGCAAGACATGCTGAAAAATTGATACAGGTCGTGGTTTTACCCACCCCGCCCTTTTGGTTGGCCAAAGCAACTACAGTTGTTTTCATAATGATTACGTTCCGGTTAAAAAATCGAGGGGCTTAAAGTAGCTCATAGGCCAGCACGCTTAAACCAAAAATTGCGGCGGTTTCAGTGCGGAGGATGCGGTCGCCGAAAGAAACGGGTATGGCTCCGGCTTCCACGGCGGCCTGCACCTCGTCTTCGGAAAAATCGCCTTCCGGGCCGATCAGGATAGCGACTCGCTTATTCCCAATGATTGGAACTTCACGGAAGGGCTTTGCTCCGGCGTAGAGCGAGCCGATCAGCACGAGGTCGTAGCTTCCAAGGGTTGGAAGTACGGCTTCATATTTTTCCAAGGGTTGGAGATCGGGCAGCCAGCGAACTTCGCACTGCTGGGCGGCATTGAGCACAATCTTACTCCAACGACCCTGTTTTTTCGGATTCGGTTTAAAGTCAGTATGTTTTGAAAGCACGGGTCGAATGGTGGTGGCGCCCAGCTCGACCGCTTTCTGCAAAACGAGCTCCCATCGGTCGGGTTTCGGGACGGCCTGAATCAGGTCGATTTCAATTCCAGGCTTTGGAAGTTTCCAATGGTTGGAAACTTTTACCGCAACCGCCGTTTTTGAAACCGTCTCGATGAGGCCCTCGGCCACGCCGCCCTGCCCGTCGAACAGGGTGATTTCCTGCCCCGGCTGCACACGGAGCACGCGCGCGAGATGATGCGATTCTTCCGGAGAGAGAACAGCAATGTCCTTCTCCAGTTCCGTTGCACCGACCAGTGAATTAATTCTCATCAAAAAAACCTAACCACCCGCTACGCTCAAGGCACTAAGAACACGAAGCTTTGTGTGCTTAGTGGCTGATATTCTATTCGGATTCGAGTTTCTTTTTGCGCTCGTAGAATTTTTCGGCCTGCTTCTGAACGCGAATGGTTTCTTCGAAGTGGTTATCGTGCAGTTTATCGCACAACTCTTTCATGGCCTTTTTTTCCTTGCCGGAGAGTCGACTCGGCACTTCGATTTTCACCTGTGTGTGTTGATCGCCTTTGCCGTGGCCGTGAGCGGCATCTTCCACCCCCTGCCCGCGCAAACGGAAAATCTTCCCGCTTTCGGTACCGGAAGGAATCTTGAGCTTGGCCCCGCCGTGAATCGTCGGCACCTGAATTTCGCCGCCGAGCATGGCAATGTGGAAAGGCACCGGAACTTCGCAGTAGATATCCAGATCGCTGCGTTTGAACAGCTCATGGTCGCGAACATGGAATACAATGAACAGATCGCCGGAAGGACCGCCGCGAGCGCCGGCTTCACCTTTACCGGGCAGACGCTGGCGCGAACCGGATTCCACACCGGCCGGAATGCGCAGTTTGATGGTTTTGCGTTGCTTGATGCTGCCCGCACCGTTACAGGCTGTACAGGGATTGGAAATCGTTTCACCTGTTCCACCGCATGTGGGACAGGTTTGGGAAAACTGAATGAAGCCGCCGCCGGAGGAAACCTGGCCGCGTCCGCCGCAGGTTGGGCAGGTGGATTTCGAGGTACCCGGCTCCGCGCCGCTGCCGGAGCATCTCGTGCAGGTTTCGGCAACCGGCAATGTCAAAGTACGATGCGAGCCGAGGGCTGCTTCTTCAAAGTCTACATCCAGATCGTAGCGCAGGTCGGAACCGCGGGCCGGGCCGTTGGAACGGCGGCGGCCGCCGCCTCCGCCGCCAAACAGATCGTTGATGTTGAACCCACCCCCGAATACCTGCTCAAAAATATCGCCGGCATCGTGAAAACCGCCACCAAATCCACCACCGAATCCGCCGCCGGGAGCAAAGGCCTGGTGGCCGAACTGATCGTACTTAGCCTTTTTGTTTGCATCGGAAAGCACCTCATAGGCTTCGGAGGCTTCTTTAAAACTCTCCTCGGCTTTGGCATCGCCGGGGTTACGGTCGGGATGGAATTTCATAGCCACCTTGCGGTAGGCCTTTTTGATCTGGTCGTCAGAGGCGCCTTTGTCGACACCCAGGATTTCGTAGTAATCACGTTTTTCTGCCATAGCTTATTCCTAAATACGGGGAATGAAAGATGAAATCGGGTCCAGGACCGTCTGCCCAGAAACGGGCAGCACCACCTGCGTTCCCTATTCATTAATCATCGTTTTTTTCTGCAGGGCCGGAAGAAACAACCACCTGCGCCGCCCGCAGCAGTTTGTCGCCGAACATGTAGCCGCGGCGCACCTGATTCGAGCAGATTTCCGCGGCATATTCTTCCGACGGCATGTGCGTGAGCGCCTCGTGTTTATGAGGGTCAAATTCCTGACCCACCGCTTCGATCGGTTCCAGATTAAATTTTTTCAGGACATTCTGAAACTGGTCATACACCATTTTGAATCCATCAACTACGGCCTTATCGGCATTGTGCTGCTCAGCCGTCTGCAGGCCCAGTTCGTAGTGATCCAGCACCGGGAGAATTTCGAGCAGTAGATCCTCGTTGGCACGTTGATAGAGTTCGATACGCTCACGCTGGGTGCGATTGCGGAAATTGGCAAAATCGGCCTGAAGGCGGACAAACTGGTCGCGGAGGCCTTCTTCCTCTTCCTCAACAGCCTGAATAGTTTGAGCATCTTCGATGATTTCTGTATCAGGAAGATCATCTGCTTCAGCAGCGTCTTCAACACTTGCCTCTTCGGCTTTCAGCTCTTCTTCTTTAGATTTGTCTTTTTTGCTCATAGTAAAAATCCTTTATATTTCCAGAGCTTGAAAAAATACGCGAAACGCGCGTGGTGTCAATCAGGCAATTGGGGGCAAATTCAGCACCGGTCAGCGCATTTCCACTGTATGCAGCCCGACGTTGGTGATTGTACTGCTTTGTTCAAGCGAATCGAAACGGAGAGTCCGCACACGGTCCGGCAGACAGGATCAGTATTCAACCTGAAAGCGGCACTGGATATAATACAACATGCCATCACCAGAAGGCACACCTGAAGGGTTGCGTACATGTGCTGCGGCGACATCGAACATGATTCGGTTACTCGCCGTCATGTAGCAGTTTAATCCCGAACTGATAATTCCCATGGTACCGCCGTCGATCACTTTGCTGGTTAAGTCAATATATGAAACACGGGTTGCCCATTCCAATGCGCCCCAGCTTCGATCTGCGAAAGAAAATTTTCGGTTTGGGGTAATGCCCGAAAAGTAGCCCCCATTCCGATTATATTTCCGGGTTTCACCGGTCAGCATCAAACTTCCTGTAAAATATCCGCCCCAAAATTCGACCGACGGACCATTCAATTGTCCAACATGGGAATAGAAGAACTCGCTCTGCAGCAATAACGGGCCAGTCTGACTGGCCGCCTCAACCCCGGCAATCGTTGAATTTTTAACCGGCATGATTCCTGTATCCACCAAATAAGGCGCCTGAAAACTTTCCGGTCGCGCTCGATACTGCACATCGTCACCAGGGGTATGAACATAACTAAAGCTCGTCCCAAGATGTATGAATCGAGATGTTGCATTCGTGCCCGATGCCATCAAAGGCAGATAGGTCATACGGCCCACAAAACGATACGCATCATTTACAGATGCTGTATTTTCCGTGGCAATGACATCTGAAAAAATTCCGCCATAGAGCGTCCCTCGCTTGTTCTGCGTTGCCCCGCCAATCTGCACCCCCAATTTATCGCCCGGAGCAAATGCATTCACCGAAGCCGCTTTTTCCATCATCGGAGTGGAGGAACTGCTTTGCAGGGACGACATGGACATCGGCGACGTAAACACCCCCATTTTTACGCTTTCAACCCAAGGCACTTCGTGGAACCAAAGATAGCCATCGTTGAAAAAGAAGGACCCATCGGCGATTCCAAACTCCAGTCCGTAAGTCATCGGAGACAGGAAATATCCCCGACCATAGGTATTCACCCTCAATTTACGGATATAGAATTTTGAATCCGCATCCGGCAGACTCCCCTTTTGCTGATACAACGCTCCATCCAGAAAAAGTTTTGCCCCGAGACGACCGGTCAGCCGCCGCTTGTCGGAAAAAATACTGGTAACAATCTTCCCATCATAGGTGCTGTCCTCCATCACCTCATAATAGAAACCGTCTTGCTCGTATAAATTAATGTAAAAAGGAATCTGGTTGGTGGGAGTAAATACCGAATCCCAACTTGCGGCATCATCGGCCTGCGCAGCGGCAACGACGTTGGTGTCCTCCACTTCGCTGTAGACCGCCAGGACGCTCAGTAGCAAGCATGCACCGATCAATCTTCGAATAATTTTACTCCGTTTCACCATGTATCCACTTATATGTATTCAGCATTCCATGCCTTATTCTGCAACTGCTCCTGATTGTTGCTACTGCATTCGTATACGTACGCACATGGAGCATGACGAGAGAAAAACACATCGCGGTTCATAATGTCCCGCACTGAAAATAAAAAATGGAAACCCGGAATGCTCCGGATTTCCAAGGTTTGGAAAAAGCAGGATGAATTAAAGGCCGGCGGTATAGGTTATGAAGCCGGCGATTCCTGAGACATCAGAACTGTTGCTGACTGCATCAAAATCGATATTGCTCCAGTTACAGCGCACTCCAGCACCCAGATAACCGCCGTTGTGCACCTCAAACTCCAGTCCGGCACGGGCATACGCCCCAAAACCATAGGCCGTTTCCGACTGGGAGCTATTGGGAGTTCCGCTCGTATACTCCTGTTTCGAGCCGTAGAATGAGAGCATTATCAGCGGACCTGCAGCCCCGTAGAGCCGGGCCTTTTTTCCCAGCATCAGATTGGCATAGCCGCCACCGGAAAAATCAATCAGCCACAAGTAACTGGACGCAGAAACATAGATATTATTATTTCCGGCGTAGTAAGACGTATCATCAAACTTGAACCCCAGCAGAAAGGTGCACTCCAGCCCGAATGATAACTTATCGCCTTTTGGCACCGTGCTCCAGACGCCGCCCAACTGAGGAAGACTGGCCATATCTGTGGTGTTCGTGCCGTCCGGGCTCGTGAAATCCAGCCCGTCATACTGCACCCCGCCCAGCAAAGCCTGAATGGTGAAATTGCCTTCCTCTTCACCGTACTGCCCTCTTGCAACAGCCGCGACCATCAATCCGAGTATCATCGTATAAATTATTTTCATAAGTTGTTCCTTTTCACTTTTATTTATCCAACACCCCACATTCAGGGCCTTCCATCTGCACTATCAGAACCGATCCGATTACAACATTTTGTCTTTTTCCAGACTGTGGATGATATCGTTGATCACTTTTTTCATATTCGAGGTGTTTGAATTAAAAGTATAGACTTCGTATAGGCCGCTCCAGATCAGAGCACCTGAGTTGACATCAAACAGCGTTGTTTCGATGGCATTTTCCATGAAGCTGTCTGTCATATTGTCCACTTGGTAGCCGCTGCAGTACACGGCGTAGGAAGCCGCTTGGTTCCCATAACTTTGATACGATACGCCGTATGGAACCAGCTGCGTTTCATTTTCCGAACTCACGACGTGCGTCACAATCAAGGTCTCAACCTTGTTTTTCTTTAACAGGGCATCAACCGATTTTTTATCCATTTTATTCAGATTTTTCACATCGTTATGCATGGAAGCGGCCGGCACAAAATCCAGCAGGCGCTCCGTGAACTGCACTTCAAATGCTCCGCTGAGGATATCGTCCTCGAAGGTGGCCCAGACAACGGTCTTTCCGATTGAGTGATCTTCAAACTTCGAATTCGCCCAGGTTGTATTATTGGACGAAGCACATCCCGAAAGAAGCAGTACAGCCATTCCGGCAAAACATAGATTCAGTAACTTATTTTTCATTCTCATCCTTAAAGACCGCGGTCCATTCCTCCTCTGTCATTTGTGCATGCATTACATCTCGTGCGTTCAGCACCGGCATCATGCTCTCGTGCAAATTCCTTTTCAGCTTTTTAGTTGCTGCACCGAAATCCGCGACTGATGACGAATAGGTACGGTGAAGGCGAACCAGTTGAGAGAAGTCGGCATTCACCGTTTCCATTCATTTTTATATTGATCCTCTATTCACTCAAACTTAGGGAATAATGGTACTTGGTGCATCTTTAATAAGCTGTTTTCCAAGGTCTGTTATATCAAACCATTCCGCGGCCTGCGTTGCCCCCTGTGCCAGACTTTGGTGCGCACGTATCCAGGTCAGCATCAGGACCCGGGTCCGTACCGCATCATCGATAATTTTCTGTGCAATTCGATCCAGCTCGACGTGTATCTTCAGATACTCATCCCAATCCGGTTGAATTTCCTGCTGCACCGCCCGCAGCGCGGTGAGCCGGACACTCAGGTGCTCCGCGATGGCCTTTAAGTCGTCCCTCGTTGGAGTTCCCTCCGGGATCACGGAGTCGTCCCACATCACCCCGCTGTCACGCAGCCCGTCCAGATTCGGCGAGTGCGTGCGATAGGCCTCATAGATGAGCTCATAGGCTTCCAGGATATTAAACTTTTCCTCCTCAAGCGTTTTCCGGTAACGGATGATCTTTACATAATCCGCGTCAATCCGCTTGTCGATTGCTTCGGACAGTACTTTCACGGAATCAATCAGATCACCGATCTGAAGAGCAGCATCGGTAATCATGGTGTCCAGCAGCGGCTGCGCCACCTGGAGAGCCTGAAGCAGCGTCTGCTGATTTAAAACGCTGGCAACGGTGTCATCAAAATCTTTTTCGTTGCAGCGTCCTTTCGCCAACAGACGTTTCCTGAAGGTCTTGAGGTATTCGCCATACAAGGCCACGCGCTCACTTTCGCTTTTCCCGGTCTGGTTAATGTCCACCAGCTTTACCGAATACCAGACAATGGCAGAAATGCCCTCCAGCATATCATCATGCAGTTCTTTCGCATGGATTTCCGGCTGGGCGGTCGGTTCAACAAACCGCCGAACCACCACGGTATCCGCCGGATTGAACTGGAGGTTGAGGTTGCCGAGCATTGCAATCGTGCTGTCCGCAAAATGCCCGGTTGATGCCACGGTCTTATTCTGAAACTTCTCGTGATATTCCTCTTTAACCGTGGTGCAACCACATAAAAACAACAGTGTTATAACACCGGGAACAACATTTCGCTTATTCAAAACTGAATCTCCATGAAGCTGGGTCGAAAAAAATAATACCCTATTGCACCGTAAGTGTCAGCGGCTGCTCCAGATGAAAATCAAGAATCGCCGTAGCGGGCACCACAATCGTTTTACCCCGGGTCAACACCGATGCCGCAGCACCGTATGTCGCGCCCTTTTCAGCATCCTCATGATTGCCGCCGGATGCTTTCCCAATAGCCGCGCCGACCATGGCATTGCGGGCAACCTTGCGCAATGAACTTTGACCTGCTTCCGCAAAATTTCCAGTGCTGATCGAATGCATCACACCATCGATACTGATTCCGGTTAATTCCAGCTCCAAAAACGAGCGGCCAACCAAACGTCTCGCTTCAGCCGATTCCGAAATTTTTCCAAACACCATGGTACCCGCCGGAACAACCGTCACATTATTCACCTGCAGGTCGGCTCCCAGCTTCGCTTTAAATCCCCGTCCGGCAGGCTCCTCGGAAGTCACCTCCTGCAACATACTGACGATCAGCAGCGTTCCTTCCGGTAAGGTGTAAGAACCCGACGGGGTGGCCGGTTTCGCCGGAGCAGCGGGTTTCGCCGGGGCGGCCGGGGCAGCAGCGGTATTGGAGTTGGCGAAGATAAGCTCCGAAACTTCAGTTCGGGGATACGAATGAACCCCTTCCATCGTCGCAAAATCAATGGTGTGCCCATCTGAGCTGACAAAACCACCCTGAAGGGTGACTCCACTTGTAAGTTTAAGCGTATCCGACTGCGCGCTGATGGCCAGCAATGCCGTCAGGCAAATTAAGAATGTTCGTATCGATTTCATTTTTTGTTCTCCGGATTTATGTCGCACCGCAGTTCAACATGCGGTGCGACTCCATTTCCATTGATTGTATACAGAAACAGCGAACTACAGCGCAGAAACTGAGATGGCAAGGCCTTCGCCGATCACCATCGTGACATTTTCGCCGACGAAGACCTGTGAAAGATCCACATCTTTACTGACCTTCACCTTTTTGGTTTTTCCGTCAGGCAGCTTGAGGGCCACCTTGCGTTTTTCAGCATCGACCGCTGAAACTTCAGCCGTAACCGAGCTTGTTGCCACCACAATGCCATTCGGCGAAGTTCCATCCGGAGAAACCATTGCGCCGCCGGTCACGGTTTCACTCGGAGGTGCCCCCGCGCCGAGATAGATCGCAACTTCATCGGTCACAACGGCCTGAACCTGGTCGCCGGCATTGATCTGATCAAAATTCGTCATATCCGGGCTGGCTTTAAAGCTTTTGGTTTCGCCCGTAGTGTCCGACTTCAGCGTAATCTTCCGATTCGTCAAATCCTTGGCAGTAACGGTTGCATTAATTGTAACGGTATCCACCATCAGGACACCATCAGGCAACGCGACAACATTTTGAGACTCCACTCCACCCATTCCGGTCTTGCATGAGCTCACACCGAGAATCATAGCCGGAACTGCAGCTAACATCGTCAATTTCACTAACTGTTTTTTCATTATTATTCTCCTAACCTTCTTATAATTTTTCCACTCGAGGATCACCCTCTTTTATTCCAACCATTGGAAATCCTGTTTCCTGCCAAATAAGTCCTCGAACACCGTTCTGCCCTGCGTCCTTTTTCAGGGAAATGGGGTGGTAAAATAATGCATTAAACAACGTCCGAACGCTGCCACATTCCTGTTGTGCTTCCAACGTTTTAGCGCATCAGTACCGCCCGAATGCTGATGCACTTCCAACTCCATAAGCGGTGTTTTTTACATTATGATCTCCCCCGACTGACTAAAAGAAACAGGCCGCGCCTTATTGGGCACGGCTCGGGCAAAACCACGAATCGAACCGGATATTATTCACTGGATTTATTGTTGCGCATCGCTTCGGACAGTTTCTTGATATCCGCCTCAGACAACTGGGGTCGGTCCATTTTAATAGTCAGCTTATCCAGCTCAGCGGTCAGCGAAAACGGCGGAATGTAGTCGGCGTCGTTCACACCGGTGAGCGTATCGGACCCGATATCAAAACTTTCGTCCCACTGCAGAATCATCGGAATGGTCTTTTCCATTTTTTTCGTGGCCACCACTTTACCATCCACACTGAGCGTGCCGGTACCGGGACGGCCCAGACCGCTCATGTTGTTATACGCCAGCGTGCCGACACCCAATCCATCGTATTTAAAGTCGAATTCGAGGATATGTTTCCCGGGAGCCAGCGCATCCGGGCCTTCCCACTTGATGCGTTGCAGATCGAGCAGATTCCAAAGAAAGACCGGTTTGCCTTTGAGCAGATAGAATCCGTACCCCGTGAAACGTCCACCCGACGTGAGAATCATTCCTTCAGCCCCGCCTTTGGGAACGGTGATCTCCGCCGTGATGGTATAGGAGGTATTGAGCAGCAGCGGAGAATCGCCCTGCGGAAGCCCGACCATCGGGCGGGTGTAGACAAATTCCGTGCGACCTGCTGTGATGTTCGGGCGCGGCGCAATGAGGCGGGCCGCCACCGAGGCATCCAGCGGAAGCACCTCATATTTTTTCGCTTCCGCCAAAAACTTCTTGCGCATTTCTTTTACCTTATCCGGATGCTCTGCCGCGATGTCTTTTTCCTGATTCCAGCTTTCGTTCAGATTGTAGAGCTGGAACACCTGATTGTTGAGCGGATCCGGGTTGGCAGCGCCAAAAGCTTCCCATGGAGCACGGTTGACCTTGGTGCTCAGCAGCCAGCCGTTGTCGTATAACGCCCACTGCCCCATCATTTCAAAATACTGGGTGGTATGGCGGGACGGGACCTTGGCGTTCCCGGCATCAAAGGTATAGAGGAAACTTGTTCCTTCAATCGGAGCCTGTCTGATGCCGTCCACCATTTCCGGAGCGGAAATACCGGACGCTTCAAGAATCGTAGGCACCACATCAATCACATGGATGAACTGCTCGCGCAGACCGCCCTTGTCTTTGATGCGGTCGGGCCAGGATACCACCATGTTCTGGTTGATGCCGCCGAGACGCGAAGCATTCTGTTTGAACCAGTCGAACGGGGTGTCAAAAGCCCAGGCCCAGCCGGCCGACATGTGGTTGTAGGTTTCTTCGGTTCCCCATACATCGTACCATTTCATCTGCGTTTCAACCGGCATTTCATTCATGCCGTTGAAGAAGGCCACTTCGTTCGGAGTACCGAGCGGTCCGCCTTCGGCACTGGTACCGTTATCGCCGTTAATGTAGATGATCAGTGTATTGTCCAGACGGCCCAGATCTTCAAATGCATCAATCACGCGGCCGATTTCGAAATCGCTGTACGCCGCATAAGCAGCAAAAACTTCAACCTGCTTGATGAACAGCTTCTTTTCCTCTGCAGTCAGTTGGTCCCACGGTTTCAGCACTTCGTCGGGCCAGGGCGTCAGATCGATGTCGGAAGGAATTACCCCGAGTTTTTTCTGATTAGCGAAAATGGTTTCCCGCAGCTGGTTATAGCCGCCGTCAAAGAGGTGCATATCGTGAATTTTCTTCACCCATTCTTCGGTCGGATGATGCGGTGCGTGCGTGGCGCCCGGCGCGTATTTGATGAACAGCGGCTTCGAAGGATCGGTTTGATGCATCCGTGAAATGTAATCGATGGCATCGTCGGCCATTCCGGTGATAAGGTTCCAATCCGGCTTGCCCGTAAACGGATAAATCTGGGTGGTATTCCGGAAAAGGTTCGGTTGCCACTGGTTGGCATCGCCCCCCACGAATCCATAGTAATATTCAAAGCCCAAACCTGTGGGCCACAAGTCGAACGGGCCGACCTGACTGGCCACAAAGGCTGGCGTATTATGATCCTTGCCGAACCAGGCTGTGGAGTAGCCATTATCAAGCAGCATACGGCCGATCGTCGCCTTGTCTTCATTGATAATGCTGTTGTAGCCGGGAAAGCCGGTGGATTGCTCAGAGATAACCCCGAAACCGGCCGAGTGATGATTCCGTCCTGTAATGAGTGCCGCTCGGGTCGGGGAACAAAGTGCCGTGGAAAAGACCCGGTTGTACCGCAACCCTTCCTTAGCAATGCGATCCATCGTCGGAGTAGGAATCACGCCGCCGAAGGTGCTCGGTACACCGAAGCCGGCGTCATCCGTAATAATCAGTAAAACGTTGGGCGCATTCGAGGGAGGAACAATACGGGGTGCCCACCAGGCCTTGGAAGTCAGGGCATCATTATTGATTTCTCCGCCGAATTCCGGGACCGGTGCAGGTAGTTGCTTGTTGCTCACGGTTGTCGTCGCACTGGGGGATCCCACTGCACCCGTAACCTGCTGCTTACTCGGTTCTGTTGTCTCGCAACCGGTCAGAACGGCCGAACAAACGACCAGTCCTATAATAAATAACGTGTTCCTTTTCATCTCTGATCTCCTTTTAACTTGATACGCAGTTCGTAGAGGCTGATTAGTAAGCTAATGGAAAAGAATTTTTCCACTTCCCCTTTAACAGAATACATTAATTAAAGCACCCAGCTTAAATTTTTAACAGGACTAATTTGGTATATTTACTTTCAAAATCACTTATTTTAGATCAGTATTTCCAAGTCTATATTCTCGCTTTTTAACCTCAAGCTACAATCCCGTTTTCAGTTAGGTTTCGGAATATTCACCGCTTAAGAAGCGCTAGCTGAGCGCAACAGGAAAATATCAGCCCCCAGCAAGCTCTGAACTCTCCCAGAGCGGTTCCATGGGATAGGCGCTGGACATTGTGTCTAGCTGCTTTTTCTGATGAAACCCCGTCCCATATCAGACCACGACATATGCGGCCTCCGCCTCACTCACGAAATTTGATAAAGGAACGCCAGGCGCACGTGCAGGTTCACTTTTTAAGTATTAAATAAATTCGCTTCATCCGCTCATCTCTTTGTATTCCCCGAGCTGATTCCCTTCCACCACAAAATTCTACGCAGCATCTTATTTAAACGGATTATACAGGTAGTTGAGGTAACTCTCGGATTGGAGTTCGATCTGCCGCAGCAGTTTCAGGAAATCGGCTGTGCCGGTGGAGTACATGGCCGCCAGGCCGCTGGCGCCGAACTGCAACGGATAATCCGGATCGACATTTTTCATCTTAAGCCGAACGGTAAACAGCTGCGATCCTTTCATCTGCCCCACCGCCGGCAGCTGCCCGCTGGGAGTGCCCTGCGCTTCTCCGGCCGCCCATACCACGTTTTCAACTTCCGCATCAAAAATTTTACCCGGATACATTTCCAAAGCAATCTGAGCGTGATCCCCTTCTTGAAGGTGTTGAATGCCGCGTTGCGGAACGGTGGCCACCAACCAGGTCTCTTCCGTATTCACAAAGGCCAGCACTTTTTCTTTCAGCCGAATGAACGAACCGGGATAAAGCTGATGGTTGGCCACATAGCCGTCGGAAGGGGCACGAATGATGGTCTTTTCCAGATTGTATTTTGCCTGATTCAGTTCAGCAAGCACTTCGGCAACATCGGTATGTTCGTCGCCGACCTTTGAATCGAGTGCAATTTGAGCCAACTTTAAGGCCGCCTCGGCTTCCTGCACTTCGGCTTTTTTAACCGACAGTTTTTCCTGCGCTTCTTCGAGCCGAAGCTGAGAAACGGCATTGTTCGTGGCCGCCTGCGAAACCTGTTCGAAACTGGCCTGTGCTTCTTTCAGCATCGCCTGGCTGGCTTCCAATGCCGACTGAGATTGATGGACCGTCTGATTCAGCTGCGCCACAGCTGCATCGGCCGCCGCGAGCTTGGCTTCATAAAGATTAGCACGCTCCTGCCAGATCACCGGATCCATTTCAAACAGCGGGTCTCCCTTTTTCACACGCTGGTTGGGCTGAACATACACCTCTTTCACCAGGCCGCCATACTCTGGAGCCATCTGAATGACATAGGACTGAACAAACATCGTTTTGCTGTACGGCGCAAACTGCCCCAGGAAAACAACCTCGGTCAGTGCAGCCAAACACCACAGTCCGAACGTGAAAATCTTCCAGAACAGATTATACTTCAGTAGCTTGTAATCGAAAAAAATCAGGCGGATAAGAAAAATATAGGCAATGGTAATAATCAGTTCCATGGTCGATTCCTTTACGCTACTTCAGCAGCCGTTTTTTTGACGCTCGTTTTCTTCCCGAAATGTTTATGCTTTTTCGGTGGCGGTTCCGGGGCGGGTTCCGGTTTTTCCGGCTGCGGATAAAGATTGCCGATAACAGCGCCGGAATAGGCCCAGACCAGTGCTGCCATCCAGAGCGGAAAAATGAGCAGGCCCAACAGCGAGGTCACTTCAATGGCTTCAGTCTGCGGATGCTTACGTTCTTTGGCAATTTTACCCGGATAGGTATGAATTTTGATGATCCCCAGCAGAATCGTAAGAACGGCCAATACAATAATGAACAGCGATATAATTTCCAGTTTCATATCCAGACTCCCTATCAAACAACCCAATTTAAAAGCTCGGCAATTATAGATAGCCTGCCGTGATAGTCAGGTATTTTAACAAAGTTTAAACAGCCCCTTCTTTTTCCAGTCCATTGAGAAATCGCCCTTGTAATGCATGGCCGTCTTTTACACACTCGGCGCATGAAATATCTAATCCGAATGTCGCTCCTGTTCGCCCTGATGCTGTCCTCATTAACAGGGTGCAACATGTTCAGGTCCAATGACAAAAAAGAAGAAGCCACGCTGACCCGGTTTTTCCCCGGAGGACAATCAAACCAGCCCCAACCGGGCGAGCTGCAGCAAAGCCTGTTGCAATTTGCCAATTCATACTCCTTACGACTCATCCAATCGCTGAAGGATGTCGAGGATGCAAAGAACTCGTCCTTCACCGAAGAAGAAGCGCTCACATTTAAAATTTCCTCCATTGGCACCGTCATCACCATCGTCACAGGAGAAAACCCCAACGTCAACCTGCTGAATCTCGTCGCACTGAGCTCGCTGTCCCGGATGGTGCTGGAGGATTACTGGGTGAAGCAACCCAACGGCGCGATGTTCGAGCCTTGGCTGCAGAATGCCAAAGCGCAGGAAAAAAAGATCTGGAGCATCGCCGAGATGGTGATCACGAAACAACAGCAGGACGAGTTGCGACAGTCGATCGAAAAGGAATACGAGTCATTGAAAGGCCAGGACAAGCTCTTTTTATCGCATCCGCAGGACTTGATAACTTCCAAGAGCCTGCGAGATGGAGGGAACGAAAAGTCCCTGTTCAGCCTGGCGACCATCAATCCCTTTTCCGGACTGGATCCCACCGTACGCGAAATCACTCAGACACGACTGTTCGCCGAGCGGGCACTCTACACCATGCAGTGGATGCCCTGGCTGCTGCGGTGGCAATCGGAACTGCTGGTGCTCAAAACCACGAATCAACCCGAGGTCTCCCAGACGTTGGAAGACCTCACGAGCCTCAGCGAGAGTATCGACCGCGCCAGCAAAGCCGCCGAAAGTCTCAGCGTAACCGCGAATGCGCTCCCGGATCAGATCGCCACGGAACGTGAGGCCATCGTCAAAGCACTCGACACACAGGAAGGTCAAATTACCACGATGCTTCAGGCCGGCAATGAAATGTCCACCTCCCTGACCTCCACCATTGATTCGCTCGACGCCCTGATGAAACGATTTGGTGTGGGGGAACCGCGCGATCCCAACAAACCCCCGCGCGATCCCAACAAAAAACCCTTCGACATTCTGGACTACGCAAAAACCGCCGACTCCTTCACCGCCACGGCCGAACAGTTGAACTCAACCCTCATGGAGCTCAACACCACACTGGACTCGCCCGCACTCGATAAGCTATCTGAAAAAGCCACGGCCGATGTCCGGGGCGTTTTGAATCACCTTTTCATCCTCGCCGGGGGACTCGTGCTACTCATCTTCACCTGTGCGCTGGTTTACCGAAAGATCACCAAGACCAAAGGGGCATAAAATGAAACGTATTACACCGCTCGCGCTTGCCCTCACTCTCCTATGCGGCTGCACATCCAAACCCATAACGCCCAAGCCCCATCCCGAGAAATACACGTTTCAAGTGATCGCACTGGACATCCCTGAAAGCGAGCTCCCCGAAGTACCTCCACTGGACCTCATGAAGATAGTTCAAGCCGACCTTGGGGCATTCATCCTGAATTCGAAAACAAGCCTTCGTGAATTCCCTCTCGTCATTGCCGGTCTGACAGAAAGCGTAACCAACGACCAAACCAAAGCAGTTTCCCTGCCGGTGGATTATAGTCTGGTCGATGGTGTGGCCGTCGCGACGGAAGAGATCCAACATCTGGGATATCTCACGGCGGTTACGGTGAATGACGTTCAATCCGGGCAGGTCGATGTCAATTTGCTCGCGAGCCACAAAAAATTAATGGGGCACGACACATATCAAGCCGGAGATGGTGTGACCGTCGAAATGCCTTACATGGAGGGAAGAGCAGTGGACACCCAGATCACGCTGACCCCCAATTCCTGGGTGATGATGGGCGGTCTGATGTCTGAAGAATCGGAAGGCAATCAAGAATATTCATTCATCTGCGCCCGCGTCATCCCACCCCTCAATAATTGAGCTCGATGTGAAAAATGATTTCCTGACCTTGGACTACGACCAAGGCTATAATGTATAGCGCTTTCAGCGCAAAAAGACCTTACCGTTTCCGGTACCGCGGGGAAATAATCGGGACGATTACTTTACTTTTATTGATCACGACGGATCAGGAACCACCTGATAGCAGACCTCTCCGTTTGAGAACGTCTGCCGGTAATAGACCCCGTTACAGCAATAGTACGTCACCCCGTCAATCTTCTGGGTGGTCGCATCATCGGGCAGGTTGTAAACGATGACGCCGACCGGCGGCTCAATCACTGTATAGGCGCAATCATCGCCGCCATAATACGGCTGATAGCAGTAGCCACCGTAGTAATAATACGTATGCCCGTGGTAATATACCGGATGGCAATTGGGTGGTAACGCCGGCACACGGGAACCCACCCGAACAGAGGTATAGGAACCGCGCGGCGTGTTCACCGTCGTGGCTCGCGCCGCATTCACCTGTCCGTTATTCCAATTTGCCGTGCCCGTGCTCTCGGCATATCCACCCTGAGGTCCCGTAGCTTCACGGTTTACATTCAACTGCCCGTTATCCAAATTGGCATTCCCCGAGCCGTTAATGGAATTCCCGTCCGGTCCGCTCAGGTTCTGATTCCAATTGGCCTGTCCGTCGCCATAGGTTGCACTACCGGAATTATTGAAGGTATTGCCCTGCGGCCCCGTCACACTTCGGTTCCAGTCCGCCTGCCCGTTGTTGGCATTGAATTGATCCGTCGCCTGCCGCACTGAACCGTACGATCCCGACCGGGCAAACGAACGCCCACCGCCCCCTCCTCTAAAACCGCGAGCCGAAACTTCGGAAGCGCTACAGGCAATGAGTACGCAACCCGCAAAGAGGTATCTCAAATCAATTCTGTTTTTCATGGCGTGTCCTCCTTTTGCTGAACGGGTTCAACGGGCCGTATTTCAATCTTTTCCGCACCGGCCGGCAGTACCGGAAAAAACGCGGATTCATCGAAAGCGATCCCCTCTTCGACCTTCAGCACATTCATCGTATATTGCGGTTCGCCATGCAACTGTTTATAGGTGATCACCATTTTGCGCAGCGTCGGCTTTGCATCCACCGAAAGCCACAACTGCCAATCAATTGGTCCTCCGATAAAAGCCAAATGATGGTACTGCTCTTCACCGACATACCCGACGCCGATATAATCCACCGCACTGCAGTTTTCCGTCATCGTCGCATACAGATTTCCGGTGAGCAGATCCGCGCCGGGCATCCCCATATTATATTTTTTCTGAAGCAGGTCGATGGACTGGTCTATCGTTCCAACCATTGGAAGTTGTGCATAGACGTTGCTGTTGCGGTCCAGCACCGTCAGGGTTTTCCCATCCATCCAGATCGTCCGGGCATCTTCGTCGCCGGAGGTTTCAACCTTCAGCCATTCGGGCCGTTGAATGGAAAAGGTTCGGAGATTGGCAAACTGCAGCTTGCTTCCGTCCGGCTGCACTTCATCAATCGTATCGAAGATACGGATGACGGCCGCCGTCCGATGCGCGGCCGCATCGGCCCAGCTATGCAATATGGCATCAGCCTGCGGGTCGATTGCCGGAACGCTGTTCGATTGCTGCGCCAGAACCGGGCTTGCAAAAACAGCAAGCAGGAATGCGCGGGTTAGCAGTGCATGAAACCTTATATTCATTGTGAAGTCTCCGATTTAGATTTGAGGAAAATAAAAGATCCGTCCGGAATCCACAAGACTCCGCTCCGGATCTTTGATCCAGTTTTTCCCGCACTTTTTACGTTTAAAAATGCCCGACACGTTTCAGGCCTAGCGCGTCAGCTTCAGGATGCCTCCCGAATCCTGAGCGATATAGAGCGCGCCGTCATCATCGAGCGCCACGCCCTCCTGATCTTCGCCTGGCAGCGAATAGACCGAGCGAACCGAGCCATCGAGTGCCACGGCAAACAATTGATCCATCTTGTCGCTCCCCACCAGTAAGTGGCCGGT
This sequence comes from Pontiellaceae bacterium B1224, assembly GCA_029432815.1. GTDB lineage: Bacteria > Verrucomicrobiota > Kiritimatiellia > Kiritimatiellales > Pontiellaceae > Pontiella. Next base: position 63,415 of record JAROBA010000016.1, on the reverse strand, counting down.
CGAAGTGTCGTAATGCATTCCGGCAAGGTCGATGGCATCGATGGTAATGATACGCACGATCCGGGCAACGTCTTTTGTTTTCGTGCCATTGAGCGGAACCGCCACCTCGAAGATTGCGGAAACATCGGTCGTATTCGCCAGGTCCTTCCCCTGATTGGCAACATAAAAATAGCCGCCGTGAATGTTGTTCGTGTCGGGAACAAAAGTGATGGCCTCGATTCCGCTGCCGCCTTCCTTCATTTTCAGCTCCCCGTTGAATGAGCGCTCAATCTGGAACTCGCGCAGAATTTCAAAGCTCGTGGGATCGACTTCCAAAATCACCTCATCACCTTCGACGGCAATGTACAGCAAGCCGGTTGCCGGGTTACACGTGACGCCCTCAAAGTCCGCCTTGCGGATGCGCTTTTGCCGAAGCATCATTCCATCGGGTTTCAGCTCGCCGACATGCCCGCGGTCGCCCACCACAAACAGGGCTTGCCGGACTGGATGAAAACAGATTCCCGAAGGCTCCTTGAATTCGGACTCATCAATATTGACTGCGGTCGTATACGGATAGAGCTCCGGGAGGCTGCCCGTTTGCTGCGCAAAGAGGGGGCTCACAAAAAAAGCTAACAGGGATACGCAGGTTAACAGGGTATGAAACCATATGTTCATCACGAAGTCTCCGATTTAGGTCAGACCCATAAATAAAAGATCCGTCCGGTATCCACAAGACTCCGCTCTGGATCATTCAAGCAGTTTTCCCTTGTTCAATTGCTCGCGGTTTTACTGTGGTCTGGGCCGAGCGGAATCGACAGCGTGGCGAAGAGTGCGTAGCCCTCGACCCGATGCTCCGACCAGAATTCCCAATAGCCCCGCACATTGGCATAGGCATCCAGTCCGTTGACGGAAAACAAATAACCCACCTCCGGTCCGATGGAAGCGACTTTTGATTTGAACGATCCCAGCTTTGCGCCAGAGCTGCTATCGCCCGTGAGCTGATAATAGAGATAACCGGCCAGCCCCACTTCCCAATGTTCGGAAAGGAACTGCGAGACCGAGATGCGAGTCGATGCCAGCGGTCACGCTCTCGTCTTGCGTGAAGGTTTTTGAGGCACTTCCGCTATAGTAGCAGCCCTACACCGGAACCGACCAGCCCGGTGTGGCCGGAGCCGCAGAAAGACTCGCGTATTGCCCGGAGAACCAGAACGCCACCCCGCCCTCATCGGCGGAAACGGGATGTGTTAAAGACAAACCTGCCAAACCAAGCAGCAACACGGGGATTTTCAAATTCATCATTTCTCAATCTCTAGCGTTCCAAGGGTTGGAAAAGAAGGACTGGTTTGGAGCGCGGGTAGATGCCGCGCTCCAAACCAATTTACTACGGACTTACTTCACTCGAATCAGCTTCGGCTGGATCCAAGAACCATCCAGTGCAGCTTCTTTCGGCCAGTACAGACGCATGTAGGTCGCAAACGGCCCCTTCGGCGCAGGAAGCCAGTTGGATTCCAACGCTTTACCGGGCGACTCATTCTGGATGTAAAGCGTGAGCGATCCATCACTTCCCTTTTTCATATTGGGCAGCATCGGTGAATTGATGAGGTAGCGGTTGATCGGATTGGCCACGAGCAGGCTTTGCGGCAAGTCGTACATCGTCAGCGACCAGAAGGCATGAACCGGCGGATATTCGCGGGAGCCGAAGACATCGCCGGAGGTCAGCTTTCCATCGGTCAGCTCTTTTACGCCTACAGCAAAATCCTGCCAGGCATCGGCGCGGCCCTGTTCGATGGCCGTCTTCATTTCAGGCGAGAGCTTGGAAGGATCGAACGTCTTGCCACCTTCAATACCAATCGAAGCGAAGCGTTCCCGAAGGGCCTTTTCGCTCGGGACCACCGGGCTGTAGCTCAGCACGAAATTCATGATGTTGAAAAATTCGAGCGACGTCTTCTGCTCTTCCTTCGTCAGCGGCTTGATGAAATCCACAATCGGTGCGGCTGGCGGAGGCGTGGTTCCCAGAAAAGCGGACAGCGGCTGCATTTTATACTTTGCCTGAATCTTCTCAACGTTGCTGATATCGGCCGGATCGAACAGTTGCGTGCGAATCACCACAACGCCGAAATCCGTATCGGAAACATAGCCCTTTTTAATCCCCTTGGGCGTCTTGCCCTTCCAGTCCGGCCCGACCACCATAACACTGCCGGCATCATTGCCCGTCGTTCTCGAACCGGCGTAGCCGATGATGAAGGTATACGCATCCCAGATCTGAACGTCGTAGTAGCGATCCTTCTCAATCTCCGGTAAGGAAATCACGATCGGCTCAGTACGCAGATCCAGTCCCGCCCAGGAATAGGGCGTGTCCGAATTCGGTGTCTGCACCGACGTATCGGCCGGCGTGAATACGTTGTTCATATTCTTGAGATGATTCCACGGTGCTTTGTAATTCGGATTGCTCTTATCCACGTACTAGGCGTATTGGATGCGGTAGTTGTCCACCAGCGGGTAGCCATAAGTATAGGCTTCCTTGGCAATTGCACGGACCTCTGCAGGGCTTGGTGCATCTTGTGCGCTGGCATCCTTACTGGATGCGCATCCGCAGAGCAGCGTAGCGGAACCGGCCAGCGCCAGTGCTGTGTTAAAATAGGTTCGTTTCATTTTTTGATCTCCTAAAGGGGTTGTTCTTTAAATTTTGTAGATTTCACTTTAGATATATCGTGGGCTACTTCGGGAAGAGGAAGGTCAACTGACAGCGGAAACCCCAATCCTGCGGGCCGCCGGTGGGCGATTCAACCCAATAGCGCGCACCGAGCTGCAGCTGCATAATCTGCGGGCCCACCTTGAACAATTGAGCCACACTCATATTCACCGGAACCGACCAATGCTCGGTTTCCCAATCGTAGGAAGATTCTGTATCCAGCGATAGAGTGGTCTTGGTTTTTTCGACGATGTACGCCGCAAAGGGCTGAATGAACATCGAGCTGATATCCGCGCGGTCGCTGGGCCCGGCCACCGACCAAACCTGATTCACCAACCCGCCGATGGTCCACGGGCCAGCCTGCTTCAGCGCAACGGCCGTCGGACCCAGGCCCAGCTTTCCGCCGCCCAGTGCATCGTCCGTTGCGGTGGGAATCAGTTCGACAACGCCCGCACCCCAAACCCAACCGCTGCTGGTGGGCGCCTTCGGCGAGAAGAACTGGCTGGCCGTAATGTCGCCCAGTCCTGATTCATTACCGACGCCCGGCATGTCGTTGAGCGAAATCACCGGAATGATGGTACGCGTGATGACATTCCAGTCTTCGCTGATCCCAAACGGGGCAACCGGCTGAATGTTCAGCTGACTTTTGGAGCCCTGCTCGTTGGCCCCGTAATTTTCGTCGTAGTTATATTGAAGCGGAACGCTGATGAGGTTGGCAATCGGGTTCGCCAGCTTCTTGGCCAATTCAGTGGCCTTTTCCTCCTTGCTCTGCGCCGCAGTTTCCGTAACCGCAGCTTTTTCCTGAGCCATCGCTGTTCCGGCTCCAAACAGAAGCACCAGTGAGACCTGCATCATTTGTTTTGTATTCATATCGTATTTCTATCCTTGTTATAAATCGTCCCTCTGCAAGCAAAGGCGTTTGTTTGTCGGGCGGGCACGGTTGACGAAGGAGACCTGCCCGCCGTTTTGGCGGGAAGGCATCGTCCCTCAGCCATTCCAGCCCTACAATTATTTAACCAACTCAATTTCACTCGGACGCCATTCTTTGGTGAAGAAGGGTTCGAGCGGGCTGTAGAGGCGCAGAATGGTGAACCAGCCTTTTTCCGGATTGGTCTGAATCCAGTTGCCCCGTTTCACGCCTTCGGGCTGCGTCGGGCTGAAGTAGACCGTGGTTGATCCATCCGCATCCGCTACAGCGGCGGGCGACGGATAGGATTGGCTGCCTGCACGCGGATAGCGCTGCGGCGTCTGCAGCATCGAACGGCTCTGGTTATCGTAGACCGTGAACGACCAGAAGGCCGCCGCCGGAATATTTTTCGGTAGCGTCACTTTATAGGTCTTCGCGCCGTCCATCAGATTTTTGTCTGCATCCAGGAAGCCCATCAGATATTGCGAGCCCACACCGGGAATCCGCATAATCATGCCGGGCGAGTCGAGCGTGTAGCCGTAGTAAAAGGCGGTACGCGAATCCAGCGTGCGCGCGCCGGTCGGCGGGAACGGTTTGAACATGCCATCCTTCTCGATCATCGGCGGCGGCGTTTCAAAATTCGCCCCGCCTTCCCAGAGCATATTGCCCCATGAAGAATTTTTATAATAGGCCCAGTCGGGATGCGCTTCAGCAAAGCGCCAGTTCAGCGCGCGACCCGAGGCGGCACCCACAGCGGCGGCATCGGTCAGGATTTTTTTCATGCGAGCATCCGGCTTGAACGGTTTGCCATGCACAATGCCGATGGCGGCGAGCTGGCCAGCCAGTTCCACATCGTAGCTCGTGGCCGGTTCCTGCTGTACGTTTTCGTTGATCATCTCAAAGAAACCGTAGTCACTCGGCGGGATGGTATTGAACGCTTTGCCCGACGCTTCGATAAACTTGGTTTCCGGAATCGGCGCATCGACGCCCAATTTAACCGCGCCGGTGAGTGCCGATGCAATGCTAGTGCCTTCGCCGCCCGGAATATACGGATAAATCTTCAGCGATTTTTTGATTCCGGCCACGGCGGGCTTTGGATCGTTGTCGACCAGGTAGGCACGGCAGGCATACAGCACCCGCGTTGTTTTTGAATGGGCCACATAAAACCCGCCGTCCGGCAATGGACCGTCGTAGTTCGGCGGAACAATCAGGTAGCGTCCACCCATGCCACGGTCCGGGCCAGGCCGACCGATGTCGATGATCCAGGAAAACCACATGTCGTTGATCGTACCCAAGCCATTCGGCGGTTGCTCGATGACCATCGGGCCTTTGGTCAGATCAATTCCGGCCACATAATAAACCGTGTCCGCATTGGCGGTAAGAAAGAGGGAGCTTGAATCCATCAATTCGGGAAAAATGACGACCGTGTTGGGCTCGGCTCCAATCGACTTGAAGCCGTTATAAAGGGCGTACGCCGATGCGCCGCGGAAGCTGTTGTTGTAGACATTCAGCGCTCGGGTAAAGTCGAGCGTGTCGTAGACCAGCTCGGCCGTGGCCGCCGTCGGTGCGCCGTCTTTAAATTCCAGCGTGCCGATCCGCGTTTCAATTTTTTCCGGTGTGATGAGCGATGCGGGCGTGCCGGATTGGGCCGTAGCACAGCCGGTAAAAACAGACAGACTGCAGGCTGAAACCAGCGTCCGCGTAATGAGCTTTTTCGTATTCATTTTTTTATCCTTTTTGTTAGAGGTTTCGCACAAGGCTGACAAATCAAACGGTTCCAATCATTGGAACGGGTGAAAATATGGAACTTCTGTATCACTAAGCGGCTCCCGGTTGTTCCGAGTCGATGCGGTCGCACAGGTTCTGCAAATAGCGCAAACCGGTATGGCCGGAAAAATTACCAACGCTCACCTCCGGTTCTTCAGAACACATATCCAATGCCACCAACACCCGTCGAAATTCCTCGGACTGGAGGTGCCGGTCGAAGTCGGCCTGCGTATTCCACGCTTCTGTGTACCGCACGCGGTTTCCTTTCACCGTATCCTTTGTAACCCGGCATTGTTGACAGCCCGGCTTTGCTTCCGTTTTACCGCAACCGGAGATGAGCAACTGAATCGCCTGCGGAGCATTTTCCGCCGTGAAGTGTAAATCGATCGATAGCGTGACAACTTCTGATTTCATCGCGCCACCTTGCGGGCAATTGACGGACCACCACTCGCCCGCGAAACAGACGACGGAACCGCAAAGGGTATTCCGACTGAATGAGTCCGTTTCGTATCGTTTTTAAATGTCATCGTTTCCCTCTTTTGGTGGGCTCATGCCCGCTTCCGACCCTCAACTAAATCGGAATCAGATTCGGGACCTTATAGGCATTAACAGTGCCAAACCACACAAAGTGGTATTTAGACTCCATATTAATATTCCCCGCAATGGGTTATAAAATCTTATGTGGAATTTTCGAAAATGAGTTACCGCGAGGAAATGACAATATTTTGCCAGACTGGCGATATATTGCCATTTTTCGACGACGGCAAACGGGAGTTCCCACGTCGGTTTGAGGAACAGCCCCCGCCTTTAAACCGTTCAATCCTATATACTGAAACGAGCTGACCGGGAATGAACACTGGAGTGTTTCCCGTTTGGTTTGCCGCATGATTTCATACGCCCGACAAAGTGGAACATGCGTCCCGCTTGTTTTCGGAACGCAAGGGAAGCAAGCGGGACGCTTGCTCTACTTTCTGATGCAAAAAGGTATGACAAACATGCTGAGGAATAATGATGCGGTTTATTTTCCGGCTCAACGGGCAGGACGGGAGAGCCCGAGTTTTTTCAGGCGGGCGTGGAGCGTGGTAGGCAAAAGCCCCAGAATTTCGGCGGCCCCCTTTTTCCCGCTGATGCGCCAGCCGGTGCTCTCCAGAATTCTGAGAATATGCGCACGCTCAACCTCCTCCAACGTGGAGGGCAGATTGGAAACGATCAAGCCCTGTTCCGGAAAATGCACCTTTAATGCGCGTCCTGCGCTGATAATCATGGCCCGCTCAATGTTATTTCGCAGTTCACGAATATTTCCAGGCCATGGATACTTTTTCAGCCGCTCCATCGTTGACTTGGAAATCCGATCCACCGCCCGCCCCATTTTGGAGTTCAGCTCTTCCACAGTTTTCCAGACCAACAATGGAATGTCGTCTTTTCGCTCACGCAACGCCGGAACCTCAATGGGAAAAACGTTCAGCCGATGGAATAAATCCTCCCGAAACTCGCCTTCGCGCACCATCGCCGCTAAATCGCGGTTGGTGGCCGCAACAATGCGAACATCCACCGAAAGTGTTTTGTGCGACCCCAACCGTTCAAACTGCCCATCCTGCAGGACGCGCAGCAACTTTGACTGAAGGTCGAGTGGAAGTTCCCCGATTTCATCGAGAAAAATGGTGGAATGATGCGCCACCTCAAACCGCCCGCTCTGGCGCGTCATGGCTCCGGTATAGGCCCCTTTTTCGCGACCGAACAATTCCCCTTCAATCAGGGCGGCCGGCAACGCCGCGCAATTGACCTTGATCATGGTTTTCGATTTTCGCGGACTCATACTGTGAATCGCCTGCGCCAGCAATTCCTTACCGGTGCCGGTTTCCCCGGTAATCAATACAGACGAATCGGTTGGCGCCACCTGTTGGGCCTGCGCAATCATTTCAAGCACCGGTTTGCTTTCCCCCACAATCGCATCCTGACCGTCATTGCGCCCCAGCTGCTCGCGCAAATAGGTATTTTCCTTTTCAAGCTGATCACGCAGCTGGCCGACTTCCTGGAGTGCCCGTGTCAGACGCTCTTCATTCAGTCTCTGTTCGGTCACATCCACCGTCACACCCATCAATGCGTCGGCCTTCTGATGGTCCTCGCATTGCACCCGACCCCGGGCTGCCATCCAGCGCAGTTGCCCGTTCAGATCAATGCGGTACTCGACCAGACCCTCGTTTCTTTCCTGGATTACCGCGTCCAATATCTGTTGCACGTTCTCCCGGTCTTCCGGATAGACCAATCCGAGAAACCGCTTAACATCGACCACCTCATCCGGTGTATAGCCATGCATCGCGCGAACAGCCGGAGTCATCCAGAAACAGCCGCTCGCCACATCGAGACTCCACCAGCCCGCGCCGGCCGACTCAGTCGCCAAATTCAAACGCTGCTCACTCAGCCGCAGTTCCTCTTCACTCTTCTTTCTGGCCAGCGCATTGGCAAAGATCTGGGCCACCAGCTCCAGCCGATGGATTAATTTTCCCGACCAGACGCGTTCCGCCTCCATATCGCAGAATCCCAGCACACCAAAAACCGGGCCCTCCCCGACAACCAACGGAATATCCAGCGAGGCCTTAACCCCGAAATACAACATGTTCTCCTGATCAATCGCGGCCTCGGGGGGCATAGAATGTGCGGAAGAAACCGCGAGCGGTTTTTTAGCCAAGATCTGTTTCTGGCCCCACGGAAAATGTTCAGAACCCGACATGCTTCCGGGCACCTCCGGACCGCCTTCCTCCCGGTAGAGATGCGTCAGAAGAAAAAGGTCAGGGTTTCCGGCATCCCACTGCCAAAGCGAAGAAAGATGCAGTCCCAAACATTCGCAGACCCGCCGCTGCGCGTCCTCGATTTCCGTATCAACCTGATGAGCCGACAGATTGATAAACCGGGCAGAAAGCTCGATCAGCAACGATTCGAATTGAAGCGCATCTTCTAAAGAATAGAGTGTCTGAGGCATTGCGGCATTATATGGCAACACATGCCACCGGCTAGATTTTATTATTTAAAAGAATGCCTGCCGCATCTACGTTCACATCCCTTTTCCAATGATTGGAAATCGAGGAGTTTGAATTCCGTGATCTGAAAATAAAAAAGGCCGCATCGCCCGAAGGAGATGCGGCCTGCAATCCAGTAAGCCATCTATTTCACGAGTTCAACTTCGCTCGGACGCCACGTTTTGGCAAAGAACGGTTCGAGCGGACTGTAGAGGCGAAGCGCAGGAATGAATCCCTTGCCGGGGGTGGTCTGAATCCAGTTTCCACGCTGCACACCGTCGGGCTGAACAGGACCGAAATAAAGGGTGATGGAGCCGTCTTTGTTCGGTTCGGCCGCCGGCGACGGGTAGCTCTGACTTCCTGCCCGCGGATAGCCTTGCGGGGTAGCCAGCATCGAACGGGTCATTGTGTCGTACAAGGTGAACGACCAGAATTTCCCGGCGGGAATATCCTTCGGCAGCGTGACCTTATAGGTCTTTGACCCTTCGAAGTAGTTCTTGTCGGAATCGACCATCGTCCACAGATAGGTGGAACCAATGTCCGTAAGCCGCATGGCCATCGCCGGCGTAATTCCTGTGACGCCGTAGAAGAAGGCACGTCTTGCGTCGAGCTGGCGATAGCCGGTGGTCGGGAAGGGCTTCACGCCCTCTTTGGTAATCATCGGAATCGGCGTCTCGAATTCATAGCCGGTGGCGAACAGCATGTTCTGCCAGTTGCCACCCTCGTAGTAGTACCAGGAAGGATCGCGCGGTGCCATGAAGATACTCCGCGAGGTCGCATTGGCCACGGTAAGGGCTTCGGTGAGAATTTTTTTCATGCGCGCATCCGGTGCAAAGGGCTTGCCCTTAACAATCCCGATGGCGGCAATCGGGCCCATCAGCTCGGGATCGAGCGAAGTGGCCGGCTCCTGCTGAATCACCTCGTTCAGCATTTCGTAATAGGTCCAGTCGTTCGGCGGAATGGTATTCATCACCTTGCCGCTGCCTTCATGAAAAACCGTTGCCGGCGGAGCGCTGATTGGGCTGAGCGGCGCCTTACCGTCCAGAAATTCGGCGATCGGTGTGCCGTAGCCGCCCGGGGTATACGGATAAATTTTGGTGAGCTGTTTAATCCGCTCAACCACCGGCTTCGGATCGTTGTTGTTCTCAATGAAAGCGCGCGCGAACCAAACACCGTGGATGGTTTTCGAGTGCGCGATGTTGAAGCCCCCTTCCGGCAGGGCTCCATCGTAGCCGGGAGGCACGATCAGATATTTTCCGCCTTCGCCGCGGTCAGGCCCCGGCAGACCGACATCGATAACCCAGCGGAACCAGGCGTCCTGAACGGTTCCCAAAACCTGAGGAGGTACTTCAATCACCAGCGGCCCCTTGCTGAGGTCAAATCCACCGATGATGTAAACCGTGTCTGCATTCGCGGTTAAAAACAGCGACTTGGAATCCATCAACTTGGAGAAGACGACGACTTCGTTGTCCTGCACACCGATTTCCTGGAGCCCCTTGCGAACAGCATGGATGCTGACGCCCTGCAGGGTATCCGCGAAAGCGCGGGTCGCGTGCGTGAAGTCCACGTGGTCATACACTTTCTCAAGCGTTTCCGCTGTCGGTTGGCCGTCCGTGAAATCCAAGGTGCCGATGCGCGATTCGACCTTCGCCGGCGTGGTGAGCGATGGCGGAACGTCGTTGGCCGGCAGGGCAGTGGCGCAGCCGGCAAATGCCATGAGACTACCGGCCGAAACCAGCGTCCGGGTGGTGAGCTTTTTCGTTTTCATTTCTTTCCTCCATGTTTGATATCCAACTACCGACCGATCCATTGAACCTTCCAATCTCTGGAAACGGATCGACAGCAACGCAGGGCCCAATTACATCCCTTTCCAAATACAGTACAGCTTTAGTATTATTTGAATTCACAATTGTCAAATGATCTATTTGTTTTGTTATGAAAAGTAAGTCTCTGCGAATATTTGCGATGACTCTGAAGGATGCCCGATCGGATACCAAATAGTGATGCGTTAGTATTTCATGAGGGTACCACGATCTTTTCACCCGCCTCCCCGAAGGCCGAGTCGGTAACCAGTGCAATCCGCTTAATTTCATGGTGATGATTCCGGATCATTTTCAGGTGTGAAACGAGGGCTCCAAACGAATCCCAACCGGGAAATTTTTCGGTATAAATAATCAGCCCGTTCAATTTTCCGGCTTCTTCGATATACGGATCAATCAGCCCGACCGCATTTTCAAAGTCGCTCCGGTCCAGTGCGCCATGGGGTTCCAACAGCGCAATACCATTTTCTTTATCCAGTGTTACGTTCAGCATTTTTAACCTCCGTTGATTTAAATACAACCTGACTTACAGTCCGGCCCAACGTCTTTCAGTTAATGCTTTTAAAGGAGAAACTGCATTAAAACGTCATTCCCAGACCGAGGGTATAGCCCTGCTGATAAAAGTCTGTGGCAGAGGCATCTTCGCTGAAATCATATCCGGAAATTCGATAGCCCGCGCGAACATCAAAACTATCGCCAAACTGATACATGAGCTGAACGGCGACATCATAAACGAATTCCGAGTCGCTCAAATAACCTCCGCCAAGGGACAGTGGTATATTAAGATAGCAATTGCTGAACAGCTCCTGCTTTAGCCGCATCATGAATACAACATCGTAGATGTCCGTGCTTTGACTTTGCTTGGTGCTTCCGGTGACCTGTAGCGTATTGTCCATGCGAAGCGTTTGCAGACCGATGAAAAAATCCATGGTCGAATAGCCCGATCCCAGCGGATAGCCGACCGCAATGCAACCTATGAGTTCGCTGGAATCCAGCGATCCCTGCTGCCCGTTCACCGTCACATCCGAGGAGATGTTATCGAAATAATCAACTGCCCCCAGCAAAACCATTGAGCTGTTTCGCAGTATGAGCTCTCCTGAACCTCCATAGTTAAGATCATTGAAATAGTCTTCGCTATCGCGGTGAACCTTCGCTTTCTGCCCATTAACAATCACGGCGCCACGCATCCAGGCCGCCCACCCCGAAACCACGAATTCCAGTTCTTCGCTCGATGCTTTTTTCTGCGCAGCAAACGCATTCACACACAGCATAACCAACAGTAAAATTTTAATCTTCATACGCTTTATCATCCTTATCGTTGTTGAGGGCTTCAGCCCTCAAAATAGTTCTCAACCGGCCCGACGGTTCATGATTATCAAAATGACCGTCCAGATGGCAATCGCGCCGACCGCAATACCGAAAATGGGCCAGCCCCCCCAGAGGGCGAGCAATGGAATCGCAGTGCCGGTCCACAGCCCCCCGCCCATAAAGGGTTCGTGCAACAGTTGTTTTCCGGCAAAGGCCTCAGCGGCTTCAGTTTCGTAGTCCGGATCAACCACACGAAGCAAGAGAAGACCTGTGGCCGTCACCCCCATGGACTGCCCCATTTCCGCAATGCCGCGCTCGAACCAGGCATCCTTAAAGGCGCGCCGGGCAAAGACCGTCAGCATCAGCACGTTCCAGGCGATGCCTGCAAAAATCAAAATTACGATCGGTATCCATTGCTCGGCCACTACATCAATGCGGATGGTGGCAATGGCCGCGACAACAAGAAAGTCGAGCGCGCAGTTTTGGATGCGCAGCATCAGGCCTTCATCCATGTGCTCGTGCGGATCGAATTTATCGGCCAGCGCCTGCACAATCACCCCGCCGAGCATACAGAGCGGAAAAAGCGGGAAGCTCTCAAAGATTTTATAGGCCGTTGATGCCGTTTCTCCTTCTGCCGGCGGTTTAACAAGGAGAAGCATTCCCTCCTTCATCAACCAACCCAACACAATGGCCGCGCCCACAAAAACAAGATGCAGCGAGAGCGAGCCGATTACATCGGACGACACCGTAACTTTTCCAGCCATTGGACGATGCTCGTGCGGAATGATGCCGCTGAAATCATTGGCATCCACACCGGGTTTGGCCTTCTTAACCACATAGCCTTTGCGCACGGCCCAGTTGACGAGGGCCATACCGACGATAATCGCGCCCATGATGCCTCCGGTAGCGGCGGCGAGGGCATAGTCTTTCATTTCGGGAACGCCCAGCTCATCAAACGTCGGCCCCATTCCGCCAGCCGTTCCATGGCCGCCTTCGAAGCCGACCGGCATAATACCGCCGAAGATATCATCCAGCCCAAAGAGCGGGCCCAGCAGCACCAGCACGAGGCCGATCCCGACAGCGTATTGGCCCCACGCCACAATCTGACCATAGGCGAGCTGGCGGCTGGACCCTTTCCAAACTCTGGAAACCGGCGGGAGCGCGGCGCCGAGAAAGAGACAGGCAAAAACAATATTGATGAGTTGTCCCGGCAGTTTATTCCAACCTTCGGAAACAATAGCGGGGACGTCCAAAGTCTGGAAAACCAGGAGGCCCAGCAGCCCGGCAATCACGCTGGCGGGCAGATAGAGTTTTTGCAACAGGACCCACTTCCGGCGCAGCCAATAGCCGAGCCCGAGCAGCAAGCATAAACTTCCGAATGATAACACGGTTAAACCTCCGGTTTATAAATTCTAATTTCTAAACCCTGAATCCCAAACAAATACAAAACCATAAAACTAAAGCACGAAACCCAGTCTCTTTGGATAGTTCCCTTTCTTAAATTTCGAGTTGATTTAGAATTTACAGATTCAGAATTTTCCGTCGACTGCGACGGGCTAGAACATAATATCGATCAGAAGCGAGCCGGTGTGCTCCTCATAGCCATCGCTGAAGCGACCGTTATAGCCGATGCCGATTTCCATGTAGTCGCGACAGATCCAGCTCAGGCCCAATCCGACATTGAGCAGATCCGCATCCGGCTCGATCGCCGCCATACTGACCGGCGGAAGGTTATCCGCAGAGAGTGTGGTGGTGACATCGTCCTGAACAAAATCATGCATCCATTCGGCATAGCCGGTGGTCTGGAAGCGACCGAGGTTCGTGTCGAAACGGTAGCGGCCTTTCATGCCAAGCGTGGATTCGACCAGATTGCGTGACTGCCCTTCCACGTTAATTTCGCTGCGGCCGTTGGTATTCTGCTCGGTGTGGTCATCTGTCTTCAGCGTGAGCAACTGCAGGCCGATGTACGGCGAAAGGGCCAGATTCTTATAATAGAAATACTGGCCCACATCGGCATACGCGCCCAGTTCGCTGCCGCGATACGATGCCGTTCCCTGATAATCCCGCACGCTATCCTGTTCTACCCGTACGGTGTCGTAGTTGGAACGGCCGTATGCAAGCATGGTATCAACATAGAGGCCGTTTTGGCTGATCCATTCACCGTAGGCACCCAGCCAGTAGGTTTCGTTGTCCATTGTATCCTGATTGGTGGTGCGTGCATCGGCGCGCACATAGGTGTAGTTGAACCCGACGATCATATTGTCGCCAATCAGCCGGTCGGCTCCGATGGAGGTTCCGCTGTTATTGAGATCAAATCCATAGGAATTGCCCTGCGGATCGTACGTTCCCTGCCCATTGAAAAACTGCATCCAGACGTGCATATCGAAAATGGTGTTATCCTGCCCCGGCCCCTGCGGGCCGGCGGGCGCATTGGTGTTGCTCATCAGGAATGCTTCGTGCGGAATCGAATGCGCAGTGGAAACCAGATTGCGGCGCAGCTGTTTGGTGCGTGTGAAGACCGCATCTTTCATGGCACTGAAACCGGAGCGGACCGATTCCGTTGCGGCATAATCGAGCGACGAGCTGAACTGCGTGTTGTTGGTCGTGATGACGACATTCACATCATTCGCCCCGACAACGAGATCAGCATCATAGAGCAGCAGATTATTGACGATGCTGTTCGACATAAAATTGTTGTTCAAACCCGTATCCGACGTGAGGATGGTCGTTTCGTTGGTGTTCACCTGCAGTACGACCACCTGAGCCACCAGCCCGGTCAGATCCACGGCTCCGGTAAAATGCAGCAGATCGCTGCCCTGATCTCCGTTGACCTGCGCAAAATAGGTGGTATTGGAAGACGTAAAGGCACCATCAATCATCAGCGTGCCCGTTCCATCAACCCCGATGACATCACTCGGAGCAATCGTCCCGCCCGTCATGTCCACGATTCCGAAGGCATCGTTGGTTCCGTATCCATACAGGATGGTATCCGTCAGACTCAGGGTCTCGAAATTTCGATACTGGTTGGAGTTGGATCCAACCACATAGAAAATTCCGCCATCCACATCGACCGTATTATTCCCTGCCCCCTCAAACACAACCGAGCTCGAAAGATTCCCGTTACCGTTCATCAGATATAAGGCTGTGTTGGCATCAGCGAACTGGATCGTGCCTTCACCGGAAACCACCGCATTGCTCTGCAGCAGCAGGTCGCCGCCAACCGAGATTAAGCCATCGGAGTCCAATTCAATGCTGTTATCTGTTGAAACCGTCAGGTCCCCGCCGACGGCCCAGAGCGTGTTCGAGCCATCCACCTGCACATAGTTCCCGGACGTGTTGGTTCCGCCGATGGTGGCCGAGCCGGTCAGCTGGTTGGTCGATCCGCCGAAGAGCTGGAGATAGTTTGTCGAGGTATTCCCGCCGATGGTGAGATCGCCGTCGGCCAGCCAGAACGCACCGGAGTTCAGCACCACCCCATGCGCTCCGGAATTGGTATTGGCTCCGATTGTCGTGTTCGCATTAATCAAAGTGGCCCCGTTAATCAGCGTCAGTACACTCGAACCGGCCAGGCCGATTTCCAGGTCTTCCCCGGTGATGTCCCAAACCGCGTTGGAACCGTCGAGCACCAGATCCTGCCCTTTGTCGAGATCAGACGTTTTCCCCGTCAGCGCACCGCCGACAGACAGCGTGGAGTTGGAACTCCAGTTGAACCCGTTCGCTTCGCGGGTCGCCACATCGAAGTCAGATCGGATGTCAAACACACCGCCACTCTGCAGATCAAGCGCACTGTTGGCATTGGTAATCACCAGATTCCCCACCGAAAGATAGCCCCCGCTTTTGATCGTTACCGAACCGGCTGCATTCGTGCTGAAGCCGAGCTGCAGGGTGTCGTCAATGAAAGCGGACCCATTCCAGATGGTGAATTGCGCCCCGTTGGTGGAAGCCACCAGCATGCCCGGTGTGTTGTTTGTAATCTCACCCACAAAAACCTGCGCGCCATCATTCACATTCAGTAGATTGCCGGACCCGGTTTGCGTCAGGTTGGTGCCGTCCAGATAGGCCCCCAGATAAAGGTTACCGCCCTTGTTCCACCACAGCGAACCGGCATCGGAAACGGTGACTGAATTCCCGGCGGACGAGGTGCCATGCCCGATATATCCGTTGGCATTCACGGCCTGACCTCCGTTGGTCACGCTCAAGGCTGAACCGCCGGCTCCGAAGCCGACAATCAGATCATTCGTTCCGTTCTGCCATTCACCGCCATTGAGCGTCAGATCGCGTCCATTGGCCAGAACCGCGGCCGTGCTGGAAGAACCATTGGCAGTAATTTCGGTGGTATCCATACCTTCCAGTGTGCCTTCAATGGAAAGCGTTCCTGTGCTCCAGTTCAGATTACTGGTGGCCGCAACATTGAAATAATTCGTGCTGAGTTCCAGCGTGCCCGTGTTAATCAGATTGAGCACGCTTCCATCTGCAATATTTAAATAATCCGCGGAAATTTTACCGCCGGTCTGCACCGTCACCGTGCTGTTATCATTGGAAAGCGTTAACGCACCATTATTCTGCCATTCAGAACCCGTGCCCTGAACCAGCACGGTATTACCCGATCCATCAACACTTCCACCCGCACTGTTCACCACCGTTGCACCGTCTTCAATCGTCACGGTTCCGTTGGTACCCACGGCAATGGAACCGTCAATCGACCAAGTGGCATTTGAACCGCCCAGTGTCAGAATACGCCCCTCTTCCGCCAGACCACCGTCCATGGTCAGCTGGCCGTTCACTTCCAGTGCTGCGCCGCTTTCCCAGTTTACGTCGGTCTGCGTGTCGGCATTGTAAGCGCCGGTGATGTTCAGCGTGCCGCCCTCCTGGAGGTGGAATTTGCTGACACCGGGAGTCGAAAAAATCAGGTCGTTTGCTGCCACGGTTCCGCCGGAGGAAACGCTGACAGCGTTGCTCACGCCACCGATCGTGATGGCACCGGCATTATCCCAGCGAGCCCCCGATCCGGTCACATTCACCGTATTGTTCGAAGCCTGCGCATCCACCCCGACAAACGAAGCGTTGTTGGAAACCGAGCCGCCCGCCGTAATTTCAAAACTGTTTGCGGAACCCATGTCGCCAACCGTCAGATCGCCGGTCATATTCCAGGAAGCACCGCTCCCCACATTCACCGCATTACCATCGGCAATGGCCGAGCCGCCGACCTGCGTCGTGTCATTGGTCACCCGGGCGCCGGAAACAAGCATCAATGCATTGTTCGAAGAACTTCCCCCTACCGTAATCGCGGTTTCATTCCAATCCGAATCAACCGTCTGCGAGGCGCCGTTTTCCACAGCATTCGTATAGCCCGAAGCCAGCGCAACCGAGCTCAGCAATACAGCAAAAATAGATAAAAAGCGTGTCATCCCAAAAACTCCTGTTTCCAATGGTTGGAAAAATAGGCGCGAACCATACAGGAAAGACCGTTTTGCCGAAAGATTTTAGAAAGGGAGAATCGGGAGGATTCTGCAGACAGAATAATTCCGTCCTCATTATTCTGCGAAGCCCTCAGCACATTGCCATAAAACCTGTCGATATTTTGTATCGATGTGTCCGATTCGGACTCCATACAGGCGCAAGCTGAAATCTACATGCAACTGCATTCAGAGAGTGATCGTGCTCCAGTGGTTAAAAGAAACCGCCCTCGCCCCGTATTTGGCGGGGAACCCCGCATTAAGCAAAAAACCCTAAGAACCGGAGGTTCGAAGGGTTATAGAATGGTAGACGCTGCGGGGTTCGAACCCACGACCCGCTGATTAAGAGTCAGCTGCTCTACCAACTGAGCTAAGCGTCCGTTAAAGGGGCAGAAAGGTAGGCATCTAATCGGTCTCTTGCAACCCTAAATTATAGAATAAACACGCCCTGCCCGAGTTTCTGTAATCTATCCCCTGAACAACCGTGCGAAATATCGGCGAAAAATAGACCCGATCAGACTGCCCGGACACAGGGTTCACCAAAACTCAGCGCACAAAATGCTTACTTATTTATGGCATTATATGTGCTTATTTAAACTTTGCTATGGCGAGTAAAAAATACAGACTGTTAGAGCTTCCGGTATTGGCGTTTTTCTCAAAACGCCTCTATCGCGATATCGGCCGCAACTGGCAAGGGGTTAATCTGGCAGCCTACCTTTTTCTGCTGCTGGCCATCTGCTGTATTCCCGCCACTTTGCACCAACGCGACAAAATTCTCCAATCATTGGAAACCGGGCAGGTCGACCTGCTTAATCAAATTCCTGAAATACGGATTCAAAACGGCCGGGCCGCCGTGAATGCAACCATGCCCTATTACATTAGAGATCGGAACAACAGGCCGCTCGCTATCATCGATACCTCCGGCAGCATGAACTACATTGACGATGCAACCGTTATGGTGATGCTGACCGAAAGTAAACTGATTGTCCGGCGCGGCAGAAATCTCTTTAACACGTTCAGCCTCTCCGGCATCGAAAGCCTCGTGCTTAATAAACACATCATTAACGGATGGCTGAACGATATTCAGAAAACAATCTCTCCGCTCTCCTACGGAATTTTTCTGATGCTGTCTTATATCTTTGCTGTGCTGGCAATGATGCTGGTTGCCGTGGTCGGCCTGATTATCGCCAACGTGCTGCACAGTTCGCTGTCGTTCAAAGACACCATGCGTATTGCTATCGCAGCAGCAACCCCGGCCATCATCGTCATTTCCGTGACGTCCGCGCTGGGATTCACCCTTCCGTGTGGCATCTATCCGGCCATTACCCTCCTGTATCTGATCATCGGCATCAAATCCTGCAGCACTCAAGCGGATGAAAAGAAAGTGGATCTCAAAGCCGTATTACGAAAAAAGAGTTCCAGCTCTCTCGAAGAGACCGCTTAAAAAAAATCCAGACATTGGAAACCTTCCAATTTCTGGATTATTCGGCGATCTGGAAATCCGAATCAGTCGATCTTCTTCAATCCGCCCATATACGGCCAAATGGCTTCCGGCAGATCGATGGATCCATCTTCGTTCTGATAGTTTTCCATGATGGCAATCACGAGCCGCGGCAGCGCAACACCGGAACCGTTGATGGTGTGCACAAACTGCGTTTTACCATTTTCGTCGCGATAGCGGATATTGGCGCGGCGGGCTTGGTAATCCTTAAAGTTGGAGCAGGAAGAAACTTCCAGCCATTTATCCTGCGCCGGGGCCCAGAGTTCAATGTCGTAGCACTTCGATGCGCTGAACCCGATATCGCCGGTGCAGAGCTCAATCACGCGATAATGCAGACCGAGTTTTTGCAGGACCTTTTCCGCATCGAGCGTCAGCTTTTCGTGCTCTTCTTCGGAGGTTTCGGGCGTGGTGAACTTCACCATTTCCACTTTATCGAACTGATGCACGCGCAACAGGCCGCGCGTATCTTTCCCGGCAGAGCCGGCTTCGCGACGGAAGCACGGCGTGTAGGCCGTGTGCAGAATCGGCAGGTCCTTATCCAGAATCTCATTGGCATACATATTGGTGACCGGCACTTCCGCGGTCGGAATCAGATAGAGCCCATCGAGCGGAACCGTATACATGTCTTCAGCAAATTTCGGCAGCTGACCGGTTCCGGTCATGGTCTGCTCGTTGCACATAAAGGGCGTGGCGACTTCGGTATAGCCGTGCTCTTCGGTATGCAGATCGAGCATGAACTGAATCAGCGCGCGTTCCAGTTTGGCGCCGCGACCGGTGAAGAGCGGGAAACCGGAGCCGGAAAGTTTTGCGCCGCGTTCCAGATCGAACAGGCCCAGCTTTTCGCCGAGATCCCAATGCATCTGCGGTTCAAATCCGAGCTCCACTTTTTCGCCCCAGGAGCGGATGACGGGGTTGTCGTCTTCGGTCTGGCCGACGGGAGTCGTATCGGACGGCATATTTGGAATATAAAGCAGCTTCTCGCGCAGATCGGCTTCCACTTCACGCAGCTCCGTATCGAACGCGGTGATTTTATCGCCCATCTCGCGCACCTGCGCTTTGATTTCTTCGGGGTCTTTCCCCTCTTTAATCATCATTCCAATGCTTTTGGAAATTTTATTGCGCTCCGCTTTCAGCGCTTCCACTTCCGAAACAATTTCGCGGCGGCGGGCATCGAGTGCCAGCACGGCATCGACATCCACATCGGCGTTACGATTCTTCATGGCTGCTTTCACAGCATCGGCGTTTTCACGAATAAATTTAATATCCAGCATCCTGCACCCCTATCGGTTTTTTAAAAAGAGGGCGTATTATTCGCCTAATCTTCCAATCTTTGGAAGCGGCAATTCGCACTTTTCCTGTAGCGTGTCTTCAGATGCAGCCTCTTTATTACAGAATAATTAGGACAAAATAATGCATCCCATTCCGCAGAGCAGGTTATATAAGAATCATTCTGTCCTAATTATTCTGTAAAAACATTTCACCTGTTGCATCCAGAAAAGGAAATGCTCCAAGAATCCCCATACGCTTTTTTCAATATTTATGTAAACTGATTCTGTGTAGCAGACGTATAGCCCATAAAGAACAGGCAACGATTGATGGAGCAAACAGACGAAGTGCTGATGGAAGCCTACCGGGGCGGTGACACCGCCGTGTTTCCTGCGCTCGTCCAACGATATCAAGGCCTGCTTTTCGGATATCTTATGCGCATGCTGCACAACAGAGAAATGGCGGAAGACTGCTTTCAGGAAACTTTCCTGCGGGTCCACCAAAAAGCGCACACCTACCGCCCCGGCGCCAAATTCAAGAGCTGGCTGTTCACCCTCGCCACCCGAATTGCCATCGACCGGTTGCGCAAAAGCAAACGCGGACTGGACTTCCAATCCCTGGAAGTCAGCGAACCCGTCGAAGCCGCAACCGATCGGCCCGACGAAGCCACCGCCAAATCCGAGCTGCGCCAGACCGTACAGGCCGCCATCGAAACCCTTCCGCCCAAACAACGCGCCGCGCTCGTGCTTTCCTATTATCAGGGGCACACCTATCCCGAAGTGGCCGAAATGATGGGCTGTTCGCTCAGTTCGGTGAAAACCCACATGTCGCGCGCCCTCAAAAAACTGGCCACGCAACTGCCGCATCCCGACGGAGGTGACCGATGAACCACATCCACGCCGATCAACTACGGGACCACAAATTCGACCTGCTGTCCGAAACCGAAAGCGCCGACATCGCCGCGCACCTCGAAACCTGCGCCGATTGCCTGCAAAAGTTCCAGGCATTGGAAGCCCAGTTCCAATCATTGGAAGTCCTGCGCGATCAGCCCGAGGTTTCGGAAGAACGGCTGAAGGCTGTTTTGGTCGAAGGTCGGAAGGTCGGAAGGTCGAAGGTCATTCCTCTTCGCCCGATTGCGATTCTCGCGGCCGCCGCCGGCCTTGCTATTGCCTTCATGCTGATTCGGCCGGATGACCCATCCGACGGGCGGACGGCTGGGACAGCCGTCCCTACCGAAGTTTCGCTTGCCGAGCTGCGGGCCGAAAAACCCTTCGCCCCCGCCAGCAATATTGAGCTCAACGTCCTGCCGCGGCGCGACGAGGTGCAGCTGACGATCTACAACGCCGAAGACCTGACCCTCGTCCGCGAAAAACGGAAGTTGACGCTGAAGCGTGGCTGGAACTGGTTGCAGTTTATGTGGAGCAATACGCTGATTGATCCGACGTCGCTGGAGCTGACGCCGGTTTCGCACGCCGGTCAGATTGAAATCACGCAGCTGGTCTTCCCGCCGCGCCTCAACGAACTGGCGCGCTGGACGATCTTTTCCGAGTTCAGCGGCGAGGTCGAGTTCGAGCTGACCTATTTCACCTCCGGCCTCAAATGGAATGCCCACTACGAAGCCACCCTTTCCCCCGACGAACAGACGCTGCAGCTCAAATCCCGCATCCGCGTTGATAACGGCAGCGGCGAGGATTATGAAAATGCACAAACCCGGCTGGTCGTCGGCGAGGTTAATCTCCAAGACCAAATCGCCGCCCTCGCGAACCGTCAGCACGCGTTTGACCGCCCCTACGTTTCCAAAGGCATGGCTTGGGGGTTCGCTAAAAAAGACCAGCTAGGGTCACCGTTCGTAACAACAACAAGTGGCGTGTTATCCTCCATGGGAGGAGCGCCCATGACTCTTGAATTTGCCAAGAAAGAAATCTTCAAACAGGCCCTGAGCGAATATCAGCTCTATACCATCGAAGGCCGGGAGACGATTCCGGATGGCTGGGGCAAGCGGCTGCCGAACATCGAGGCGCAGGAGATCGGCGTGACCAATCTCTACAAATTTGAAGCCGAGCGCTGGGGAAACCAAACGATGCGTTTCCTCTCGTTCGCCAACACCGAAGCCTGCCGGCTCGGCGAAACCCCGCTGCCGGAAGGCCTCGTGCGGGTGTTCGGAACAGGTAGGCACCGCTCTCCGAGCGGTCCGAACGACGGCGGCGCGCTCGGAGAGCACGCCCTACCTTTACACTACATCGAAGCCGCGAACCTCCAATACATCCCCGTCGGGGAGCAGGTGGAACTGGTGCTGGGCGCGGCGGAAAAGGTGACCGTTGAGCCGAAGCTGATGCGCACCCGAACGGAAAACATGGAGTTCGATGCCAAAGGTAATCTGGCCGGTTGGGACGAAATAACGAATTGGCAGATCGAGATCACCAATACCAAAGCCATTCCGGTCGAGGTGGAAATCATGCGTTGGGCGGGTTCCAATCATTGGAAAATCGAAACGGATGAAACGGTGGAAAAATATGATGCGCAGCATTTCCGGTTCCTGGAAACGGTGCAGCCGCAAAGTAAACGTACTATTGAATATGAACTTACAGTGCAGCATGGAACGAGACGTGAAGAGTGACGATTGAAGCCCTTCAGTCAAACGGAGAAAGAAAATGAAAAGAACACTACAACTGATAGCGATCGCCGCGGCAACAGGCGCCTACGCGAAAGTGGATCTGGCGACGGTTCCGGAACGGGATGCGACGCAGCTGACGATCTACAACTCGGCCGATATGACGTTGGCACGCGAGACCCGCGCGCTGACGCTGCGGGAAGGCGTCAATAAGCTACAGTTCTCGTGGGAGAACACGCTGATTGATCCAACAAGTCTGGAAATGATGCCGAAGGCCAACGCCGATAAAATTGATGTGCTGGATCTGGTATATCCGCCGCGCGTCAATAACCTCGGTCTCTGGACGGTCAACAGTCGGATCAGCGGCGCCTCGCCGATGGAAATCAGCTATTTGACGAGCGGCCTTTCCTGGCGTGCGTTTTATATGGGCACCCTGAGCCCCGATGAAACAACCCTGCGTCTGCAGGGCTACGTCCGCGTTGCGAATAGCAGCGGCGAGGATTATGAAAATGCCCAGGTACGCCTGATCGTCGGCAAGGTGAACCTGCTCGACCGGATTGCGGATCTCGCGCGGCGGGAACAACCCTACGGAAATCCTTCCCCAACACCCCGGGCCCGCCCGCTAATGGAAGCGAAGCAGGTAATGTACAGCGGGATGGAGCGATCGAGCGGCGTAGACGATCTGTTTGGAGATGCGAGTTATGCAATGCCCGCTGCTAAAGAAATTGTGAAAGAGGGCCTGAGCGAATATTTCCTCTATACGATTGAAGGCACCGAAACCATTCCGAACACGTGGGCCAAGCGCCTACCGAGTTTTGATACGGATGAAATTCCGGTAATGAACCTCTATAAATTCGATCAGAAACGCTATGGCAACAGCGTACGCCGTTTCCTGAGCTTTAAGAACGACGAGGATCATGAACTGGGCGAAACGCCGATTCCGGGCGGCGCGATGCGGGTTTATCGCGGCACCGGCGAAGGCGCGCACCTGGCCTTTGAAGGGCAGTCGAGTTTTAAATATATCCCGGTGGGCGAAAAGGTGGAACTCGATCTGGGTCGTGTGGAAAACGTGATCGTTGAACCGACGCTGATGAAGGAGGCGACCGCGAATTATACCTTCCACTCCAAAGGACATATTACCGGCTTCGACTCGATTAAGGATTTTACCGTCGAAGTGCGAAACACCCGACCGGTGCCGGTGAAGATTGAAATCAAGCGCAACGTGGGTTCCAACTATTGGAAACTCGAAAACAGCGGTGATTTCGGCGACTACGAAAAGGACGATCTGAACACCCTCAAGTTCACGCTCGAACTGCCGCCGGAATCCACAAAAACGTTTTCCTATCAACTGACGACCTACCATGGGGAAAACCAGAAGTGATGCGTGATGATTGAGACGTGATTTTCACGGCTCACTTTTCACGGCTCACGCAAAACAGAGACAAAATCATGAAACACTTAATGACCATATTATTTTTAGCAACACTGACAACAACCGCATCTGCTCGTATCAAAATGGTGGCCCTGCCGGAACGCGGCGACACTGACATTCGGCTCGATAATCCGGCCGCAACCCTCATCGAAGAGGAGCGCGTGCTGACGCTGCAGCAAGGCGTGAACAAGGTCGACTTTTCGTGGAAAGGCGTGAACATCGACGCCGATTCCATTCGTCTGACCGTCCTCGACGGTGCTGAGGGTGTGACGCTGCTGAACGTCAGTTATCCGCCGAACGAGCAGGCGCTGGTCTGGGAGATTGCCAGCCAGACCGCCAAAGAACAAAAGGTGCGAATCTCGTATCTGCTGTCCTACATCGATCGACTTGTGACCTATAAAATGGTGGCGGACAAGGAGGAGACCCACGTCGATTTGCGAAGCTTTCTAATCCTGCGCAACTTTTCGGGTGAGGATTTTGAGAATGCCCGCGTGTCGCTCGACTATGGCGAGGCGTTCGAGCGCGGGATCCAGCACGAGGAGACCAAGCAGCTGCTTTTCCTCAATGCTGGCCAGGTTCCGATTGAGAAGGTCTGGACGTTCGATGCGGCCCAACTGCCATGGGACCCGGAGAAGGTAGACGGGAACGTCGGAATTCCGGTGTCCTATAAAATTGCCAATACCAAAGAAAATGGCCTCGGCCAATTTGCACTGAACGGCGGGAAAGCCCGGGTGTTCCAGCAGGACGGGAACGGTGGAACGATCGTACTCGGCGAGGATCGTACGGGCCTCACGCCGGTGGGTGAAACCATGGAGATCTATATCGGCGACAGTCGCGATCTCACCGTGACCCAGAAAAAGATGGTCGATAAACAGATCAATATTCGCCGCAATAAGAAAAATGAAATCGTGCTGTACGACACGGACGAGCTCATTACTGCGACGTTGAAAAACTTCAAGGACACGCCCGTGAAGCTGACTCTGATCCAGCATATTCCCGGTCAGTGGGACATGGCGGAGTGTTCGGACACATATGAACTGGAGAACGCCTCCACGCTCCTGTTCGAGATCGAGCTTCCCGCAAACGTCGAAAAGGAGTTCAGCATGCATTACCACCGCCGCAATCTGCGGATGTAATTTTAAACACAAAGGCACTAAGGACTCGAAGGGAAATCCCCGTTCAGGCGATGCTCCCTGGCTCTTCGAGTTCTTTGAGTCTTTGTGTTAATTATTTTTCAATCCTGTATCGCCGTGTTTGGTAAATTTCCTAATTTGAAACTCCTGCCGGGCGTGTTAGCTTCCCTTTTTCACAGAGAAATCGGGACATGCTGACGTATGAATATTGATCAGGTATATGGGCAGGTGGTTGAAAAAATCCTGCGCGAGGGAAAGAAGAAAACCAACCGGACGGCAACGGATACGATTTCCGTCAGCGGCTGCATGCTTGAATATTCCATGGCCAACGGTTTTCCCCTGCTCACGACCAAAAAAATGGCATGGAAGACCCTGCGCGTTGAACTCGAAGGCTTTATTAAGGGCGTCACCAGCAAGGCCTGGTTTCAGGAACGCGGCTGCAAAATCTGGAATGAGTGGTGCTCACCCTCAAAAGTGCCCTACGGCCACGACGATGAAACGCTGGCGGCGATGGCGGCGGAAAAAGATCTCGGCCCGATCTACGGTTTCCAATGGCGCAACTTTAATGGCAACTATTCCGGCCCGGATGGTGAACGCTCCGGCGGAGTCGATCAACTGGCCCGCGCGATTCACGAACTCAAAACCAATCCGAACAGCCGCCGTATTCTGGTGAATGCCTGGAATCCGCAGCAGCTCGGCGAAATGGCGCTCGTTCCCTGTCACTATTCCTATCAGCTGCTCTGCAATGACGGCGAACTTGATCTGCTCTGGAATCAGCGATCGTGCGATGTATTTCTCGGCATCCCCTTCAACATTGCGTCGTATGCGCTATTGTTAGAGCTCATCGCCAAAGAGTGCGGTCTGAAAGCCGGCAAGCTGATTGGTTTCCTGGGCGATGCCCATATTTATGTGAACCATGTGGAACAGCTCGACGAACAGATGAAGCGCGAACCCTTTGCCCCGCCGACCCTAAAATTGGAAGGCTATAACTCGATCTTCGACTGGGAGTGGCAGCACGCCACCCTCAATGGCTACGAATCGCACGCTTCGATCAAAGGCGAGGTGGCCGTTTAATGATTGCGATTGTTGCCCGCTCAGAAAATGGCGTGATTGGAAAAGACGGCGGCCTGCCCTGGCGCTGTAAAGGTGACCTCCAGTTTTTTAAACGCACGACGATGGATCGTAAAATTGTGGTCGGCCGCACCACCTTCGATGGACTTCCACCGCTGAAAGGCCGCGATATTTTTGTGCTCACCCGCAACCCCGATGCCGCTTTCGAAAATGCAACGGCGGTGAATACCCCGGAGCTGGTTCCGTCCGATGCCATTCTCTGCGGCGGCGCGGCGGTGTATGATCTGCTCATCGATCGGTGCGACGAAATTCTCGTGACGACCGTAAAAAAAGAGGTTGAGGGCGACACGTTTTTTAATTTCCAATGGTTGGAAGATTTTACCCCCGACCACACGATTGAAGAGACTGACGAATACTCCATCGTCTCCTACAAACGAATTTGCGGTTGAACATACCCTTGAATTCGACGTCAAAGATGACTATAAGGGTCATCTATGAAGAAATTACCGGCTATCCGAATTTTGCGATCCCGCGCACTCACTGCGTGGGTTTCGCCGTTTGTTTCGGTCGGCCTGATTCTTTCCTTTATCTTCTGCTGCATGTGCGGCCCGTTTTGCGGAAGCATTTCCGCAAAAATCGACCAGCCTGAAAGCAGTTGCTGTGCAGCACATGCAGCGCAACCTTCCTCCTGCTGTTCAACCGAACCGGGCGAATCCTGTTGCGATGAGGATGTTGCAGAATACGTACTGCTGGATTCCATCCCCGACATTCAACTGGCTGTTCCGGCCGTTGTTCTGTTCATTGCGGATCGCTTTGAAACCGAACCCGATGCGGTTCATTGCCTACTTTCAGAAATCAGTTTTACTGAACACAGTCCCCCGCCCTATCTGCGTTTCCAATCTTTCCTGATTTGATCCTGACCTATCGTTCTTCGGAATGCATCTGCAGGTGAACTATGCCTGCGTCACATAGGTTATCAGGAAAAAATCATGGAACACGATTTATCGAAAACAATGGCGGAGCTGCCTTCCGCCGGAAATCAAAAAGGCGGGTCAGGTCGCTGGAAATCAATGGCTTTGGCCATCGCGCTGCCGCTGGCATTGGCGGCCCTGCTCTGGTTTGTCTTCCGCGAACAGCTGGCCCCCGCCGTGCCGGTCGAAACCGCGCGGATCATTTTACTGGAAAGCGAGGGCGGGACCGATCAGGTTCCAACCTCTGGAAAACCGGAACTGCTTTTCCAGGCTTCGGGCTGGGTGGAACCCGATCCGTGGCATGTGAGTATTGCCGTTAAAACCGATGGGTATGTCGACGAAGTCTTCATCCGCGAAGGCGATGCTGTGACGAACGGACAGCTGGTTGCCACGCTCGATCCGGCCGACACCAAACTGGACCTCGCGGTTGCTCAGGCGAATGTCCAGAAATACGAAGCCGCATGGAAAGCGCAGCAGAGCCGGGCGGATGCGGAAGTCAAACAGGCGGAAGCCGCCCTTTACCGGGTCGAGGCCGCAGTTGCCCGACTGACCCGGGAGCGCGACACCGCCGAGCGTTTTACCAAATCAGCGCCCGGCGTTGTCTCGCACGTGGAGCGCGTTACCGCTGAACAGGCTGTGGTTGAATTCGAAGCCGAAGAAAAGGCGGCACGTGCCGCGTTGACGGCATTGGAAGCCCGAGCCGTTTCGGCCCAGGCGGAAATCAAGGTGGCCGAGGCCGCACTGGCCGCAGCGCGCGACGAACTTGCGGTTGCCCAGCTGGCGCTGGATCGTACGACGGTTCGGTCGCCGATAAATGGCCTTATTCTTCGGCGCTTTGTAAAGCCCGGGGATAAACGCATGGTTATGGCCGACGATCCGCATAGTGCTCATATTGCCGAGGTGTATGATCCCCAGCATCTGCAGGTGCGGGTGGATGTTCCGCTTTCCGAAGCAGGAAAAATGAAGGTTGGTCAGCCAGCCAGAATCACCACTGCCATGCTGCCGGGCCAAACGTTCGACGGTCGCATTATCAGCATTATCGGCCAGGCCGATCTGCAACGCAATACGCTGCAGGCCAAGGTGGTGATCGATGCCCCCGATCCGCGCATGCGGCCGGATGTACTCTGCCGCGTCGAATTTTTCGGCGTTCCAACCCTTGGAAATTCTACGCAGGTTCCAACCTTTGGAAATGCCCTCTGGATTCCGATCGATGCCTTGGAAACCGATGCTAACGAGCAGCACGTTTGGGTGGTTGACCCGATTACCAAAACGGCAGTAAAGCGGACCGTCCGACTTTCCAATTTACTGAAAGACGAATATCGCGGAGTGCTGGAAGGGCTCCGCGCCAATGAGCTGGTGGTGGTTCGCACGGAACATCCGCTGAAAGAAGGCTCTCGCGTGAAGGAGATTGAATTATGAATGAGAACAACAACGTTTTAATCCGATGCCATGAACTGACCAAAAACTATAAAAAGGGCAACCGGCTGGTGACCCCGCTGGAGAAGCTGGATCTGGAAGTAAAGCGCGGCGAATTTTTGGCGCTGATGGGACCCTCCGGTTCCGGAAAAACCACCCTGCTTAATTTGATTGCAGGGATTGATCAACCCAGTGAAGGGGTACTCGAGGTTTGCGGTGAGGATATCGGCAAGCTGTCCCGCAGTAAGCTGGCACGATGGCGCGCGGCGCATGTGGGTTATATTTTCCAGCTCTATCATCTGGTACCGGTATTGACGGCCTTTGAAAATGTGGAGCTGCCGCTGCTGCTTAGCAATATGTCGCGGCGTGATCGGCGTGAACGGGTGGAACATACGCTCTCGCTCGTCGGACTCGATGGCCGCATGCATCATTATCCGAAAGAACTTTCGGGCGGGCAGGAACAGCGCGTGGCGATTGCCCGTGCGCTGGTGGCTTCGCCCGAACTGCTGGTGGCCGATGAACCGACGGGCGATCTCGACCGCGAGGCGGCCGACTCGGTGCTGCAGCTGCTTCATCAGCTGGTTGAAGAATATGACAAGACGATCGTCATGGTGACGCACGATCCCCGCGCGGCGGAACGGGCCGGGCGGTTGCTGCATCTGGAAAAGGGGCGGTTGCTTGAAACGGAGGCCGGATGATGAACGGACTGTTTTCAAAGTTACTGCGCATGACGGTGCTGGCATCGAAGCAGTTGATTCGGCATCGCGTTCGCACGTTGCTGACGCTGCTGGGGGTGGCATCCGGCATGTTTCTTTTCACCACGGTGCAGACGATGCAGCGGTCGCTGGATAAGTCGACCAAGCTGCAGGCCTCCGATACCACATTGGTGGTCTATCGCGAAAATCGTTTCTGCCCGGAAACGAGCCGTTTGCCGGAATTTTATCTGGATGAGATCGCCCGCATCGATGGTGTACGGGAAGTGATTCCGGTGAAGATTGCTGTGAGCAACTGCGGTGCCAGCCTGGATGTGATTACCTTTCGCGGCGTGCCGGCTGATCGCTTATCAAACTATGCCCCGGAGATGAAGCTGGTGGACGGGTCCTTCGAGGCCTGGCGTGCGCGCGATGACGGAGCGCTGGTCGGTAAAGAACTGGCGGCGAAGCGCGGCTTGAAACCGGGCGATGCTTTCGAAGCGGTTGGCGTTCGTGTGGTGGTTTCGGGTATTGTTGATTCGCCCCTTCCGCAGGACAACAGTGTGGCCTATGTCCATCTGCCATTTATTCAGCAGGCCTCGAAGCACGGGCTGGGTGTGGTGACGCAGTTCAACGTGCGCGTGAATGACGGAGCGGACCTGGATGCTGTTTCGAATTTAATCGACGATCGCTTCCGCAGTGAAACGGAACCGACATCGACCCAGCCGGAGAAAGCCTTCTTTGCGCAGACCGCGCGGGAGCTGATCGACCTCATCAGCTTTACCCGCTGGATCGGGCTCGGGGCTGTGCTGGCCGTACTCGGGTTGATCGGCAATGCCGTGCTGTTGGTGGTGCGCGGACGGGTGAAGGAAAATGCCATTCTTCAAACCATCGGTTTTCCGGGCGTGGCTGTGGCCTATCTGGTGGTGTGCGAAGGCGCGCTGCTGGGCTTTGGCGGCAGCCTGCTGGGGGTTGGCCTGGCATCGCTCTTCTTAAAACTGCGCGGCCTTTCCTTTGGTAATGAGGGCCAGGTGATGGCGCTGCTGCCGGATGCGTCCGTTTTATTGAGCGGCATGGGGCTGGCGCTGGTGCTGGGCATGGTGGCCTCGCTGGTACCGGCGTGGACGGCGATGCGGCGGCCGATTGTTGAAAGCCTGAGGAGTTAACGATGCTGCCTTTTGGATATGCGATACGAAATTTAATGCGCGACCCGGCCCGCCTGCTGCAGGCGGTGCTGGGCAGCGGTTTGGTTGTGCTGATGGTAATGATTGCCGCGGCCATCAATAACGGAATGGTTGGCGTGCTGTCGGCTTCAGGCTCTGCAAAAAATATCATTCTGCTGGGAGCCGGCAGTGAAGAGAGTGTGCTGCGGAGCGAAATATCCGACCGTACCGCCGGGATTGCGGAATCGAGTATTACCGGCCTTGAAAAGCAGGTGGATGTTCGCGCGGTTTCACCGGAGATTCATCAGATGTCGTTCATTGCCATTGATTCCAATGACCGGAAACAGGCCTTTATGCGGGGCGTAACGCCCCGGGCGCTGCTGGTGCATCAGGGTGTTTCGGTCCAGGCGGGGCACTATGTCCGGCCCGGCCAGGTGATGGTCGGGCGGCTGGCCTGGCGCCGGCTCGGCCTGCCGGAAGAAGCGCTGCAGCCCGGCGCGGAAATTTGGGTTGAAGGCACTCCGATGACCATTGCCGGCATTTTTGCGGCACCGGGCACGGTGATGGAATCGGAGATCTGGATGGATCTGAATGATCTGCGATCCATGAGTCTTCGCGAACATCTGAGCTGCGTGGTGCTGCGGTTGGATACGGGCGAGTTTGAAGACATTGACCTGTTCACCAAACAGCGGCTGGATCTCGAATTGGCCGCGCTGCGGGAGAGTGATTATTTTGCCAAGATTGCGGCGTTTTATGCCCCGATCCGCGGCATGACCTGGATGACGGCGCTGCTCATTGCAACCGGCGCGTTGCTGGGCGGATTGAATACGCTCTATGCCGCGTTCGCCCCGCGCATTCGGGAAATCGCCACGTTGCAGGCGATTGGTTTCGGGCGACGTGCGATCCTGTTTTCGCTGGTGCAGGAATCAACAATCACGACGCTGTGCGGCGCGCTGGTGGCTTCGTTTGTCGCGATTGGTTTGCTGGATGGAATCGCCGTTTCGTTTTCGATCGGCAGTTTTATTCTGAGTGTTTCGCCCTCGGTGGCGATGGCGGGATTAATGACGGGATTAGGGCTGGGCCTGGTTGGCGCCATACCGCCGGGGCTGCGCTGCCTCCTGCCGCCTTTGCCGAGTGCGTTGCGGTCGGCGGGATGATGGTGTTAATGAAAAATAGAATGGAGTATACGATGAAAATAAAAATGATGATTGGCATGTTGGCGGGCGTTATATTGATGGCCGGATGCAGTAAAGAAGAACAGAGTAGCGAGATCGTAGACGTTGAAATGCCGGCGGTATTTGTTGCGGATCCAATTGCCGGAACTCCGGTGGCGATTCCCGAAGCACGAACCCAATTCAAAGCCGGGGACGAGGTGGTACTGACTGGATTGATCATGGGCGTGAACCATCCGTTTGTGGAAGGCCGGGGCGTCTTTGTGCTGGGTGATGAAGGCACGCTGACGCCGTGCGATTTAGACCATGCCGACGGATGTAAAACGCCGTGGGATGCCTGCTGTGATCCCGCCGGTGTTCGAATGGCAGGAACGGCAACGATTCAGGTGCTGGCTGAAGATGGAAAGCCGATCCGCACCGGACTCAAAGGGGTTGAAGGGTTGGCGGAGCTAAGCCGCGTGACGGTTCAAGGCGAAGTGGCGGCCAACTCCACACCGGACGCCTTCATTGTGAATGCATCCGCCCTACATATCGGCGTACGCTGATATTCGTTCCACGAACATGGGCGTCCTGCACTAAATTTCGCCCATGTCTGGAACCGTTGTCAGATTGGTAACATTATAGTACCTGCAAGGTACTATACAATAGCCTACGGGAAATTCTTTGGTTAAGGTGTGTGTATGTTGTTCACTCATTTAAACATCGCTTTAAAGTCATCCGTCATGCTGACCCCCACCCGCTACGCTGGCGTTGAGAACTCCTATGTTCCGTGGCTTTGCGTCTCTGTGGAAAAATAAAATTGGAAGTGTTCAATCCGAAAAACAGAAGTTTATACTTTCCCCGGTGCTAGACAGATCATTTTGCAGGAGCTGATATGGAATACAAAGATTACTATAAAATTCTGGACGTTGATAAGGGCGTCACCGCAGACGATCTGAAAAAACAATACCGCAAGCTTGCACGGAAATATCACCCGGATGTGAATACCGAAACCGGTGCCGATCAGAAATTCAAGGATATCGGCGAAGCTTATGAAGTACTGAAAGATCCGGAGAAACGCAAAGCCTACGATCAATACGGATCGGACTGGAAAGCCGGAAAGCAACAGCAGAACTATCGGCAGAACTATCGGCAGTACGCGCAGCAAGGGCACGCCGGCGGATTCGGCGGTGGTGGATTTGATTTCGGCGGCGGCGACTACAGCGACTTTTTTGAATCCATGTTCGGTGGCGCCGGACGTCGCGGCAGCCGGCATACCTTTCAGCAGCAGGGCGAAGACGTAGATACTTCCATTTCGATTCCGCTCGAAGACGCCTATACCGGCACCTCCCGCACCATCACCTTCCAGACTCCGGAAGTCACTGCGAACGGTACAGTTGAATACAAAAAGAAAACCCTCAACGTAAAAATTCCGAAGGGCATCAAAAAGGGTGGAAAGATTCGCCTGAAGGGCCAGGGCGGTCCCGGCCATAATGGCGGAGCAGCGGGTGATATGTATATCACCATTCAGATCGACCCGCATAAACTGTACGAGGTGGAAGCATCCGATGTTTATATGACCCTGCCCCTCGCGCCGTGGGAAGCAGCACTCGGTGCCAAGGTGAATGTGCCGACCCCGGCGGGTACCATTAAGCTTAGCATTCCCAAGGGATCGACCGGCGGAAAAAAGATGAAGCTCAAGGGTAAAGGTATTCCCTCCAAATCCCCTGGGGATCTCTATGTTGAATTTCAGATTGTTCTTCCCCCGGCCAATGATGAAAAAACCACCAGGCTCTACGAACAGATGCAGGAACTGAACTTTAACCCCCGGCCCGGTTTCGGGAATTAAACGAGGAGCTACATATGTCGGTTAAATACAGTATCGTGAAACTACAGGACGGACGACTGCTCGACGACGAAGAGGAACTGACACTGATGCAGCTCTGCAGAATCTGTAAGGTGCCCGCTTCATTGATTCTCGAAATGGTGAATGAAGGTATTCTTGAACCGAAAGGAAAACACATCAGCAGCTGGCGCTTTACCTATTTGGAACGGGATAAAGTCCGTACGGTTAAACACCTGCTGCATGATCTGCGGGTGAATATGCCAGGAGCGGCCCTTGCCCTTCAACTGTTGGAACGAATTGCCCAGCTGGAAGCGCTTCACAACCGGCGCTGAAAGGGCAAACGGCGCGGAACACGGTGTTCCCTCAACATCCCGATATAACAAAAGGTACAAAATGCACGATATCGTTAAAACCATGATCACCCTGCTGGCCGTAATTAATCCGACCATTTGCACCGTCATGCTGCTCAGCATCGACAAAGGCCACACCAAAAAAGAGCGACTTCTCGATGCCACGAAGATCTCCCTTTCCGTACTGGCGATCCTGCTGCTATCGGCATTGATCGGCCGCTCCGTCCTTCAAGCCTTCGGCATTTCTGTTGAAGCCTTTCAGATTGTCGGCGGCGTAATTATTGCCTCGATCGGGTTTTCCATGTTTTCACCCAAACCCGCATCGCCGAATGCCGAGACGCCCCCTGAAGATACGATTTCAAACATCATCATGTTCGCTGCCAGCCCCGGCACCATTGCAACGGTGGTGGCCCTTTCCGCTGCGCATGATACGTCCTGGCCGCCCGTGATTACACTTGCCGGCGTGCTGCTGGCCGTGGCCATCACCTGGATCGTGATGCTGATCGCCGCACTGGCTCCCTCAGGGGGCAACAAAAACGGAAGCCAGCAGGTGATCACCCGTTTTCTCGGCCTGATCCTCATTTCGATGGGCCTTCAATTTGTACTGACCGGGATTAAACAATTCTTCTTTATCAGCCCTTCTTAATATAAATTCCCGGCCTCGTTCTGAGAAGCGCTAATGAAGAGGAGAAAAAAATGACGATCTTGCTGGCGGTAACGATTCTATTTCATCTGATGGGATTTATATCCTCTATCTTTGCCGTGATGACGGCACGCACATCGCAGGGTTCCATTGCCTGGGCGATTTCGCTGAATACCTGCCCGTATGTAGCCGTGCCGGCCTACTGGTTTCTCGGGCGAAGTCATTTTGAAGGCTATGTCAGCCTGCGCACCACTGAGAATGAAATGGTTCGCGAAAAATTTTCAGAAATCAAACATGCCCTCAAATCCTACGCGGCGCTGGATTCAGAAATAAGCGGGGCGGCCGAGGCCGCGCAGGCACTGGCCAACCTGCCTTCCACCGATCGCAATGAAGTCGATCTCCTGATCGACGGCGACGCAACCTTTGACAGCATTGTGAAAGGGATCGATTCCGCGCAGGACTATATTCTGTTCCAGTTCTTCATTGTGAAAGACGACGGTCTTGGCACCCGGATTAAAAACCATCTGCTGGCCAAACTTTCCGAAGGCGTCGATGTGTATTTTGTTTACGATGAAGTCGGCAGCAACAAGCTTTCAAAAATCTATGTAAAAGAGCTGACGGATGCCGGATGCCGGATTCACCCGTTCAACACACGCAAAGGCAAGGGCAACCGCTTCCAGCTGAATTTCCGGAACCACCGGAAAATCGTCGTGGTGGATGGACACACAGCCTGGATCGGCGGGCACAATGTCGGCGATGAATATCTGGGACTGGATCCGAAGTTCGGGCATTGGCGCGATACGCATGTGCGAATCATCGGGCCCGCCACACTGGCCGCCCAGCTCTCTTTTGCGGAAGACTGGTACTGGGCGGCCGATGAACATTTATATGATTTGAACTGGGAACCGGCACCTTCAGACACGGAAAATAAAAAAGTACTCATCATTCCGTCCGGACCGGCCGATCCTCTTGAGACCGCCTCGCTCATGTTTCTGCATGCAATAAACAACGCAGAAAAACGCATCTGGATCGCCAGTCCCTATTTTGTTCCGGACGATGCCACTCTGGCCGCGTTGCAGCTGGCCGGACTGCGGGGCGTCGATGTACGCATTCTGATTCCGGACATGCCGGACCATTTGGCCGTCTACCTCGCCGCCTATTCCTATTTGGATGAAGCAGGCAAAACCGGCGTGCAGTTCTATCGCTATGAAGATGGATTCCTTCATGAAAAGTCCATGCTGATTGATGATCATCTGGCCACCGTGGGAACCGCAAATTTTGACAACCGCTCATTCCGCCTGAATTTTGAGATTACAACGCTGATTTCCGATCCGGATTTCGCCAAACAGATCGAGCAGATGTTCCTGACCGACTTTGAAAAGGCCCGAAAAATGGAACCCGGCGAATACGATCGGAAATCATTTGGATTCAGACTCGCCGTCCGCCTGGCGAGGCTCACCTCTCCCGTTCAGTGACGAGGGCCCATTGCAATGCGCGCACTTGGTCGGGCAGCGATGACGCCCACGGACGTTCAGCTCGACCTGATTTTCTTCCAGACATTGGAACTCGGAGCTGAGGTAGCGGATGCGGCCTTGCGCTTCTTCCGCCGTGCGGGCGGTGTTGAGGGCAACGAGGCGGGCCAGCCGCAGATGGCACCGGCCCTTCGTTATTCTGCGGGGAAGATGGTGTTCCAGTCGGTTTTCATGCTGACGATGTTCCAACCTTTGGAAGCGGCTTGATCGAGGGCTTTGTCGAGCGTGCCGACGTGGCTTTTGCGGTCGTAGGCATATTCGCGGTCGGCATCGGTGTGGTGCACAAAGAGGCCCATGCGCAGTCCGTCGCCGGCCATGGTGTATTCGATCATCTGCATATCGCTGTCTGAATTGCCGAAGGCCAGAATGGGGCGGCGGCCGATGTAGTTATAGATGCCGACCGGTTTGCCGGCTTTGTCGTCGATAAAGTTGATCTTCGGCAGCCGGACGATTTCCGCTTTGCCATCTTTCATTCGGAATTCGGAAACAATACTGGATCCAACGACCTGCTCCGGCGGAATGCCGTAGGCCTTTTCGGTCATGGGCCGCATGAAATCGATGCCGCCGCCGGAAACAATGAATGTTTTGAAACCGTTCGCGCGCAGATAGTCGAGCAGTTCGAGCTGAGGCTGATAAATCAGTTCGGTGTACAGGCGGTCGAACCGGGATTGTTTGGTGGTTGCCAGCCAGCTGGTGACTTCCTGCTCAAATTCGGTGGCGGTCATGCCGGCATGGCTGGCCATCACGATTTCCATCAGCCCTTCCATGCCCGAGGCCGCAACGGTTTGCATGTCGTCTTCGAGCACGGCCTGAAAAGGTTGCGTGGTTTTCCATTCGGGATGCTGCGGGGCCAGGGCTTTGATGCGGTCGAAGGCAAAGAGCGCCTGCGTATACATCGGGTATTCCACCCAGAGCGTTCCGTCATTATCGAAGGTGGCGATGCGTTCCGGAGCGGGAACAAAGTCGGCAGAGCCTTCAGTGGTTACTTTTTCAACAAAGCTGATAATGGCGCTTTTGTTGGTCGAATCGTTCCACGACGGCAGAGGATCGGCCGACGTTCTTCCGCCGGCAAAAGCGGTTGCCGATGCGAGTACGATTGCTGCCGCACAGAAACCGGGAAATGTTCGTTCAGCCTTCATGCTGAGTTCCTTTTTTTATTTAAGGCACGTTGGGGCCGCCCCGCGAGAGGCGGCCCGCAGATAAAACGATTAGTTACCCGTTGGAATCGGAATGCTGATGCCGTCTTTTTCCAGCGAATCGCGCACATACTTAAAGCGCTGATAGCCGGTAATGGTGATTGGACCGGTGTACGTTTCGCTCTGCAGTTTACGCGGCGGGTATTCAACGTAGGTTTTCATGAGATCTTTGATGGACTCACTAATCGGCACCATGATCCAGGTGCGTTCCGTGAAGTTGTTCATGAAGATGTCGTAGCGTTCCTGCGGATCGGCCCAGAGATCGAACACCTGCGGAACGGTGGCGACATATTTTTCAGCCCCTTTCCAGCCGAGATTGGAATCCACAGCGAGCCCGCCGGTGGTTGCACCGTTGTCGCCGCGCAGATTGAACAGCGCTTTGTAGTTACCCATACGAGCTGCGCCGGGTGTCAGTTCATTTTCAGTAAAATAGAACCAGGTGTTACGTCCGCTTTCGCCAGTGCCGGTCAGAACGGGCGTCATGTCGTAGCTGTCGAAAATGATCGGCTCGCCTTCGCGATCCTTTTTCGGCAGTTCAAGCCCGGCCACGGAAGCGAAGGTGGCCATGAGGTCAAGGCCGCCGAGAATGTCGTGGTTTTTCATACCGGGTTTGATTTTACCCGGCCAGAGCGCAATGGCCGGCACGCGGTTTCCGCCTTCACGGACCGTGCCTTTGGTTCCGCGGAACGGGGTGTAGCCGGCATCCGGATAAACATCCTGCCATGCGCCGTTGTCGGTGGTGTAGAAAACCAGTGTGTTTTCCGCCATGCCGAGTGCTTCGAGTTTGTCCATAATCCGGCCGATGCGGGTGTCGAGCTCGACGACGGAATCGGCATATTTGGATTTGGAGAGCGATTTATGCTCAAACTCCGGAGCAGGCAGGTTCGGCTGATGCACTTTCATGAAGTTGACGTTGATGAAGAAGGGCTGGTCTTTATCTTTGGCCGCGTCTTCAAGAAACCCAAGCGTGGCCTTTTCGACATACCCGTCGAAGAACGGAATACCGACGACCCCGTTCGGATAGTTGACGCCCTCCAGCGTGACATTTTCATTGGGTTTATCAACATACTGTCCATTGATCTTGAAGTCTTCGACCGCTGTTTCGCCGGCTTTACCAGAGAGTGCGCCAGTCGTAACCTCCATGAACATATCCCGCAGCTCGGGGTCCATATCCGGGAACCAGGTGGGGTCCGCGTAGGTATAGGCGTTCAAGTGATAGAGCCCACAGTATTTCATTTCGTCATAGCCCTGCGCGTTCGGCAGCGCGAAATCGGCTTCGCCCAAATGCCACTTTCCGGTGAAGTACGTTTTATAGCCCGCCTGCTTCAATACAGAAGCCAGCGTCCATTCCGCGGCGGGCAGTCCGCCGCCCTGCCCCTGAAACGCCACGGTGGTCATCCCGCTGCGATTGGGGATGCGGCCGGTTTGCATGGCCGCCCGTCCCGGCGTGCAGCTCGGTTGTGCATAGAACGAGAAAAAGGTCATGCCTTCTGCCGCCATCTTGTCGATGTTCGGGGTGGGCATGCCGCGTCCCTCACCGCCGCCATACGGACCAAGATCGCCGTAGCCGGTGTCATCGGACACAATAAACAGGATATTGGGTTTATCAGCTGCCTGGGCTGTGCCAGCCAGAACCATCGCCGTTGTAAAAACACCGGCAATTATTTTTGATGCAGTACTTTTCATGGATTTCCTCCTACGGATTGGGGGGGGTTATTAACAGTTCTTTGAACTCGTGCTTATTCAGGTTGCATATAAAGGCCTCTAGAAATAGAGGGGGTCACTCGTTGGTGATCTTCAGTCTCTTCCGAAACTTTAATTGAATCATCTCTTTAGAAATTCGACATTTATTAAGCAATTGTTAGGATAATTTATAAAAGATATAATATGTATTCTGATCGACTTAACCAAGAAATGAAACCATTTTGGTGTTGTTTCTTTCGGACCACATTGTTTCAATAATTAGAACAATGTCTGATATTCGTCAGTTTAAGCACTTTATAGCCGTGGTAGAGGCCGGAGGTATTCGGCAAGCTGCCCGGCAGGTTCATCTCACGCCCTCTTCGGTGCAGCGCAGCATCAAACAGCTGGAGGAACACTATGGAATTAAACTGTTTGGCAAACAGGGAAAAAGCCTGCGGTTAACGCTGAACGGAGAACTCCTGCTCGAAGAAGCCCGGGCCCTGGTGACCGGCTTCGATAAAATTGCACCGAAGCTGGAACAACAGTCTGATATTGGCTCAGGAAACATTCGGGTTGGTCTTGCTCCAGCCGTTGCAGACCTCTTCATGCCCGCCGTGACCGGCCGACTCATTACGGATTATCCAACCGTACAGGTTTCAACCCTCATCAACACAGCCGATGTTTTATTGCGCGAACTTCAGGAAAAGCGAATCGATCTGGCGATCGGTTTGGAAAATGTGTTTGTGGCCACTCCCAACCTAAGCCTGAAAAGAATCTATGCCGCCCATCCAGCCTGGACCGTTCGCCCCGGACATCCCTTGCTACAGAGCAAAAATCCTAAAATAAGCGAATTGGCGCACTACCCGCTCATCGCCCAGCATTTTGAACCCATTTTTCTCGAGCGACTCATGGATATGCTACGAATGGCCGGGCTCATTAATATCCGCCGCATTCCCCTCTCCCAGTGCGATAACTTTCGATTGCTTTACGATCTAACGCTGGCCTCAGATGCGGTTTTGCTGGCCGGCGACATCAACATTAAATCCTGCAAATGCGCATGCGCCCTTAAAGAAGTGCATTTCAAAATAGATCTTCCTGCCGTCAATTTTTCCGCAATTTACCCCAAAATGAAAACGCCCCTCCCCCTTGTTTTGCGCTACCTTGAGATTCTTCAGGAAGAGTTCAGTAAAATTGCCTCTGTGCCCTAATCCTTCGAACCACGATTTTTTTTGGGGGGTAGAATGATTGCTTTCGATCAGCGCAATCAGGTCGCCATTAAAATCCGGCGACTCGCTCAAATACCCAGAACATGGCAATCGATCCA
This sequence comes from Pontiellaceae bacterium B1224, assembly GCA_029432815.1. Classification (GTDB taxonomy): domain Bacteria; phylum Verrucomicrobiota; class Kiritimatiellia; order Kiritimatiellales; family Pontiellaceae; genus Pontiella. Next base: position 23,488 of record JAROBA010000016.1, on the reverse strand, counting down.
ATGAGATAGGCCGGCACCAGCGGCAACCATTCAACCCGTCGAACGGGCCGTTTCCGAAGCAACCAAAGAACTGCAAGCACCAGCGCAACAAACAGTAGCTGCCCGGCCTCGACCCCGATATTGAAAAAGAGTAATGCCGCAGGTATGGCGTGTCCCGGCAGGCCCACCTCAGTAAGCGCCCCGGCAAAGCCCAGTCCATGCAACAGGCCGAAGCTGAGGGTCACGATCCATGGCGCCCTCTCCGTCAAACCGGGCCTTCCCTGCTGTCCATGAATTATTTCAACCGCCACAAAAACAATGCTCAACGCAATAACCGCCTCCACGGGAGGGGACGGAACCTGCACCAGACCAAGTGTCGCCAGTGCCAGTGTAATGCTGTGTGCCACGGTAAACATCGTGATGGCACCGATGAGTTTTTTGGTGCCGTGAATCAACAGGATCAGCGAAAGCACAAACAACAGGTGGTCGAATCCCATCAAAATATGCTCCACACCGAGCACAGAATATGTTTCTGCAACATCCAGCTGTGATGGCACTGCTGGAATGGTGAAGCATTGACTACCCTTCGGAACCCGCACCGTTTGCTCTGAACCGTTCATAAAGTAAATCCGAACCAAAAGGTCGCTTCGGTCCAGGCCGGCGATCCGCAGTTCTGATCCCGCTAGTCCCTGGGGACAATGCACGGTCCAGCTTTTAAGTCTGGCACCATCGCCGGCCCGAAGAGTCGGCTTTGATGGCTCTGTCCCTGCGGGAAAAGAGAGCTCAATCATATTCAACATGTCGGGAATACGCAGCAGCAGGCTGCAACGGGCATCCGGGGCCTCGCGCAGTTCCAGATAGGCCGAATTCATTTCGTGCGCTTCCAACCCCTGGAAACCGGTCAGCATAAAGACAAGGAAGAGCCAGATCCGTTTCACTGATCCTCACCCTCAACCGTTACCTGATATTTTTCGTAGAGTTCGGCATAATAAGATTCAAGCCGATCGCGACGTTGCTGATTTTCCCATTCATAGATCACGATGTTGCGTACCTCGTCGAGTGTCGGCAGCACCGGACTGGAATCTTCCGGGTCCAGGAAAAGGTCGCCATGCGTTTCGAGATAGTTTTGCAACACGGTATCAGATGGGAGCTCCGTAAGATTCCTCTCTTCTATCGCTACTTCGAGTTTTTGGCGCAGCCGTTCGCGGAGAACGACGTCGTCAAGATCCAACCCCAGGGCCAGTCCTTCGCGATAGGCCAGTTCCTCGCGAATATATTCATCGATCAGCAATTCAAGCTCTTCCGCCGAGGCCGCACGGTTCCAATCATTGGAAAAGGTATTCGCCAGTTGTTCAATTTTTTCGGCGGTGACCTTAATCCTGTTTCCCGGAGCGCGTTCACGATTCAGAAATCCATACGTATTGAACAGCAGCGCACCGATCAGGATGAAATGCAGCAGAGGTTCCTTTAAAATTTGCATGCACTCGTTAAACATGAAAACGCACGGGATAGCAACGGCATATCCTTCTGTAAAAATGTTGTATACGAACGACTGAAATTGCACACTTCAACGTAATAATAGATTCCTAAAAAGAATGGGGAGGCCACATATGAAAGCAATGGTTTTATATGCAAATGCAGGCAACGGACACCGCAGGGCTGCAGAAGCGCTGGCAGCAGTCTGCGAACAGGATGAACGTTTTTCGGAAGTCAAACTGATTGATGCCCTCGAATATACCAACAAGGTTTTTCAGGAGCTCTATGCCAATCTCTACATCGAAGCCGTGAAAAAAGCGCCGGGCCTCTGGGACCTGTTCTTCAGGGACACGGATGAGGCATGGACAAAAGAAAAAGGCCGCATGCTAATGCATCGCCTGCATGGAATTCCGCTGATTAAAGAGATCCAGAAATTTCAGCCGGACATCTGTTTCTGCACACACTTCATGCCTTCAGACATTATTTCAACCATGTTGCGCAAAGACCTGATTCACACCGATCTGAATGTCGTCGTGACCGATTATTATGTACACGCTTCCTGGCTGGAATCGTATGTGAACCATATTTATGTGGCCAAACCCGAAAGCAAAGAGCAGCTCGTTCGCCTCAGATTTCCAGCCTCCCGGGTTGAAGCGCTCGGGATTCCGATTGATCCCCTGTTTGAAAAACTCGGCGATCCGAAAGCGCTCTGCGAAAAACACAACGTCGACCCGGACCTTCCGCTGATTCTGTTGAGCGGCGGGGCATTTGGTGTGATGTCCGGCGAAGATATGGCCCAGATGCTCAGTGGCATCACCCAGCCCTGCAATCTGGCGATTGTCTGCGGGAATAACAAAAAACTTCAGGAATCGATCCGGAAACATATTGAGGCCAACCCGGTTGAAAACATTAACTACCACGTGCTGGGCTTCACAAAAGAAATGCATGAATGGATGGCGATGGCATCGCTCTTCATCGGCAAGCCTGGCGGGCTCAGCACGTCTGAATGCATCGCCTGCGGACTGCCGATGCTGATTTGGAACCCGATTCCCGGACAGGAAATATTCAACTCGGTTTATCTGCTTGAAAACGGCGCGGCCTTCCATCCCGATAACATCACCACCCTGCCCTACCGGATTGACGAACTGCTCAAAAACCCTGAAAAGCTTGAGCGCATGAAACAGAATGCCAAAGCGTTGGGGCGCCCGTCGGCCGCGCGGGATATTGTGAACCATGCCGTTGAGCACGTGGATGAAGGCGTCATCCGCATTCCCCGCGCCAAATAACATTCATGAGCGATGAATTGAAATTCCCCGAGGGGTTTATCTGGGGCAGTGCCACGTCCGGCCATCAGATTGAGGGGCACAATAAACACTCCAACTGGTGGCACTGGGAACTGGCCACCGAAGCCCAGCCGAATTCGGGAAAGGCGGTCGACTACTGGAACCGCTTCGAAGAAGACCACCAGCTGATGGCTGAGATGGGGCTGCAGGCTTTCCGCATCGGGATCGAATGGGCGCGGCTGGAACCGCGCAAAGGAGAATTCGATCAGGAAGCCGTCGCGCGCTACCGCGAGATTTTCCAATCCTTGGAAAAACACGGCATCAAAATCTGCCTCACCCTGCACCACTGGGTCGTGCCGCAATGGGCGGCGGAAAAAGGCGACTGGCGGAATCCGGAGATGGTCGACTGGTTTCTCGAATATGTCCGCTTCGCCGTGGAGCAGTTCGGTGAATTTCCCTTTCAATGGATCACCCTGAACGAGCCGTTGGTCGCTGCGCTGGCCGGTTATCTGTCGGGCGACTTCCCGCCTGCGCGCCGCAACTATTTTGAACTGCGCAAGGTGGTGCAGCATATGCTGAAAGCGCACGCCGGGGCCTATAAGCTGATCCATGATTTTGATTCCGAAGCCATGGTCGGCATCGCCATGGCCTACCCCGATCTGCAGACCTGGGGATCGCGCGGGTTTGCCGGCTGGTACGAACGAAGAGTCGTTGCACTCGGAAACCGTTTTATTTTCCAGGCCTGGGATGACTCCGTTAAAACCGGAACCCTTCATCCGCTTTACGGCCGCGGAAAAATCCAGGGATTGGAAAATGCGGTCGACTTCTGCGGCGTGAATTATTATTTCCGCATGACGCTGCGCTTTTCGCTTAAATCCTGGTGGACCGGATTTGTGAATCCCGAAGCGACCCCACCCGACATTGAACAAAACGATTTCGGCTGGCAGATCTGGCCGGAGGGCATACGTACCATCATTTCCAAGGTTTGGAAACGGTTCGGCAAGCCGATTGTGATTACCGAAAACGGGATTGCCGACCGCTCCGATGAAAAACGCGCGGCTTACATTACCGAACATCTCAAACAGATTTTCCAATGTCTGGAAGACGGTATCCCCGTTCTCGGATATTATCACTGGTCTTTCATCGATAATTTCGAATGGAAGGAAGGCTTTGAAATGCAGTTCGGTCTGGTGGAAGTCGACCCCGATGATCCAAATCTGGAACGCAAGCCGCGTCCCAGTGCAAAAGTCTATCGCCGGATCATTCGCCAAAACGGACTCGACCTGAGCACGTAATCCGTTCTGCCAAGGATCCGCCTAAAGCATCTTCCCTCAATATATTACAAAACAGAACCTATTATACAATCTTTGGAAGTTCCTCTTCCCTTCGTAACTATAATGGCCTATGTTCCTGCCAATTAACAGGAGGTTAGTATGAAAGTTGATGCAGCCATTATTAATCGCCGAGCTGTACGAAATTTTGATCCGACACATGTGATGGCCCAAAATGAGATCGATAAGATTCTATCGCTCATGCTGCATTCACCAACTGCCTTTAATATTCAGAACTGGCGGTTTGTCGTCGTACAAGACCCTGATATCCGCGAACAGATTAAAAGAGCGTCCTGGGATCAGGCTCAGGTGACCGAAGCCTCGATGCTGATCATTCTCTGTGCGGACTTAAAAGCCTGGGAAAAGCAACCGATGCGCTACTGGAGCTCCGCTCCGGAACCGGTACAGGAATTTATCGTACCCGCCATTCAGCAATATTATACCGGACTGGATCAGGTGCAGCGCGATGAAGCGATGCGTTCCTGCGGTATTGCTGCTCAAACGCTGATGCTGGCCGCTAAATCCATGGGCTACGATTCCTGCCCGATGGACGGCTTTGATTTTGATACGGTTGCCGACATCATTAACCTGCCCGAAGACCATGCCATTTGCATGTTCGTGGCGGTTGGAAAAGCGCGGGATGAATCCCGTTCACCTAAAGACAAACTTCCCCTTGAGGAAGTCATCATCACAGACCGCTTCGAATAGGGTATTTTAAAAATGGCATGCCGTTCCGGCCGGGATAAAAAAACTACCAACGGCCGCGCGAATTCTTCTTTAAAACAGCTTCATCCGGGGGCGGTGGGTGTTTCCTTTTTTTCCATAAATGGGTGAACTGATAGCGCGCAAATGCCGCAACCAGTCCACAACCGGCCAAAGCCAAGGCAATACTGAGCACGAAGACGGGAGCGGAGTCCGGTGCCTCTCCCACTTTCGCGCGGCCCTGAAGCCAATGCGCGATTCCCCCCCCGGAAATCAAAACAATTGCAGAAAAAATCAGCCCCGGCATGGCCGGTCGCTGCTTATAGATTAAAGGTCCCATTCGTGTCGTTTCACTTTCATTTACTGTTCACCCACCCCGTTCCACAACATACCAATCAGTGGAACCCTTTTATACTGATGCCTTAAAGTTGGGTTACCAAAGCCGAGTCTACAGGTTGCTCCAGACTGAAGTTCATCCATTTCCGCTGGGCCACATCGTAAAATTGCAACTCAAGGCAAACATGCGTATTATGCTTCTCAAGCAGGTATGTCCAGGGTTCTTTATCGCCATGCACCTGCAGGCGGCGATTATCCGCATCCAATTCTTCGATGCGGGCATTACGCTTAAATTGAGTTTCGCTGCCCGAATCTTTATAGGTGAGCCGGATGGTATATCCATCAATTTTAGCTGTACACAAACTCGTATCGCTCCGCGATTCCCAGAGTCCCTGCAGCTTTTTTAAACCCTGCGGAAGACGGGGATTTGCAGAGAAATCGTCCTCCGCTGCCGACGGCTCTTTTCCACAGCCAGCTAATCCAAGCAGCATCGCCAATAGTATAAGTCTTGATATATATTTCATAGCCTGCATCTCAGTGTCAAATTTCCATATACTGCATATTTGAACTTTTTGCTGATCACCACTCTATTTTTGTATTTTCTTCTAGTACATAATACTAGCAGATAGCTAAACCTCATTTTTAGAGTGCTTTACCAAAGCATAGGCCACAAAGGCATTTCTGAAACTTCCAATCATTGGAAGCGTTTTGCTATGTTCCCCCGATGCAGGAAAAACCCGTCATTCAGATGCTGCCGGATCAGGTAATCAACAAGATTGCCGCTGGCGAAGTGGTCGAGCGCCCGGCTTCGGTCATGAAGGAACTGTTTGAAAATTCGCTGGATGCCGGCGCCACCCAGGTGGACGTTGAAGTGATTCGTGGCGGGCGTCAGCTGATTTCGATTACGGATAACGGCTGCGGCATGAACCGCGATCAGGCCCTGCTCTCCATCGAACGGCATGCCACCAGTAAAATCCGCTCGGAAGCCGATATTGAAAACATACACACGATGGGCTTTCGCGGCGAAGCGCTGGCCGCCATTTCTTCGGTAGCCCGCTTCACGCTGATCACCCGCCCGGAGGAAGAGCTCGCTGGAACCGAAATCCAGATTGCCGGTGGAAAATTTCTGAGCTGCGACGACATCGGCTGCCCGGTCGGCACGCGCATGGAAATCCGCAATCTCTTTTTCAACGTGCCCGCGCGCCGTAAATTCCTGCGGGCTGAACAGACTGAACTCTCGCACATACGCCAGCTTTTTCTAGTGATGGCCCTGGCCCATCCAGACATTGGAATGAGCCTTAAAGTCGACGAACGCATGGTTTATTCCCTTCCAATGTCTGGAAATATGGAGGACCGGATTTCGGAGCTTTATAATCACAGTTTTTTCGAGCAGTTGCTCGAGATCGACTATAGCGACGCCGATTACAGAATTTCAGGTTATGCCGGGCTTCCGCAAACCGGCCGTAAAGATCGGCAGGATCAGTATATTTTTGTGAACGGCCGCCCCGCCTCTGCACCTGTGGTGTTTCATGCGCTGAACGAGGCGTATCATTCGCTCATTATCAAAGGCCGCTATCCGGCCGTTTTTCTTTTCATTCAAATGGAGCCCTCATTGGTGGATGTGAATGTGCATCCGACCAAAAAGGAGGTCCGCTTCCGGCTACCGAATCAACTGCGCGACGCCATTGTGGCCGCGCTCGGAAAGGCGTTGAGCTTTGATTCAGCGGTCGAACGTCCGAAAGTCGAAAGTCAAAAGTCGATAAGCATCGAATCGGACGAAGAAGGCATCGAACTGCCACCCCCCGCTCTCCCCGGCACCCCCACGCCCCCTCCAGCAACCGTCCGCCCCATCTTTGAAACCCAGAAACAGATGGATGACATTCTGCGAAAACCGGAGCCGCTGCTGGACCGGAAGCCCAAGAAAGAATCTCGAAGTTCGAACGTTGAACACCGGACGTCGAAGGAAGAAGCCGCTCCCTCTCAGCCCAGCCCCCCCTCACCCTCTCCTGAAAAATCCCCCTGGGGCTGGTGCCGGATTATGGGGCAGCTGGGCGGTAATTATGTGGTGCTTGAAACGGAAGACGGCTATGTGCTGATGGAACCGCGCGCGGCGCACGAACGCGTACTGTTTGAAAAGTTTATGCATGCCGCCCAGTCACATGCCGTCCAGAAACAGGGACTGCTGGCACCGGAAACGGTGGAACTCCTGCCTTCCGATGCTGAAATTGTGCGAACGAATATTACCGTCCTGCAGGAGCTCGGCTTCGGTGTTTCTGATTTCGGAGGCGATGCTTTCATCGTGGATGCGCTGCCGGTTTATGTGCAGGACAATCCCGTGGAATCGATGTTGATTGAAATTGCCCGCGAACTTGAAAAAGCCGGCAAAACGCGGGGGGCCCGCGAGCTGGTTCAGGAAAAAATTGCGCAGACCGCCTGCCAGATGGCCGTCCGCACGAAGGATCAGCTATCAGACCAGGAAATTGAAAAGCTCGTAGCCGATCTGGCTAAAACGGATATGCCCTACACCTCGCCGCGCGGACGCCCCACCCTGATTTATACCAGCTTCACAGAACTAGACCGTAAATTCAGTCGCGATGGATGAGTTTCCGCCGACCGTACAACTCCTTGCTTTATATGTGTTTCAGCATACGAGTGCCTCTTACAATCTTATAGCGGTGCCGCCCTTCTTTGACCAACTGAACGAAATGTTCCCGGGCTTTGGAATAGCGCTTTCGCTCTTCAGCGGTGCCGGCATCCGAATTTTCAATCTTCAGCAGTTCAAAGGGATCTTCCGCAAGTTTGAGCGTGTTATGCAGCGACCGGATAATATCGTTTGCCCGGCGCTGATATTCTTCGGCCTGAAGTGCAACCGAGGCCTGATTGGCTCCGAGAAAACTGATAAAAGAACCTTCTGAACTTTCAACGGTCTCCTTGAGGTTCATCATGGAAAGCACCGCTTTCACATTGCCGGCCAGCAGATTAATGAAACGGCCAAACTGCTCATCGGAACCGTTCTTACCACTTTCGCGAACTGCAAAATAGGCCTGCTGGCGGGCCACCCGCAATAGAAAGAGGATTTCCTCGTATTTTTCCAAGCTGATTTCCGGCGAATAGGCGATCTGCTGTTTATGGATCAGTTTTGCTGCCTGTTCAAAATAAACGTCGCGGCGTGCGAGGTGTACCGGACGGTTCTGCTTGATATGATTTATCATCTTCACAATGGAAAGGTTAGCAGAAGAAGCGGTCTTTTCGAGAGCTTTATTGAGCTTTATGCCATCGTCGCATCCACATCGACTGAACAACCGGAACGTACCATCTGATCCGCCAGAATCCGCACCTTACGACTTAATCCATTCAGCACCAGAGAAATCGGCAATTCATCCCCGCCGGCGCTGTCCATCAGCTCCTTCATATTCATCTTGTAAACAACGGTATCTTCCAAGGCGCGCAGCGTGGCATATTGCGGTTTCTGCTCCACCACCCCCATCACGCCGAGCACTTCGCCCGGGCCAGCCGTGGTTAAACTGATCTCACGACCGTTCACCGTTCGGGTGACCCGCACCCGCCCTTCTTTAATAATATACATCGCGTGAATGGGGTCTCCCTCGTGGATAAGCACCGTATCTTTTTCCACATGAACCAGCTTCCGGTGTGCCTTTTTGGCGGCCAGCTCTTTACCCACCAAAGCAAAAAGCCCCCGTCCGATCAGCCCCAGCAAACCGCCCAGGCCGACACCACTGGCATTCGCCACCATATCGTGAACATCGAACGAACGGCCGGTATACCTTTGCAGAAATTCAATGCCGACACTCATGCCGACCAGACCGATCAGGCCCGGTATAAAAAAGACCGGACGCAACGCCATCACAAACGTGCCGGCCAGAATGGTATAGCTCGTGAAATGGATCACTTTATCCAGCGGCACCTGTTTGTGGCTGACGAGGCTCGCCATGAAAGCCATGGCAATGCCGAAGAGACCGAACATTAAAATGACCACCCGTGTGCGGGGCCCCACATCGAAAACAGATTTGGAAATCAGGGCCAGCTGATAATCGGTCATCCCTTCATTTTTTGCAGTTCGCGCCATGGAATTCTCCTTTTCCAATGATTGGAAATCAGGGTGGCAGAAATGTTCCAGAGGTTGGAAGCGAATCTTTATTGAAACTGCGTGCACTTCCAATGTCTGGAAAACGGGTTGACCAGCGTTCTTTCAAAAACGCTAACTGAGGAAAATATGTTATGGCAGAAAACATTACGCGCAGAACCTCGCTCAAATCAACGGTCCTCGCCGGCACCGCCGTTGGCCTCTCAACCCTTACGACCCATGCGGCTCAAAGCAAAACCGTGAAGGTGGCACTTGTTGGATGCGGCGGACGCGGTAAAGCCGACCTGAAAAATTTCCAGACGGCCTGTCAGATTCTACAACTCGACTGTGAAATTGTTGCGCTGGCTGATGCCTTCGAAGATGCTGTGATCGCGGCGGCCAACACCTTTGAGGTTCCTGCCGACCGTTGCTCTTTCGGTTTTGACGCCTATCACAATGTAGCCGCCTCGGATGCAGATTTTGTTTTGCTGGTGACGCCCCCGCTCTTCCGCCCGCTTCATTTGGAAGCGATGCTGAAGGCCGGTAAAAATGTTTTTGTTGAAAAACCCGTCGCGGTGGATGCTCCCGGATGCCGCAAGGTGCTCGAGCTCGGTAAATTTGCAACAGCCAACGGGCTCGGTATTTCCGCCGGTATGCAACGACGGCATGCTGCGAACTATTTAAAGAATCAGGCACTCGTACAGGCCGGTGCCATCGGGCCGATTCTCGGCGGGCTGGTGGCCTGGAACGGAACCGTGCCGTGGGTCAAAGACCGCAGGCCCGACTGGTCCGACGCCGACTATCTGGCGCGTAACTGGCTGAACTGGGTGGAAATAGGCGGCGACCATATTGTGGAACAGCATGTGCATAACCTGGACGTTGCCAACTGGTTTATCGGACACCCGCCAAAATCGGCCGTTGGATTCGGCGGGCGCGCCCGGCGCGAATCCGGCAACTCGTTCGACTTTTTCAGCGTGGACCTCGACTACGGCGACAACGTGCATATTCACAGCCAGTGCCGCCAGATCTCCGGTTGCTTCAATCGGGTGGGCGAAGAGTTCCGCGGTTCGAAGGGCTATGTACTGGGCGGTGGCAAGCTCGTTGGAGACCCGTCCATAACCGTTCCGGATCCCAAGGTGGATTCCGACAACGACGGCGTGCAGGAAATGATTGATATGATCCGCGGCGTTCGTTCCGGCAACCCCTTGAACGAAGCGCAGATTGTGGCCGAAGCCACGGGCACCGCCATTATGGGCCGAATTGCCTGCTACACCGGTAAAAAGATCCAGTGGAGCGATCTGTTCCTGAATCCGAAATCGGAGTGGTATGATTTCACATACGGTGTTTCCCCCGAAGATTTTGAAAATGGGGCGGTCATTCTTCCTCCCGAAAACATCGCCCCGATTCCGGGGGATGGGAAACCGCTTCGCCACCGCTAATCAAAGGACCTTATTTATGAAACCTCTACTGACTCTTCTTCTTGCCGGACTCGTCTCTTCCGGCTTCGCTTCCAAGGATTGGAAACCGCTGTTTAATGGAACCGACTTTACGGGCTGGTCGTTCGACACACTCGACAAGGCTGATCCGGAAACGATCTGGTCGGTGGAGGACGGCGTCATCAGAGTGAATGGCAAAGGCAAACCGAACGGAGTGATGCGGACCGATGCGAGCTTTTCCAACTACGAACTCGAAATTGAATGGCGCTGGCCGAACGCTCCGGGAAATAACGGATGCCTGATTCACACCTCGTCGCCCCGCGAAATGAATGTCTGGCCGAAATCAATCGAAGTTCAGCTACAGAACGGCAGTGCCGGCGATTTCTGGGTGATTGGTGAAAGCATAGAGGTGAAGCCCGAGCAGATTGCGAAGGATAAGAAAGGAAATCCCAGCCGCCGCAGAATCAAGCTGGTGGATGGCGCGGAAAAACCGAATGGCGAGTGGAACACTATGCGCATTATTGCGCGCGGCAATACCATCGAGGTTTATGTGAACGATCAGCTGGTTAACAAAGGCTGGAACGCTTCTGTTTCTGAAGGCGCTATTTGTCTGCAGGCCGAACGGGCCAACGCCGAATTCCGCACCATCCGAATCCGGGAACTGTAGTTCCGCCCTGCCAAGGGCTTTGATTAAGAACGCGTTTTACGGTGCTTTCTTTTTTTGCCTGCGTAGCGATCGTGCCAAAGATGTTTGAACCACATACGTCCGGTTGAAACGATGAGCAGAATGCCTGAAATCACAATCGAAATGGTGAAGATCAGTTTCGAGCGGTCTTGCGCGGGAATATTGCCGGGATCGCGGTGGCCTTCATAAAAAATCAATGCTCCCAGCAGAAAAACCACCAGAGCGCCAGTGAGGGCCCCCATATTGGGCCGCATCTTAAACATGGGGACTTTTCCGTTTCCGTGCATATTTTTTCACCTGCCTTTGAAATGAGCTCTGAAGACAATACAATACACGGGTGCTTTGGGGCACGTTTAATTCGAAAAAGAATAAGACTCCTTGTCTCTTTCTGCGTAATCAGCAGAATTGCCGGAGAATGGTCCGCAGCTCTTCGCGACGAATCGGCTTGGAAAGATAGCTGTCCATCCCCTCTTCCAGAAACTTTTCGCGATCACCTTTCATGGCGTGGGCCGTAATGGCAACAATAGGCGTGCGCCGCTCATCGCCTTCCTGAGCCCGGATCATGCGCGTGGCTTTCATGCCATCCAGTACCGGCATCTGTATGTCCATCAGAATCATATCGAACCGGGGCCGTTCCTCGAGCGGCAGCAACAGCTTGAGCGCCGACAACGCTTCCTTTCCATTTTCCGCAAGCACGGTTCGGCACCCCATTTTTTCAAGGATTTTCAGTAACACACGCTGATTCAATTTGTTGTCTTCAACCACCAGCACATCGAGATGCAGGTCTTCGGCGGGCGGCTCTTCATCTTCTGTTTGCAGTGCGTTGGCATGCTCTTCTATATCCACCGTAATGGTGAAGCTGAATTCCGAACCTTCATCCAGCTTGCTGACCACGGAAAGGGTGCCCCCAAGTTGCTTAACCATTTTTTTGGAGATGGAAAGTCCGAGCCCTGTACCCCCGAATTCCCGTGTATGTGATCCATCGGCCTGTGTAAATTCCTGAAAAATAACGGCCTGTGCCTCGCGGGTAATTCCAATGCCGGTATCGCAGACGCTGAATCGTATCGTGCACTCGTTTCCGTGCCGTTCTAACAGTTGCACCCGAATTTCAATATAGCCCTTTTGTGTGAATTTAATGGCGTTCGCCAGCAAATTAATCAGAACCTGACGCAGGTATCCTTCGTCCGTCCGGACATGATGTAACATGTCCGAGCATTCCGCCCTCAGCTCAAGCCCCTTCTCTTCGACCGTGGGCATGAAAAAGAGCTGGAGATCAGTAACCACTTTACAGATATCAACCGTATCAATATTCAGATTAAATTTGCCGGCTTCAACCCGCGAGAGATCGAGAATGCTGTTTATGATCCGCAACAGGTTATCCGCAGATGCTGAGATAATTTCCACATATTCACGCTGTTCAGCGGTAAGGGGGGTGTTCTTAATTAGGTGCGCCATACCGAGCACGCCATTCATCGGCGTACGGATTTCATGACTCATGTTGGCAAGAAACTCACTTTTAGTGCGGCTCGCCTTTTCGGCATCTTCCTTGGCGACTTGTAGTGCCTCCAGGAGACGCTTTTCTTCTGAGCGCTGCGCGCCCAATTTGCCGATCATTTCATTCACACCACGGCCCAATACCCCGAGCTCATCGGTGCTGCGTGCATGCTCAACGCAGGGACTCAGATCGCCGCTTTCAACAGCTTCGAGACATTTTGTAATGAGTTTCAACCTCGGACGTAACATCCAGTGGGCCAGTGCAGCACAGAGAATCGTTACACTCAAAATACATAGGGTAAAGCCAGCCAGAAACAAGTTGGCCACCCAGCCCTTGCTCGTTTTGCACTGCTCACCGGACAGCATCAGATGCCAATGCAACGGCTCGCCTTCGTGATTCACAATCGGACCGCTGAGCAAAACACACGGCTTGCCATCGAGCTGACCTTGAAGCGATGAAATCCCCTTCCGCGTGAAATGCACATCGGGATTCTCGGTATATTGTGCATGAATATCGCTTTTCGTGCCTTCTATTCCGGCCTCGCTGCTGTAAGCCACAATATCATTGGTTGTCGTAATATCTGAACGAAGCACCTCCGCACCAATGTATTTTGACAACGTTTGTTTATCCCGCAGAACTTCAATCGGCAAATCGTGCGCGATGACCAGTTTTGCGGGAACCTGAGCCCGCGAGACCAATTGCTGATCAACAATATCGGAAAAAGTCCGGATGTAATAAATCCCCAACCCTGAGAGCAGGGTCGAGGTAATAACAAAAATCGAGAGGCTGAGCTTAAACGCCAGCGAATGATAGAACCGATTTTTATCCCTTTGTTCATCTTTACTCGCCATAACAGTACTATAAGAAAAATTAGAATTTTCTCAATGCCTAAAACGGATGATTCAAAGGGCCGACCACCCTTTGTATTCAGAACAAAACGCCGAAAGATGTTCCGGTTTCAGCATTTCAGGAAGCCAATGCTCCGATTCAGCAATATGTTTCCAATCGTTGGAAAGCACATATACGAAGGCCGTTGTGTCGCCGAAAGCTAATTCAACACGCTCATATTCAACCCCCTCGAAAGCATCCAGACATTGGAACTCTTTTCCGGTCAGACCGGTATAAAGAATCCCCTCCACCGACTCTTCCGATGCCTGGAAAACGGCGGGATAATGCTGCCCTTTCACCCGACGGCGAGTATAGCCGCTCAGGGTTGCTTTCTCGCCATTCAAACGGCGGCCCATCACCGCCTCCAGCACGTCCGGCCACATCAGGGTTCCATAAGCAAATAAGTTCATCGTCATTTTCCGTGTATTCTGTGTCATTCGTGGTTAACAATCTTTCCGATGCCACGAAGAGAAATCCAGCCTGATTTTTGGAAATACGATCTGCCCGGCGGCTTTGAAGCCCTCGCCGGAAAAACCGATGCCGATAACGACCTGCTCAGTTTAAAATTTGCCAAAGCCAACGACCTCTGGTTTCACGTCCACAGCCTGCCCGGCAGCCACGTGATTCTTCGCCACCCCGATGGCGACCGGCCCGACAATGCCCTGATCCGGCAAACCGCCGCCATTGCCGCCTGGCATTCCAAAGCCCGGAACGCCGGAAATGTTCCCGTCAACTACACCGAAGCCAAACACGTGGGGAAACCGCGCGGAGCAAAACCCGGCAGCGTAACCATCAAACGCGAAAAAACCATCAAAGTCCGCCCCGCCATCCCGGACGCCTAGTCAAATTCGGTCGGCAGATCGGGATTCATGAAATGCCGGTGCATCAGCTCAATATGCATCGGCAGGGTTCGGGGCAATGAAAGGTCCGGCAGGTCGTCGATTGGAAAGAAGCGGGCTTCTTCGATATCGTGGTCCAGTTCCCCGGCGGTGCCGATGATTTCGCAGAGAAACAGAAGTTTATAGCTGTGGAACGGGCGCTGATCGTCGGGATAGTGCAGATCGCGATCGAGCACGGCGGCCAGTTTGGTGCAGCGGACATCGTGGCCCGTTTCTTCGCGGAGCTCGCGGATGACGGCGACGGAAGGCGGATCGTTCACATCGGCCCAGCCGCCGGGCAGACTCCATTTTCCATCGGACTGCTCTTTGCAGAGCAAAACTTCCGAACCTTGGAAAACCGCCCCGCGCACATCGACCTTCGGCGTGGCATAGCCGGTTTCTTTTCCGAAAAGTTCCAACCATTGGAAGGTTGGAACCTCGGAGGCCTCCGCCATCATTTCAGCGGAAAGAGCACGAAGTGCTTCGTATCGCTCCCGGTCGTAGGGACCGGTGGCATATTCCAGCCCGACCTGCGCGATCGATTGGATTTTGCGCGCCCAGGCCGCATGCTTCCTGCTCATGATGCCGCTTTAGCCTTCGACCCGGTTATATTCGGCACTGCCAAACCCGAGAATCAGCATGAAGATAAACGGAAGGAAAAGCAGTCCCAGCGCTGTCCCGACGCCGCGTCCGAAATTCCTGGCCACCCCGACCATCACCAGAATGGCTATCACAATATTCACAAATGGAATGAGCATGAGCAACACCCACCACATCGGTTTCCCGCCGATATCGCACAACACACAGGTGTTATAGATTGGCACAATGGCCGCCCACCCCGGATGTCCGGCCTTGACGAACATCTTCCACATTGCAACGACTAAAATGATAATGAGCCCGAGCCCCAGAATCAGAATTCCCCCTGCTATGGCACCGGATGCTACTGCATATGAGTCTACTTCCATTTTTCTCTCCTTGGTTGCTGGTTAACTTCCCTGAATAAAAATTGAATGACTACCACCTAAAAATGATGCGTCATTGCTTGCTGTTAATCCATAACCTGAAAAAGCGGTCCGGAATCACAATCCCTTCCTCCTGCTTATCGATGATGTCTTTTTTCAGCAGCAGATCCACGGCCCGCTGCGCATTGGAAGAACTGCCCAATTGATATTTTCGGATAAATTCTGCGGCAAACACCTGGGTTCCAACCGGCTCTGCGGCTACGCCTTTCAGCAACCGGCGGGCATTGCGGGTGAGCGAATCCCATAGATTCATAAAGGCATAGCTTTCCCGGTCCAGCAAAAGCGACGTGGCCTGCTGAATCATTTCCGAGGTCGCCGCCCCGCCGGTTTCGCAAAGCTCCCAAAGCGGGTGGCACAAATGCTGGGTATAAAACGGATGCCCCTCTGTCAGCGCGCAAAGTTCAGAAATGATCTCCGGACTGATCTGTTTGCCGGTTTCCTGAAACTTGCCGGATACGAACGTTTGCCAATGATCCTCTGCAATTAATCCGAGCGGATAGTGAGCGCCGGAACGATACATCGGGCGTTGCGAATCCATAAACATTTGCTGAATCAGATGCTTTCGGCTTCCACAGAATATATAGGCAACCTCCGACTGGTGCTGAATTGAGCTGCGGAGCAGGCGCTCCACCGCGTCACTTTCATATTCCAGAATCTGCTGGAATTCATCGAAAACAACTACGATGTGTTTGCCTTCTTTTTTCGCGGCTTTCGCAGGCATCGCCAATACTTCTTCGAGCAACGGGATATCCGGACGCTTCTGATCAAAGCCGAAAGTAATGACCGCCTTGCCGTCATCGTTGGCACTAATGGAGGGTACCAAACGGCTGAAAAAGGTCCGGGCTGTATTCAACAACTTATCGGTGCTCGTGGACATCGCCTCGGAAAAGGCTTTTGCACAGGCGAGCACAAACGAAGTTTCGCCGTCGGTGGGCCATAGGTCGATATAGACCGTGAGATATTCATCCGTCGGCAGATCCGCCAGTACCTTCCGGATCAGGGAGGTTTTTCCCAATCTTCGCTCGGAATAGACAAACAGCTTTTCTGCGTTCTCTACCGAACGCCGCAAATCGGCAGCCTCGCGGGTTCTATTACAGAACGATTCCCCCGATACCACACCCCCATATTGAAACGGATTTCTCATGTTACGCCTCCTGCGTTACGCAACATGCGTATTTCACTCAGCAAACACAAGAAAATTTCCCGACCGGCCATTACGCATCATGCGTTACGCGCCTTGCGTAATAGCCTTACCCCATAGATAGCAGTGTCTTTACGGCTTACCGCACAAAAAACCGCCGGATTCAATATCCGGCGGTTTTCTGGAGGATTACGAGATTATCGTACACGATCTATCCCTGTCGTCCCGCTCTATCACGTTCACCACGGGGTCCTCGTTCACTGCGGGGTCCACGCTCTGCACGTTCACCACGAGGTCCTCGGAAGTCGCGCTCAGCATATTCTCCGCGTTCAGCATTTTCTCCACGGTTCGGACGATTTCCACGAGCGACCTGTTCCGCACGTTCACCGCGAGGTCCACGTTCACCACGTACAGCACCTTCTCTACGCAGTCCGCGGTCAGCATTTTCTCCACGGTTCGGACGATTTCCACGAGCGAACCGGTCCACACGTTCACCGCGAGGTCCACGTTCAACACGTACGGCATTTTCTCCACGGTTCGGCCGATTTCTTTGAGCAACCCGTTCCGCACGTTCACTGCGAGGTCCTCGGGAATCGCGATCAGCATATTCGCCGCGCTGCCCGTTTTCTTCGGGCCGGTCAGCCGTTTCAGCACGGTTTTGGCGTTTTTCGCGGACATTCTGACCGCGTCTGCGTTCCTGCAGCGACAGCTTTCCATCGCCATCTTTGTCGAAACGTTCCATCATTTTTGCACGGCGGCTCTCCTGGCGGTCACCGGCACCTTCCGGAGCGATCGAATCTTCTGCATATGTACCGAGAGTTGTCCCGGCGGCGAATAGTGTAATCAGTATGTATTTTGTTGCTTTCATTTTATGGCCTCCTGGGCTGTTAGTCTTTATCGGGCCTATCCCGACTGTTGATGATTAATGTTTATCGAACTGAATATGAGCGGAACATGAGCACTTAGAATGGAAACCGGCGAAAGTTCGTCATTTCTACACCGGCTTTTGGCTGCAGGATAGAATAGTCGCTATCGAGCGCAGTTCCTTTATTCGCGGACATCAGCGTTTCCGCTTTTTCCGCATATTCACGACTGCTGCCCTTAATCGCGATGATCTCTCCGTTGGGATCAAGCACCGTTACGAGCCAGCCCTTATATTCGGCTCTGCGTTCATCGCCTTGCGCTTTCACTGTTTCAAGTGCATCCGATTTAAATTCAAATTCGCGGCTATTGTCCGAATAGGAAAAGGTCTGTGACACTTTATCAAGAACCTCGAGCTGTCCGCTGCTTCCCTCACCAATCACATAAAGCACGCTATTCAGCGGAAGATCATAGGCCGCAGAACTGGTCTTTTGCACCAGAACGGATACCTGTGTGGATTCCTCCTGAACCTGCACCCGACTTCCGGGGCCTCCATTCCGAAGTGTGGAATTCGAGCGCGAGGTTTTCGAAGAAACCTCAAGGTCCAGCGTCGGCGGCTCGCTCAGCATGGCTGCGTTGCGGTCTGCTTCGCTGAGCGAATCCAGCGAAACCCGGATCTCGCGTCCATTCGTCAGGCGAAGGATAACCTGATCGTTCAGGATCTTTACCTGTTCGGCTTCGATTGTTTTTCCGGCGGCGTCTGTCCAGATGCGGGATGCTGCGTCGGCCGTTGAACAAACGAATGTGGCGGTCAGTGCCGCTATTGCTGTGATGGCTTTTATTGTTTTCATTTTCGTATTCTCCGTTCTGCCTTCAATGGCTTTTCTTCTTTCGATGCCGCGATAGAACCACACCGAACATGAGCGGAACATGAGCACCGGAAAACAGATGAAATTTGTCGCAAAAAAAAATACGGCCTGAGCGCCTCCTTTCATGCTACTCTCATGTTTCATCCCGCATGTTTTAGAAAAACAGGAACAGACCTATGCGAATTTTATTGGTTGAAGATGCAGTTTCTCTGCGAAAACCGGTGGTGAAAGCCCTCAAAGCTTCGGGCTACGCCGTCGACGAAACGGGCGATGGCGAAGAGGGCTACTGGCTCGCCAGTGAACATGAATACGACGTGATCCTGCTCGATATCATGCTGCCCGGTATGGACGGACACGAAATTCTCAAAAAACTGCGGGCCGATGGCGATGAGACGCCCGTCCTTTTTCTCACCGCCAAAGATACCATCGAAGATCGCGTGGCCGGTTTACGCCTGGGAGCGGATGATTATCTGGTTAAATCCTTTGCGATCGAAGAGCTGATTGCCCGTGTTGAGGCACTCGGGCGGCGGCGCTACCAAAAAAGCACCCCGGTCCTGAAGGTTGGCGATCTTGAACTGAACTCCTCCGCAAAGAAGGTGATCCGCGGCAAAACCGAGCTGAAACTTTCCGCACAGCTCTTTACGCTACTCGAGTTTCTGATGTTACGGGCCGGCGAAGTTGTGACGCGAGCCGACATTGAGGAACATATATACGATGAGCAGGCAGACCCCATGAGCAATGTGATCGACACCGCCGTCTGCGCGCTGCGCCGGGCCATAAAAACGCCCGAATCCGATGCCCCGCTCATCCACACGCGGCGCGGCCAGGGCTATATCATTTCGGAGCCGGCAGAATGATCAGTATCCGTGCACGCTTACTTTCCACCCTGCTCCCTGCCTTTGTCTGCATCAGCATCGCAGCCGGGTTCAGCATTTATTTTTCCACCAAAGCGGAGTATCTGGCCCGCCTCGATACCGAGCTTGCGAACATTGCCATCGATCTGCGTTTCATTAAACCTGAAGCGAATCGCGATCCAAACCGCGATCCGAATCGCGAGGCGCCGCGCAACCAATCGAACTTCAGAATCCGTAACATGCCACAGGAACGCCTGAATTCCAGCCGCTTAGTCGGAGGAATGGCGCAACTGAAAGATACGCTTTTCACCAACCTGTCCGAAAACGTCTATTGCGAGGTATGGCTCGGGAATCGGGGGGGTAACCTTAAAACAGATAATCTCGCAGGCGGAGAAATTACACGCCCCGATGCCTTCGGAAATACAGCCGTTTTCTACAATACCACCTTGGAGAACGGCTCTCCCTTGCGGGCCTGGGCGGCCCGCTTCCCGATCATGATGCGTGAGAAACAAGCCCCGGAAGTGATCCTGGCCGTCGACCGCCGGGAGATCGATGCAGCATTGGTGCGACTGGCCCGGAATCTGATCGGCGGAGGCCTTGCGGCCTGTCTGTTGTTCAGCGGATTACTGATTTTCACCCTTCGTATTTCGCTGCGCCCGCTGAAGATCCTCGGCGAGCAGGCTGCCATGATGGATGCGGAATCGCTGCACGAACGCTTTTCCGAACAGAGCGCCCCGGCCGATATCCGCCCGATCGTCGTGCGTCTCAACAGCCTGATGGCCAAACTCGAAGAGAGCTTTGCTCGCGAACGGCGCTTCAGCGGCGACCTTGCGCATGAGCTGCGCACCCCGCTCGCCGCCATCCGCACCACCGCCGAGGTGGCACTCAAATGGCCCGACCAGGCCTCGCCGGATGATTTCGATGAAATCCACAAGCTGTCTTCCAGCCTGCAGCAGACGCTCGACAGCCTACTGTTGCTTTCCCGGATGGAGTCGTCCACTGCAGAACAACATATCGTAACCGTACATCCGGCAAAGCTCGCGGAAGAATGCATTGCGCTGCATGCGGGAAAGGCAGAAGAATCCCGGATCCAACTACATGCTGAACTGAACCCGAGCGTTTCACTCGATACCGATCCGCGATTGCTACGAATCATCATGACCAACCTCATCAGCAACGCAGTTGAATATACGGCGCAGAATAACACCGTGAAAATTCTGGTGGGTGCAGAAGACGCCCTGTTCTTATGCGAAAACGAAGCGCCCGATCTCCAGGAAGAAGACATCAATCATCTCTTCGAACGGATGTGGCGAAAAGACACCGCCCGAACCGAATCCAATCATGCAGGAATGGGCCTCTCGATTGCTAAAGCCTGTGCCAATGCATTGAACCTTGAACTGACAGTCGAACTGGTTAATGGGCGCTTGCGAATCGCTCTTAAAACACAGAACACGTAAATAATATCCTTCCGAGCCAAATCATTTATAAACGGAGGGTTGATGCTTTCCGCGGTTGACCGGGAGGTTCAATTGGAATTATCGTCTTCCATCAACATTTTAACGCGAGGAACCTACTATGATCTCGATCAGTATTATTCGTAAAATCGGTAAAATGCTGCGTGGCGGCGCCGGTAAGAGGGAAATTTTTCTAGGCGCACTCTGCGGCGTGCTGATCGGTATGTTGCCGGGTGCCAACCTGATGCTGGCGGTTCTGATACTCGCCGTACTTCTTTTGAATTCCAATCTGGGCTTCACCCTGCTGGGTGTCGCCTTCGGAAAAATTCTCTGTCTAACTCTGGCGATTCCCACCTTTCACATCGGCTACACGATCATCCACAACATCGGGCTCGAAGGTGTTTTCACTTCACTCGCCAATATGCCCGGACTGGCCCTGATGGGGCTGGATAACTACAGTCAGGTCGGCGGCGCTCCCATCGCCTGGGTGGTTGCCTTTGTTTTCGCCAAAGCACTCAGCACCTATGTGAATAAAATTCGCGAACAGATGGTGAAAGCCGCGAAAAACGAAAAAGTCGGTAAAGCCACCGGTAATAAATTTTCCAAATTCCTGATCTGGCTCGCCTTCGGCAAACAAAAGATTTCGACCGAAGATGTGCTGGCGAAAACCTCCCCGCTCTTCCGCAAATCCGGCATCATTCTGGTGGCGGCATTTCTGGTGATCGGGTTGCTGTTTGAATTCCTGTTCCTCGACATGGCGGTGAAAAAGGCCATTTCCAGTTCCATCAGCCGGTCCACCGGAGCAGAGGTGAACATGGATAAAGCCCACCTCTCCATCTTCGGCGGTGAACTCGATATCCAGAATCTTCAGGTCACGGATCCAGATAAACCGACCCATAACCTCGTACAGATCGGGCAGCTCGTCTCTGATATCAGCGTGAGCGATCTGCTGCGTAAATCGGTGGTCATCGATCTGCTCGCCGGCAGCGTGCTGCAAACTGACACGCTGCGCGATACACCCGGAAAATTATTGGTGAGTGCTGAAGAGAAACAGAAAAAGACCGACAAAAAAGCCAAAGAAAAAGAGGAAAAGGAAAAAGCCGAAGGTGAAAAAACGCTCGATGACTATCTGGCCCAGGCCGACAAATATAAAGAGTGGCTCGATAAAGCATCTGAATATCTGGAAAAACAGAAAAAGGTCAGCGAATTCGTCAAGGGCGGCCCGCCGCCGACCCCCAGCCGCGACGAGCTGGTTGAACTGGCTCGCAAAATCGGCTACCTCAATATGACGGCCGACCTGCTCAGCGACCGCCCGGCCTGGCTGATCCGCAATATTGAAATCGATCAGGTCACGCTCTCCAGCGATTTACCGATGCAGGAGATTATTGCCGCCGAAGTCTGCAGTAATCCGGCCCTCAACGGGCAGCCGACCCTGCTCGAAATGATCTCGGAGGACGCAACCGAAGCCACCTTTAAAATGGTGCTCCGATTCGATGATATGAATGCGCCGAACGACATTGCCTTTAATCTGAAAGGCATCGACATGGCCGAAGTCGTCGAAACCGGCGACAGCCTGCAAATCGAAACCGGGATTGCCGACCTTTCCGCCAACGGCACCTTCAGCACCGATTCGCTCGATATTCCCTTCTCGCTCACCGTGCGCGAACTGAAAACCAGCAACGAGATTATCAACAATCTCAAAAACATAGCCCTTCCCGGCAAGCTCTATGGCTCGCTCACATCCCCGCGCATCACCGTTGAGATCGACGACAACCTGAAAAATGCCGCCATCGACGCCGCCAAGGCCCGCGCCAATGAAGAGGTCGAGAAGGCCAAGGCGGCAGCCCAGCAAAAGGCTGACGAACAAATCAACAAAGCCCTCGAAAGCGAAAAAGCCCAGGACATCAAAAATAAAGCCTCCGAAGGCCTCAAGAAATTTGGATTCTAGAATGATTCCATTTCGTGTCATGAGTCTCGGCCTGCTTTTGATTGGCACAGCCGGATGCCGGCAATCACCGCCATAGGTCGAACCAGATTCCTGCATCTGGTTCGGCGAACCCGAAAACACGATCGAGATCAAACTGGGGCATCACAGACGCTTTAAAAGCAGATGCACAGAAAGAAGGACAGGCATCTTGCCTGTCTGCGGTGGACCGGTCCTGTTCGAAAACCGTCAGCGCAGAAGCGCCAGCGGGCAGCACGCCGATTTCAACATGGCTCGAAGCTTCCTTGCGGATGATGCACAACGGCGAAGCCTATGTTCCGCCCGAACTCTGACCCTTTTGATGGAAAGCGGCGAAGCCTGATAGGCGGCATCATTCGTTGCTTTCCATTCTTTCGCTGCAACTTAACCTACGTTCATACCGGAATGTATTAGCCTAGATTCGGGAATGGCCAAGTTTACTGCAGCCACAAGATTTTAAAATCGCAGATGTAGTTGCCTACCTCTAGGGCTTAAAAGCGCAATGGATGTGGTGAAATCGGTCACCCGCAGGGTGAAAATGAAGGAAACAAAAAACGAACCCTGTGGGTGTGAAGCGTGATTATGGTTTGATGCCGGTATCATTGGAAAAAATACCGTTTCCTTCATTTTCATTCCCGGATCTAGGATTAGAGCAATTTCATTGTCATCCCATAGAGGGTGCAAACAAAGCGTAAGCACCCGTTTTTGTTAAGGTTTTTGATGTCTGTTCCATATAGTCAGTTCCGATTTT
>JAROBA010000169.1 GCA_029432815.1 Pontiellaceae bacterium B1224 | reverse complement strand
CGCCCCTCGCGACCTTCGGTCACTCGGCATAAAACCAGACCAAATTATATTTTATTTTTTTAGGTCACTGGTTTGATGATGGGGGGAGGCTCACCCTCATCAAAAAATCGTTTACCAAGATAGCTCACAAATTAAGAAAAATGAGCCAGCAATTGAAATTGTTGGAATCGCTACAACAGGAGCAATCTGGGTCGAGGTAGAATATAAAAGCAACTTAACCAGCAGAGATTATGCGATAGAACAAAAAGTTGCTGCAGTTAGGATGTTACGTAGATGGCAATGGGAGGTTGTGCCAGACAATGAATAACGTTCTCATTCGAATATGAAGTAGGGGTCAGCCCGCACATTGTAGCAAAATATGAAAAGTTACATTGTACGGGCTGACCCGAATGGCGCTAGTTTAAAGTAATTGCAAGGGCACTGCCGGAGCTTACGCGGGCATATTTAAGTACGAATATTATGATGCAAGATATGCGTGA
>JAROBA010000168.1 GCA_029432815.1 Pontiellaceae bacterium B1224 | reverse complement strand
ATCATCTTGCATGAATAATACAACTCCTTTCCTGCCGGGCCTTCAATTTCAATCGCTTCGTAAAAAAACGCGCTCTTCGGCGCAAGTACTGGCCGATGAACGGCGGTGTAAAATCGAAAAATCGCTTCTCGGTCTAAAAGCCTGTTTCGGACGTTTTATCCCCGAAGATCGCTTGGGAAACAATGCGAAGGGAAAGCATAGTCGTCATCGTATTTTCAATAAGGAAACCACCTTCTGGGCTTTCTTCTCTCAGATTATCGATGCCGATGGAGGCTGTGCTGAAGTCGTTAAAAAAATGAAAACATATCTCGATTTTAAAGGGCATCGGTCGTTGTCTGCTTCTACCGGTTCGTACTGCAAGGCGCGAAAAAAATTGAAAGAGACGGACCTGGTCGAAATCCTTAAACACACGGCTAAGTCATTTCTGGTTAACGCCGAGGACCAGCCACTCGCCAAGCGTCGGGTTGTTGTCGTTGATGGAACGGGGTTGAGTATGCCTGATACCCCCC
>JAROBA010000167.1 GCA_029432815.1 Pontiellaceae bacterium B1224 | reverse complement strand
GATACCTATGACGATTATTGGGAATGGAGGAAAGCCCGTCAGGCTCAAGCATTGAAGGTCGCCGCATAAAGTATCCATAGATCTCAACTGCACCCGAATTAGATGCTCAGGATGCACTTTAATTTTTTTCACTTTTTGCCGTTGACCGAGGGAGGGGTTGTCTATACATTCCGTCCCTCTTAAGCGCCATCGGCACTTAGAAAAAGTGCACCCATAGCTCAACTGGATAGAGCACCTGACTACGAATCAGGAGGTTGGAGGTTCGAATCCTCCTGGGTGCACCACTTATTTACCTCGTAACAAACAGGTTGCGAGGTTTTTTATTACCCACACCCAAATCGCTCCAAGTTGCATAAAAGGCGAGATATACATACATAAACGCGAGTGAAGTTGCGAGAAAGTTGCGAACTTTTTCCAGGAAGCCCTACCTACCAAGGGAAAACCTGCGACTATTAACATCGCAACACCATCCCCCTCGGCTCCTCATTCTTGCAACTTGGAAGTTGCGAATTC
>JAROBA010000166.1 GCA_029432815.1 Pontiellaceae bacterium B1224 | reverse complement strand
TTCCAGCATAGGAGGCAAAAATGCCTCCTATGTTCGGAATTTTCCATAGTTTCGGCCCTGCAAACCAAGCGTTTGCTCAGATGGGACAGGCTCTACATAAAATATGAAAGTTCAGCTCACCCATAAACCTGAAGATGGAAGCCAGTACCTAACCATCGGAAAAGAATATGTAGTTTTGGGAATTGAAGCTGATTCATTCCGCATCCTTGACGATTCAAATGAACCATATCTATATGATCCAAATTCCTTCATTATCACGAATTCAAAAGAACCAACCTTTTGGGTTTCTGCAATTGGTGATGAAGGAGAGAGATATTCGTATCCGAAAGAATGGAATCAACCAGGTTTCTTTGAAGATTATTTTGATGAAATTGAAGGAATCAGAAACCAGTTCTGGAAACTTCATAATAAACTATACGAAAAATAAAAAGCGAACCAGTCAATTGAGCAACGGTGTTAGACAGCAAGCTCGAAGTCGGGATTTTTAACAGCTGAATTGGCTGCGATGACTAGTTTGCGCATGA
>JAROBA010000165.1 GCA_029432815.1 Pontiellaceae bacterium B1224 | reverse complement strand
AAGAATTGCTGCGGGGTGGAAAGTAAGGTGGTTCCGAAGATGATCCCGCCCGGCTCCAATGCGGTCTGCACGGCGGTCTTTACCACCAGAAACCGGTATGGAAAACAGGACGAGCAAATTCTCATCGCTTCCAATGATCGGAAAAACCCTTACTTTGAATTGAAAATAGTGGGGACCCTATTGAAGCCGGTTGAATTTTCTCCACGATGGATTCGCCTGGGAAACCTTATGCCTGACAGTATCGTATCTGAAACGATCACCGCCACCAACCTGCTCGATAGGGTGGTCGAACTGCAATCGGTACACTCGACCGTCACCGGGATTGAAGCCGAGGTTGTAGGATTTCGGGATGATGGGGCCCGGCGACCGCAGCGAAACTGGACGATTCGACTGAAATCCGCCGAGGGATTGGCTGTTGGAAAAATCAACGGCCAAATTAAGCTGAACTTTTCATCGGGTACAGTGAATGTTCCAATCATTGGAACGGTAAAGCCCATGATCCAGGTGATGCCGGAGCGGATTGAACTGGGCTCT
>JAROBA010000164.1 GCA_029432815.1 Pontiellaceae bacterium B1224 | reverse complement strand
AGAGCCCAGTTCAATCCGCTCCGGCATCACCTGGATCATGGGCTTTACCGTTCCAATGATTGGAACATTCACTGTACCCGATGAAAAGTTCAGCTGAATCTGGCCGTTGATTTTCCCAACAGCCAATCCCTCGGCGGATTTCAGTCGAATCGTCCAGTTCCGCTGCGGTCGCCGGGCCCCATCATCCCGAAATCCTACAACCTCGGCTTCAATCCCGCTGACGGTCGAGTGTACCGATTGCAGTTCGACCACCCTATCGAGCAAGTTGGTGGCGCTGATCGTTTCAGACACCATACTGTCGGGCATAAGGTTTCCCAGGCGAATCCATCGTGGAGAAAATTCGACCGGCTTCAACAGGGTTCCTACCAATTTTAATTCAAAGTACGGTTTTTTCCGATCATTGGAAGCGATGAGAATTTGCTTGTCCTGAGATCCGTAGCGGTTTCTGGTGGTAAAGACCGCCGTGCAGACCGCATTGGAGCCGGGCGGGATCATCTTCGGAACCACCTTACTTTCCACCCCGCAGCAATTCTT
>JAROBA010000163.1 GCA_029432815.1 Pontiellaceae bacterium B1224 | reverse complement strand
CGATTATTTGGGTTTGTCCGCCAGCCATCGCCCTACTATTACCATTGAAAATGAGGGTTACGGATACGCAACGGAGCGAGGAACTTATTCTTGGGAAGCGTATTCTGAAATTATGGGACCATTGCCGCCTGGTTCGGAACATATCATCGTACGTGACGGATGCGTTGCGCTTTGTAATGTTCGTGCTGGACCTGTGAATGGTGGGACTGGTTTTGCAGCAAGTCACGTGTTTACTGCAGATGTGGAATGCTATAGTACTTTTGATTTAGTCGAGGAGGCAAAAACAGGGAAGGTATGCGAAGACGAATGTGAGGAACCTCAGCTTTTTGTGATTCAGCATAGTATGTGGAGCCATTTAACGCTTCCAGAGGAAGGTGGGCATCCGGTTGTGAGTGATTCTGGGCATTGGAATTATGCAACGCAACTTCCAAACGGTAATTGGGAGTCGATAGATAATAGTCGGCAAGCAGGTAGATCTATGAATGTTAAAGTTGGTGGGTTGCCGGGGCCTATAGGTCCAAATGGTACTGGTAGGAATATATATTG
>JAROBA010000162.1 GCA_029432815.1 Pontiellaceae bacterium B1224 | reverse complement strand
CGGTTTCTGGTGGTAAAGACCGCCGTGCAGACCGCATTGGAGCCGGGCGGGATCATCTTCGGAACCACCTTACTTTCCACCCCGCAGCAATTCTTAATTTTCGAGATCACCAGCGGCTCATCGCCTTTGTTGATCAAAATAAATGTGTGGGTAATCTTTTCCTGGCCGATCACCGTCCCGAAATCATACTTCGGCGCGTCGCAGTGAATCTTCGGAACCGCGACTGCATGATTGGCCACAAAAAACACAAGAAGGCACAAAAATAAATACTTCGAACCACAGATAAACGCAGATTCACACAGATCTAAAAAAAGTGAAACAGGCAAATTTAGTGACAGAAATATACGCTTCATATGCTTTGGCCTTCGTGTTTTTTGCGCCTCCTGACGGCTACTATCCAACCCGAACCGAATCATACTGCTCAAATCCCGCTCAACTGGGTTAAAAAGCGGTGTCCAGCCACCGCACTCCAAAAACTTACGGCCTATCTCGCATCCATTTTATCGAGAGCCATTTTGGCGGCTCCCGCAATCTGCCGATTGTCTGC
>JAROBA010000161.1 GCA_029432815.1 Pontiellaceae bacterium B1224 | reverse complement strand
CAGTCCAACAAAATTTTATCCTCCTGCTATTTAACCTGCTTCAACAGCGAGGACGTTTGCGTGAAGCAGGAGGGATAAAATCCTAATCGTTGTGCATGGATAAAAATTAATGATCGATAAGCCCAAAGTTTCGAGAAATGACCTGATTGAAATCCTAATCAAATGGGAAAACAATCAGTTGTCAGAAAAAGAGATTGTTGATTGGGCAGATCAATATTTCCCTGACGAAATTGAATTTGAAGATTGGGAAGGAAATGACGATCAATCTGTTTCAAATGAAATTATGGCATCTCTCGATTCATTGGGCATGAACCTAATTATTAAGGATGACATCCCTATCTATCTTGAGTTTCTGAAAACACCTCTGGGCGAATTTGAACAGGGTTACTCCATTTGGCGGGATAAATTGTCCAAAATTGATATTGGAAACAGAATGAAGTTGCTGAGAGGAAATCCAGTCTATGCTGATTTCTGCAAATAAATGTGCACAACCAGTGGTTGGACTTTACGGTGAAAACGCTTGTTTGATTCGGTCAAAGTTTATGTTCACCGAAAGTCACCCATAACGTT
>JAROBA010000160.1 GCA_029432815.1 Pontiellaceae bacterium B1224 | reverse complement strand
CTCCCTTCTTTGCCGGTTTAAATATTCGTTCCCTGCGCCGTCCGGCGCTTTCCCTGCAACAAAAAATTGCTGATGAGCGCGAATGGCTCGCCACCCGAACCTTTCGGCAAATTGGCGAACTGTGCGGGAAATTCATCCCTGCTGAATTGCTTGATCCCAACACCGCGGGAGACCTGAGCCGAAACCGCATCTACTCGAAAACCAATACCTTCTGGGCCTTCTTTTCCCAGATTCTGTCTCCCGATGGCGGCTGCAAGGAGGCGGTTAAAAAGATCCAATCCTATTGCTCGGAGCGGGGGCTGAACATTCCCTCATCATCCACTGCATCGTATTGTGTAGCGCGGGGCAAGCTGTCTGAAGAGGAACTGGCCGATATCGTCGAGCAGGTTGCGGAAAATCTCGACGACGCCTCCGGTACACGATCCTTTCACGGGAGAAGAGTGGTTGTGGTTGACGGCACCGGATTCAGCATGCCCGACACCGAAGAAAATCAAGCAGAATGGCCGCAGAGTGCCAACCAGAAGCCCGGCTGCGGATTTCCCACAGGCCGTATTTGCGCGTGCTTCTGCCT
>JAROBA010000015.1 GCA_029432815.1 Pontiellaceae bacterium B1224 | reverse complement strand
CGAGATCATCATCAGCGTAATCAGATACGGTGAATGTCAGCACGCCGCCACTTGAGGAGAGACCGGTATATTCAGCGTATGCATCAACACCTGAACTATCTGTATAATGATAATCAGCTCCCCCCACAGTGTACGTCTGCTCGAATCCACCAGGGCCTATAATGCGAGCCATTCCGCCTGTAAGCGTGTAGGTTAGGCTATCATCCAGACCGGTATAAGTAACCGTGATCAAATCATTTACACCCGAAACTCCCGTACTGTTGGCAGCAAGGTGGTCGTCATAGATAGAAGCATCTGTTGAACCCAAACCGGCACTCGGAGCAGCATTTTTTATATAGTCCCCATTAGGTGAAGTGAGAGTAACAGTAACGCCTACACCGGTGAGGGCGCCATCAGACAATCGTTGTAAATCAGCGATTGAAAGAGTCGATGTCGATATTTGGTTCCAATTGGCCACAGCCGGTGCTGTCGCACCAAAGTCAATCGCAATAACATCGTCTACACTAATTGCAGCACCCGCGCCGACGGCCAACGCCAGAATCATCCCGGTCATTCCTGCTAATTTTTTCATCATATCTCCCTTTCTCCTGTTTATGACTCCACTCAAAGCATTGCTGCTTTTCCGAAATATAAGGCTAATTTACCCTTTTGGAAAAATCCGTCTATCAGGTGTTTCCCTGATGCCAGGGGACTGGTTCTGATTTGACTCAATACGTTCCATTTGGCTTCATCGCGCATTCTCCCCGATCAGGACTCCATCGCCAATGTCGGTTCGGGCAAATTCAATGTATTCGAGCAGGTTGCTGACAACGGACGGGTTAGCGGCAGCGACATCGTTCGTTTCCCCGATATCGGCTTCGAGATCGAAAAGCATCGGCGAGGGGATATTGAACAAGTCCCCATCCCGATAATAGCGCGCCCAGGTTGAGTCGGCATCCCGGGCCACGTGCAGCTTCCACTTCCCGACGCGAACCGCATGAAGATCATTCCGGACATAATAATAGAAGACTTCCCTTGAAGTTGCGGCATCGGAAACACCCTGCATCAGTGGGGTAATATCAACACCGTCGATCACACGGTCGGTCGGGACCGTCGCCCCGGCCAGTTTTGCGATGGATGGCATGATGTCCTGAGTGGAGGTGATTTCATCGCATACCGTTCCGGCAGGGATTCTTCCGGGCGCCCGCATAACGCAGGGAACGCGGAAACCGCCCTCCCAGCTCGTGACCTTGTCGCCGCGCAGCGGCAGGGCCGAGCCGCCCATGGCCTCTGCTTCGGCAACGCCGCCGTACTCGTTGACATGCCCGCTGCTGTTCCCCAGATACCACGGCCCGTTATCGCTCATGTAGATCACGTAAGTATTTGAATCGAGCCCTTCCCCGGCCAGCGTGTCGAGGATACGGCCGACATTCCAATCGAGCTCTTCGATCACATCGCCGTAGAGCCCGCCCGCCGACGTACCCAGAAAGTCGTCAGAAACCGCCAGATCCACATGAGGCATCGTATGAGCCAGGTAAACAAAGAACGGCCTATCCGTGTTGTTCTGAATGAACGAAATGGCCGCATCGGTATAGCGCTCGGTCAGTCCGCTCATGTCGGCGCCTGTTTCAATACGGGTCGTGTTTTCGATGATATTCACCGTCCCGTCATTGCTCCCGGAGGTGCCCAGAAAATAATCAAAGCCTTGGGCAAGCGGGAGATAATCCGGGTCATACGTGGTCTGAGAGTGGCCGCCCAAATCCCATTTACCAAAGGCGGCGGTCGTATAGCCGACCTCCTTAAGAATCTCGGCAAGCGTCACTTCGGTGTGTGCCAGGCGGCAATGTACGACGGATCTGGCATCCGGTGTTGCCGTTCGCAACGGATAACAGCCGGTCATCAGAGAATCCCGCGACGGGCCGCAGACGGTCTGCGCATA
Organism: Pontiellaceae bacterium B1224; assembly: GCA_029432815.1. Lineage (GTDB taxonomy): Bacteria > Verrucomicrobiota > Kiritimatiellia > Kiritimatiellales > Pontiellaceae > Pontiella. Next base: position 116,863 of record JAROBA010000015.1, on the reverse strand, counting down.
AAAACTGGTAAAACGGATCCCCTCACTCGCCATAGCATCGATTCGCGGTGTCAGAATGTCCGGCGATCCAAAACAACCGAGATCCTGATACCCCTGGTCATCGGCAAAAATTATCACAAAGTTCGGTCGGCGGTTCAGCCGGAAAAAGGAGTTTCCATCCCCGTCGGGATCCACGTTTTCGCTTCCTGAGAGCAGCACGGAATCGTTATCGGCACCTTCAACCTCATAATCGACCGCGGAAAACCGCTGCAGGTCATCTGATTGCTGCACCACATAATTCGTACCGGCGTGCTCCAGATTCAAAGCCACATCACTTTCGCTCCCCACCGTGATATCCACAATGTTCGGTACGACGATCACGTCATTGGTGCTGCCTGCCACCGCTGTAACCGTCAGGACCGACAGGACGGGGGTCTTCGAGCCCGGCTTGGCGGCAATCTCAAGAACACCACCGAAAGACCGGACTCCTTCAATACGGGCGATCCGGGGATTTGCAGAGGCCGTAACGGGGTTGAACATGTTCGTCCGTGTTCCCGCCTGCAGGAATATGGTATCGGTATTTGCATTGTCCGTGAAACCGCCGATCACCCCCTCGATATCGTAAACCAGCGAGTCATCCAGCCCATAGAACATCACGGTCCATGTATCCGTATCACCGGCCCAGTCGGTCACATTGGATACATCATAGTCGGCAGAAAGACCGGTAAGGGAATCATTGGGACCATCACTCTTGTAGAACGATGCCCCGGTCACCTTCACGGAAATCCCGCTCACCGAATGACCATCGGACAACCGCACCAACGAGCTGTATGTGCCGTTGGCCGAAATATCATTAAAATAGTTGGCTGCCGGAGTATCACCGAAATCCAGCGCAATGGTCCAAAACCTGGCGAGGTCTCCATGCTTATCATAGGTAACATCCAGCGCAATAGTTTCGGTATTCGTCACGGAGGTGCCTATCTCAGTCCAGGTGACCTCCAGCGTAGAATTTGTTTGTTCCCCGTTGGCAAGGCCGATGGATTCATTATCGAAGGTGACTATTATATCTTCCTCGTTGTTGGACACCCCCATAATTGGATCGGTTGCGACGGCACTGAAACCGGCATCCGTCACCAGCCAAATTATTTTAATATCTCCGGAGGAAAGCGCTCCAGCAATATACGAAACGGTAATGATATCGCCGAACGTGGTATCAGGCCCAACCAGATCCAGCGAGAGCGCGCCAGGCACCAAGCGGAGGCTTGCTCCGTCCTGTGGTACCTCAACGGCAGTCAGTGTTATCTGCGAAATTGAAGCAAGATCAGAATCCGTGTAGTCAGATACTGTGAATGTCAGTACGCCACCGCTTGAGGAGAGACCGGTATATTCAGCGTATGCATCAACACCTGAAGACCCTGTATAATCATAATCAGCTCCCCCCACCGTGTAGGTCTGCTCGAATGCAGTCGTGGTACCACTGCGAGCCATTCCACCGGTCAGCGTGTAACTCAGGCTGTCATCCAGACCGGTATAAGTAACCGTGATCAAATCAGGGGCAGTCAGATCATTGGCAGCAAGGTGATCGGCATAAATAGAAACATCGGTTGCCCCCAAACTGGAGTCGCTTGGAACAGCGTTTTTTATATAGTTACCAAAATTTGCAGAGGTGGTAACAGTAACGCCTATCCCCGTGAGGGCACCATCAGACAATCTTTGCAAATTACCGATTGAAAGAGCCGATGCCGATATTTGATTCCAATTAGCATCGGCCGGAGCTGTCGCACCAAAGTCAATCGCGATCACATCACCTCCAATAATTGCAGCACGCGTGCCGACAGCTAAAGCCAGAATCATTCCGGCCATTCCTACTAGTTTTTTTATCATAAGTTACCTCTTCGTATTGCTATTTTCCGATCCTCAAAAAAAGACAAAGCAGTTAGGACAAAACCCTTCATTGAGCGTCCGTCTCTACCGTTGACCCGTTGATGGTTCTACTTCCCTCGTTTGAAGTGCACAGTCCATTCAACAGCGCCGTTTTCCTCCGCAAGCAGGGTCAGTTTACCCATCCCCTTCTTTTCATCCACGAGCTTGAACTCCGCTGTGGCTCCGGAGGCTGAAACGCGGTCTACCTCATGTCCGTTCAGCGCAAGGGTCACGGTATAGGCTTCATCTTTGATCACTTTAGAGATCGCAGAGAGGGTTTTGCCCTTACCATTCCACTGCGGAACTTTTTCAAAATCCACGTATCCCTGCAGTATGTGGCGGTCGGTTGAAATAAACTGGGGATTCGGCTGCACGGCGTGTACCGACATCATACGGGTTTCACCGGGTCTGAGCGTCTGTTCAAGCCTGGCCTGGCCGGAGAGTTTGCCGACAAATGCATCGTTCCAGAAGTCATAGACATAATACGCTGTCGCCGGATCAAGCCCTAGGCCGCCATCATCGTTGGAGTCCGACAGGGAAACAGAAAGGGTCGATGCAACCGGAAGCGTTTGTGCCGCACCTGCAAGCTTTTTCGTTACGGGCCATGCGGTTGCCGGGGCCGGCTTCTGTTTTCTCTTTAATTTCTTGTTTGGGGGCTCCCTCGGTATCGAATTCCATTGCGCTTTGACTTTGTTTTTGTCTTTTTCGATCCGGGTGTTGTAAAACGCAACCAGATGCCACGAAGGGGATACTTCAAAGTCAAAGATCTCCGGATACTCTTTTCCGCTGAATGCATCGATTGGTTTCGCGCTCGTCTGCGCGGTGTAGAGCGGGACAATACGGGTGAGGTCATGACGCATCTCGTCGGTCATGTTCTCAATGTATTTGCCGATTTCAATGCGCGCATTCGTGAGATACGTCATCGTATACATCGTCCGCCAACCATCGCTGTTGTAGGGGAATGCATGAAACGGATTAATCACATCGTTGACATATTTAGTGACCACCCGGTTTTTGTACCAGCGCAGGCCGCACTTTCTGGCCATGACCGGGTAGAACCGATCTGTATCCTGCTCTGTTCGATGCGTCGTGACCGCTCCCAAACCAATATCGCCGTGCAGCGGCAGCCGTTCATGGATGTCGGAGTTCCACCCTAACCCTTCATGGGCTAATTCAAAAATCCTGCGGTACGCGCTGCTGGTTGTCGCGTAGGGGTCTTCCATGCCCCCGTCGTAAGCCCACCCGATATCAGGGTAGTCAAACTTCATTCCCCTTACCCCGCCTTTTTTGAGGTTGCTGTAGACCTCCTGCATGTGCTTAACGAAACCGGGATCCGTAAAATCATACGACCAGAAGGTGTCCCCCTTGTAATAGTCAATCTTACCCTTGGAGCGTTCTTTACTCACCTCGTTAAACAACATATGCCCGGGAAAAGCTTCGGCATAATCGAGAGAGCGGCGTGCCGTCTGGCAGTAGATGAGAGGGATTCCACCTTGTCTGAGCACTTCATTGCCCCACGTTTCAATGGTGTCGTACGGTTTTACAAGCCTGCCGCCTTCATACATCTGCCAGTGTTTGTCATCCCACCAACCCTGCTGATTGTTTGGAACTGCATAATCGTCCGGCTCCAGCCGGATAGCCAATGGTGAATAGTTTAAAAACCCCGTATCCTTTGCCTTCTGAAGGGCCTCCAGCGTTCCGGCAGACGTGTTTCTGAACTCATCGGCTCCAAATGCGCGCCACATGCAATACCAAAAGTTCAGGCCGGGCGCGGTTAAGGTGTCCAGCCTGATATTGTTCGCGGCTTTCAGGGCCAGACCATAGTTTTCCAGAATGCCGAACCGTGATGCGGATGTGAAATCGATATAAAAGCGGTCGTTGTCAAACATGCAGGTGCTGTCGGGATCAACCCGTTTGCCAACCGGATCATGGCCCCGGAGTTTGACCTCCAGCTCGTCCGCCAGCCTTTTCACCTCGCAACGCTTCGTAAAATCGCGATAGCTCAAGCCGCCGATCAATAGATTGTTTTTCTCGGAACCTTTTTTTCCGAATGAGGCCAGAACATTGTTGAAGCACAAAAGTTCTCTGGCCTGATCTCCTGTCAGGACCCGGCTATCATACTCGCCGCTTTCACCATCAAGCAGCATAAAGCCCGCGAACTCAGAACCATGATAGGCCGTGCCGGTCAGCGGCGAAAACGTTTTGATCTGAAATGGCTGATTCAATGTATTTTCGACGCCGCTACAGGCCGCAATAAATCCCTGCCCCTCGTAGAGACCGAGGTGGAGAATCAGAGATGGTGCACCGGTTTTGATGCCGATCACCTGAAGCGTTGTTCCATTCCCTAAAGCATCCGATAGCTCTTTCTCCTGCCACGTAAATGTATAGCCGTCAGTAGAATTCCATTCTTCAACCGACCAGGATACATTCGACAGACATTCAACATTGTCTTTTTTTCGAATGGCTGAATACGTTCCCGCTTTCAGCGAAACCCGAACCAGGACCTGCTCGTTTTCAATAACCGCTTCGGCAGCCGTCGCACGCATCTGTACCGCACCGGCCTGAACCGACAATGATAACGCTCCGGCCAAACCCACCATCCATTTTTTCAGGCCTATCCCGAATGATCTAAGGGAGCTTGTAGGGCTGGAATGGTTGAGCTTGCGAAACGGTGGGCCGCCCTCGGCCAGCCTCGCTTCGCTCCGGCCCGGACAAGCTCTTTGCGTGGACGGCTGGAAGGCATCGTTCCTCAGCCATTCCTGCCCTACAATCTTTACATACGCAGCAGTGCAAACATTCCTTAAGTCAGTGCCATCCAAGCCTATTCCCAACATTTTCATAACATTCCCACGCATTGTTTTTTCAAATTAATAATCCTGCGGACAAAGACACGGCAAATTGTAGGGCGGGAACGGTTGACGAAGGAAACCTTCCCGCCGTGCATACGCACCGGTCTGCCACTCGGCGGAAAGGTCTCGCAAGCTCAACCATTTCCGCCCTACAAACAAATGAATGACGACGACAACTATTGGTCCACCGCATTTATAAATATCCAACCGCCTGTTCACATCAGACTCCGTCCAACGTCAGTCACACATTCCAACTCAATCGCCTGACCGAATTCCGTCGGAGGCCATCAGCTCTTTCAATTGAGCAGCCATCGAGGCCGCTTTTTCAGGATGCTGGGCAATCATGTTTTTCTGCTCGGAGGGATCATTCGCCAGATCATACAGCCGTGCCGGTTCGCGCTTACCGGAAAAGCCCTTCTTTTCCGGATTAATATATTTCCATGCTCCGACCCGCAAGGCGCGGCCGTCTCTCGGAGCCTCTTCAATCATAAAGGGAAGCCCCGTCGAATCGTGTCCCAGCAACGCGTCCAGCATATTCCGGCTGTCGCGGGCTTCATCCGTCGGAACCTTCAGGCCCAGCAGTGCGGCAAACGAGCCGATAAAATCGATCTGATTCACCAACGCATCGGACGTTCCCGGCTTGATTCCGGCCGGCCAGCGCACAATAAACGGCACACGGGTTCCGCCCTCGTAGATCTGATATTTTCCGCCGCGATACACTCCGGAACCATCATGCCCGCGGTCCACATCGAGCTTCGAGGTCTTCACCGTGGTTCCGTCTGCGTAACCGTCGTCATACACCGGACCGTTGTCACTGGAAAAAATCACCATCGTATTCTCAGTCAGACCGTGTTCCTCCAGCGCCTTCATGATTTCCCCCGTGGCCCAATCAAACTCAACCATCGAATCGCCGCGGTAGCCCAGCTCGGTCGCCCCCTGAAAACGCGGATTGGGAGAGCGCGGCACATGGATGCACTGCGACGCAAAATAGAGGAAAAACGGTTGATCCTTATGGTCCGCGATAAACGATTTCGTCTGTTTCACAAACTCGTCGGTCATGGTTTCGTCGTCCCACAGAGCCGACTTCCCTCCGGCCATGTAGCCGATGCGTCCGATTCCGTTGATGACGCTGTTATTGTGGCCGTGCGTGCTCTGGTAATAGGTCATGGCGTTCTTATTATACCGCCCGTTGGGATACGCGGTACTGCCGGGACGATCCACCTCTTTCTTACTATTCCCGACAAAAAGCGGATCATTCGGGTCGAGATTCACAACGCGATGTCCGTCCAGATAAACACACGGCACCCGGTCGTTCGTGGACGGCAGCAGGAAAGAGCGGTCGAAACCGACTTCCATCGGACCCGGCTTCACATCGCCGTTCCAATCCACAGGCACGCCCTTCTGTCCGATCCCCAAATGCCACTTACCGATCACCCCCGTTGTATAGCCCGCCTGCTTAAAAAGTTTCGGCAGCGTCAGAATATCGGTTGAAATCGTAAGCGGCGCATTCGGCTTAAGGATCTGAACTCCGTCACGAAACCCGTGAATCCCGGTGAGCATCGAGTAGCGCGACGGCGTGCAGGTGGAGGCCGAACAGTGGCCGTCTGTGAACAGCAGTCCCTCCGCAGCCAGGCGGTCAATATTAGGAGTCGGAATCAGTTTAGAGCCATAGGCTCCCACATCCCCGTAGCCGACATCATCGCCATAGATGATTACCACATTCGGGCGCTTCGTTTCCGTCTCGGCGAAAGAAAATAGTGCAACGCATAAATGAATAACCACCATTGCTTTTTTGTTCAACATCCACTTCATATCCATTCGTATCCTCTCCGGTCCAATTGTGCTTTACTCCAAAGCTACTTATTCTTCCGTTTTTTACCTTTAGCTGCCGCTGACCATTTAACCTTCGGGGACGGCGTATGCGCTTTTTTAAAGATGGCTCTAAACTGATCGACCACCTCGGGATGCTGCGCGGCCACATTGTTTTTCTCTTCGATATCCGCATGAATATCGAACAGCATAATGGGATCATCGCCCTCGCCCACATTGAGCTGCACCGCCTTCCACGTTTGGGTCAATGCGGCGCGCCTGCCGCCCTGTTCATAAAACTCCCAGTAGAGATAGTCGTGCTGCGCCTGTCCGCTCTGCCCCAGCAGGGTCGGCAAAAAGCTGAGTCCGTCGATGTTTTCCGGCGCGTTGGCCCCCGTCAATTCGCACAGGGTCGGCATGACGTCCCAAAAAGCGGACAAATGATCCGACTCGCTGCCGGCTGCAATTTTCCCCGGCCACCAGGCAATCATCGGAACCCGAATACCCCCCTCAAACATGTCACGCTTGCCGCCGCGCAGCGGCCCATTGGAGTCAAAATATTCGGGTGAATGACCCCCCTCAGAGTGCGGTCCGTTATCGGACGAAATCATGATCAGCGTATTGTCCGCCAGGCCCAGCTCCTCCAGTTTCCTGCAGATCTCGCCAACCTCCCAGTCGAGACGGCTCACCATGCCTGCGAACGTTGCCTTCGGCTCCCTGGTCGGGCCGTACTGCGCGTTGCGGCCTCCACCGCCCCCTCCCTTGAACGGCGGAACCTCGTCCACCTTCCCTCGGTATTTCGCAATCCACTCTTCGGGCGCAACCATGGTCGCATGCGGAATCAGTGCGGCATAGTGCAGAAAGAACGGCTGACCGTCCTTCTTGCGCGCATCCAGATATCTCCGGATCTCTTTCATGAACTCGTCATGAATATAGGTATCGCCCGTATGCCTTTTATTGTTCGGGAAAAGAATCTTTTTGGCGTTCCGATAGACCACCTTCGGGAAATAGTGGTGTGCCAGGGCATGGCTGTGGAACCCGTAGAAAGTGTCGAACCCTTTAGCATTTGGCTGGCCGACCGAAACCGTGCAGCCCGTTCCTGCCTTGCCGATCATCGCCGTGTGATAGCCTTGCTTCTTCAGTACCCGTGCGATCGTAATATCCTTACCATCCGCACGGAGCTGAATATTCCCATTGGAGCGAACCCACACATGCCCCGTATGCTGTCCGGTCATCAGGCAGGCCCGTGACGGCGCACAGACCGTACTGCCGGAATGATGGTTTGTGAACTTCATCCCCTCCCGGCACAGCTTGTCGATATGGGGCGTCTGAATGACCTCCTGCCCGTAGCAGCCCAGATCACCAAAGCCCATATCATCGGCTAAAATATAAATAATATTGGGCGCTTCGGCGGCGAATGAACATATTGCAGTAAGCGCAAAGGCAATCAGTATTTGTATTCTGTGTTTCATCATTATCTGCGGGAATTCTCCCCAGTGACATCGTGATAGCCGATATCCTCTTTGGCAAAGTCGAGATCCTCCAGCAGCTCGGCAACCACTTCCGGATATTGCGAAGCCACATTAGTGGTTTCTCCAATATCGTCGTCGAGGTTGTAGAGGGTAAGTTCTTCAATATAGGGGCGGTCTGCGGGGGGCACGTGGGATAGCCAGTTTTCCCCATCCTTGGTGCGATCCAAATCGGAATGCACAAGATGCAGTTTCCACTCTCCACGGCGTACGGCCCGCAATGCCTCATGTTGGTAAAAGAAAAACGAACGATCCAGCTCGGTTTGCGTGCCGTGGAAAATATCTGAGATATCGACCCCGTCGATCACGCGGTCGTCGGGAACATCGGCCCCGGCCAACCGGGCAATGGTTGGGAACAGGTCCAGGTTTGCGCAGACCAGATCCGAGGTGGTTCCGGCGGGAACCCTCCCCGGTGCGCGAATAATAAACGGAACGCGAAGTCCACCGTCATAGGTGCTGGTTTTTGCGCTGCGCAGCGGATCAGCGAATCCGGCATTGGGTTGCTTGATCCACCATGGACCATTATCACTCGTGAAAATGACATACGTGACCTCATCCAGCCCGGCCTCCTTTACCGCCTCCAGAACACGACCGGTATGATAGTCCAGCTCTTCAATGACGTCCCCATAGAGCCCGCCATCCGATGTCCCTAAAAAGTCTGCGGAAGCTGCGATGGGCGTATGCGGCATAGGGTGAGCAAGATAATAGAAAAAGGGGCGGTCTTTATGGGCATGAATAAACTGAATGGCGTCATCCGTAAACCGCCGGGTAATGGACGATCTGGTCGGATTGTCCAGGACGGCCGTCTCCGCTTCGAGGATTGGATCCGCGTCACTCGTGGCCGACCAAAACGTCTCATCAAAACCCTGATTGTGCGGGCCCAGCCCCACCCGATAGGTTCCGGCGGGCGGGCGCCCGGACAGATCCCACTTACCCGACATTCCCGTCTTATATCCGAGCGGCTTGAGTATTTCAGGAAGAGTAATTTCGTTTAAAGACATCGCCGGATGCACCATCGTTCCATCATCATCGGGGTGCCTTTCCGTCCGCATGGGATAACATCCCGTCATAAGAGCCGCGCGGGATGGGCCGCAAACGGTCTGGGCATAAAAGCTGGTAAACTTCATGCCCTCCGCCGCCATCTGGTCGATATTCGGCGTTTTGATATTGGGTGAACCGAAACACCCGAGATCCTGGTAGCCCTGATCATCCGTAAAGATGATGATAAAGTTTGGCTGGCGTTCCAGCCGGAAAAAACCGGCGCCATCCCCGTCCGGATCCGCGTGATCACTGCCGCTGAGCCTGACCGTATCGTTGCTGGCTCCCTCCACCTCAAAAGCGACCGTGGCAAACTGCTGGAGATCATCCGACTGCTGCACGACATAATTGGTCCCGATAGGCTCCAGGCTCAAAACCACATTGCTTTCGCTCCCCACCGTGATGCCCACAATATTCGGCACGGCAATCACATCATTGGTGGTATTGCCGCCTTCCACCGCGGTAATCATCAGGGTCGATAAAACGGGATACTGCGAGTTCGGCCTCACGAAGATCTCCAGAATACCGCCAAAGGATTGGGCTCCTGAAATACTGGCAATCCGGGGATCTGCAGAGGCCGTGTCGGGATTAAACATATTGGTTAACGAGCCGGCCTGCACATAGGTCATATCGGTAAGTGCATTGTTCGTGAACCCGCCGATTACCCCCTCGATATTATAGACCATTGAATCATCCAGACCATAGAACGTCACGATCCATGAATCACCGTCCCCGGCCCAGTCGGTCACATTCGAAACGTCGTAATCGCTCGAAAGCCCCGTCAGGGAATCGTTGGGCCCTGTGTTGTTGTAGAACCCCGGCCCGGAAACGATCACCGACACCCCGGTCACCGAGCTTCCGTCGGAGAGCCGCACCAGCGGGCTGTATGTGCCGTTGGAGGAAATATCGTTAAAATAGTTGGCTGGCGGAATATCCCCAAAATCAAGAGCAATAGTCCAGAAATCGACAGGAGTCCCATCCTCATCATAAGTGACATCCAGCGCAATATGTTCGGTATTCGTCACAGAAGATCCAGCTTCTGTCCAGGCAATCACCAGCGTGGAATTTGTGGATTCCCCGATGGCAAGGCCGATTGCAGCATTATCGAAGGTGACCGTAATGTCTTCCTCGGTGTCGGCCAGCCCCAGGGTGGTATTGGTTATGGCGGCACTGAAGCCGGCATTTGCAACCAGCGAAATGATTTCAATGTCATTCGAGGACACCGATCCTGCGATATAAGAAGCTGTAATAATGCCGTCGACCGTGGTGCCAGGAGCAACCAGATCCAACGAGAGCGCACTTGGCACCAGACTGAGGGTTGCCTGGAGCTCCCCAACTGCAGTCAGTGTCATCTGCGAAATTGAAGCGAGATCATCATCAGCGAAATCAGATACGGTGAATGTCAGCACTCCGCCACTTGAGGAGAGACCGGTATATTCAGCGTATGCATCAACTCCTGAAGACCCTGTATAATCATAATCAATCCCCCCCACCGTGTACGTCTGCTCGAATGCTGTAGTGCCACCAGTACGAGCCATTCCACCTGTAAGCGTGTAACTTAGGCGATCATCCAGACCGGTATATGTAACCGTGATTAAATCAGAACCACTTAGGTTATTGGCAGCAAGGTGATCGTCATAAATAGAAACATCTGTTGAACCCAAACCGGTGCCGGGAGCACTGTTGTTTACATAGTCACCATTCGTTCCAGTGAGAGTAACAGTAACGCCTACACCTGTGAGGGTACCATCAGACAATCTTTGTAAATCACCGATTGAAAGAGTTGATGTCGATATTTGATTCCAGTCAGCCACGGCCGGTGCTGTCGCACCAAAGTCAATCGCGATAACATCGCCTGCAATAATTGCAGCACGCGCGCCGACGGCTAAAGCCAGAACCATTCCGGCCATTCCGAATACTTTTTTCATAATGAATTACTTCCTCTTATTGCTATCTTCGGGAATTGATGACCTCCACCGCATGAGCCGACCCCGCCCCGGCAATATTTCCCCAGGGTTCTTCAGTTTACAGGCCCATCAGAAGTGCCACTGCTTTTCGACACACATAAGTAATGTATCCTTATTGAGGAAATTCGCCTATCAGGTGTTTCCCTGATGCCTGGATCATTAGCGACTCCGGGGAAGCATCACCCATTCGGTGAATCATTGAATCCAGCTCGTAGCGCTGGATTTACTTGCTGCAAGTAGATCCGCCGCTATGAGGTGGCTCAAGTCGCTAATGATTCAGGCTGATGCCGTTCCGGTAGAGTTTTCAGCTTGAAGGACGGCAGGAGAATCCGACTTAACATTACCATGACAAGGAGGATCTTATTCTGATACAAGAGCACCATGCACCGACTCCCGAGTTTCCTGATCGCGATCCTGACACTGGCCATAAGCCTAAACGGCATAACATGGGCCACCACAAACGAGCTTGATAGCGGCGAATACACCACTGCTCAACTCAAAACCCGCCTAGCCGAAATCGATGCGGAGCTCGCCGGGCTCGCTCGCTTTACACCACGGAGCGGCACTGGCACCATCGGATGGATTTCAACGAGGAGGGGGAGCCGCGACCGTCGAGAATGGGTGGAAATCGCTCTCCCCGAAAACACGACCATAGACCAAATCGTATTGGTTCCGCTGCTCTGGAATGATGCGCAAAAAGGGATTCAGGCAGACGGATTCCCCGAGGTTTTTGAAGTCATTATCGGAACCAAAGACAGATCCGAAATCGAGGTGATTGCCCGGTTTGAGTCCGAAGATTATCTTCTACCGCGCACCGCCCCCTTGGTGATTCCCGTTCCCAACAAAACGGCATCATGGATTCGCATCAAAGCCACCCGACTCATGTCAGATGCCCGGCAGGGAAATTATATATTCTGTCTTTCGGAGGTTATGGTTTTCAGCGGTGATCGCAATATTGCGCTGAACCAACCGGTACACGTTTCTTCCGAAGTCGGAGGCTGGGGTATCGAGGCGGTTAATAAGGACACCCTGACCGACGGATTCACTCCTTTCCTAATGGATGCATCCAGCGGAACCGACAGTAATCCACATCTGGCCTTCTTCCCGGAGAACCAAACGTATTCTTTTACACTCGACCTCGAGAACACGTACCCCATTGATGAAATTCGCATCCACAGTGCTGATATGAGCGAATATATTCCCCAGCTCGGCAACAGTGATTTCGGGGTCCCTTACCACCTCGTCATTGTAGGCGCCAACCGGCCCGACTTTTCCGATGCCGTTCCGTTGCTGGATTATCGGCGCGAATCCATCTATGACTCCGGAGCCATCCTGATCCGCCATGTACCCGAAACCCGCTGCCGTCATATCCGCCTTTCCGTACCCGACCCCTACCAAACGCCCTATATGCCGCCGGGTAAAAGAAGGAACTTTGGCCTGGCCGAACTGGAGATCATTTCCAATGGACGTAACGTAGCACAAGGAATACAGCCGATCTTCCCCCGCCAAAAGGCTGACCTCCAGCAACGCAATTCCATCACGGACGGGAGTAATCACTATGGAGAGATTCTTCCCATCCGCGAATGGATGGAGCAGCTGGCCCGCCGTCATGACCTGGAACGGGAGCGGCCCCTGCTCATAACAGAGTTGGAGCGGCGATACGAACGCCAGCAGATCAACCTCCGCCGCATGGCCTGGCTGACCGGCATGCTGGCCGTCGGTATCGTCGTCACCATACTGATTGACTGGATACTCCGCATGCGCACCGTGTTTAACATCCGCGAGCGCATCGCCGCCAACCTTCATGACGAACTCGGCGCCAACCTGCATGCCATCGGACTGCTGGGCGACATGGCCCAAAAAAAAGTCGATGCGCGCGACACCCTGATCAGCATTCTTGATCGGATCCGGCAACTCACCGAACGCAGCGGCAAAGCCGCGCGCCATTGCGCCAACCTGCTTGAAGCAAAAGATCTGTGCGCCGACCTGATCGAGGAAATGAAGCGCTCCTCCGAGCGCCTGCTTGCCGATGCCGAACACGACATCACCTTTGAGGGCGAAGAATTTATTCACCAGCTCCCACCGCGTAAACGCATTGACCTTTTTCTTTTCTACAAAGAGTGCCTAACTAATATTGTCCGCCATTCGCACGCCTCGCGCATCACCACCCATTTGATCGGTTCCCCAAAGCAAATCCACCTCATCATTACGGACAACGGGCAAGGCGTGCTTGATATCCCCCACTCCCTGAAACGCCGGGCACACCTGCTGCATGCCAGGCTTGGTATACAAAACCCGCCAGAGGGCGGAAGCTGCATCACCCTAAAACTCAAAACAAAGATATTTGGATTCGGAAAATGAATAAAATAATCAAAATCATGCTCGTTGAAGACAACCCGGAATTCCGCGACGTGGTCGCCTTCACCCTGAGCGACGAACCGGACATCGAGCTCCAAAGCCAGTTCGGCACGGCCGACTTCGCCCTGCGCAGTCTGCAGGATCGATCGACTAGAAACGTGCCCGACCTGATCCTTCTCGATCTAAACCTTCCCGGAACGCCGGGGCTGGAAGCCATTCCCTGGTTCAGAAAAACCGTTCCGAATGCAGAAATCATTATCCTGACCCAATCAGACCGGGAAGAGGATGTGCTGACGGCGATCCATTCCGGAGCATCCGGCTACCTCCTCAAAGAATCGACCTTGGATCAACTTACGGAAGGCATCCGGATGGTGATGAACGGCGGCGCGTCACTCGACCCAGCCATGGCCAAATTCCTTATTAACCACCACAAAAAGAATCCGGGCCCCATCGCGAACCAAGAGTTGCTCTCACCCCGGCAACTGGAAATCCTGACCTGTATTGCAGACGGGAAGATGCAGAAAGAAATCGCCGACGAACTCAACATCAGCACCAAAACGGTCGAGACCCACATCCGCCACATCTACGAAAAGCTCAACGTCCAGAACGCCCCGGCCGCCATCTCCAAAGCCTACAAGACCGGTCTCTTCCCGAAGGAATAGGATATACCCGCTCCAAACTCCTGCTTCATTTCTACTTCTGACCCGCTTCCCACTGTTTAAACTTTCCAATGCCCGGACGTTTTTTACCTTTATCGAAGAAGCGTGCACCGGAGCCTATGGTTCCGGCATCGCCGAGCTCGGCGCGGGCCCACTCGATTTCTTTCATGAGCCGCGCGACCACCTCCGGATGCTGTTCGGCCACATTGACCGTTTCGCCCATATCCGATTCCAAGTCATAAAGTTCGATCGTCTTCACCTCATCGATCATACGTGCCCACCAGTTCATCCACTCGGGCTTTTCAGTTCGTGGCAGCACCAGCTTCCAACGGGCATCCCGAACTGCCTGAAGGTCGGTATAGCAATAATAATAGTAAACCTCGTGCGGCGATTGCTCGGTTGCTCCAGTGATGAGCGGACGAATGTCTTTTCCGTCAATCGTCAGATCCGCCGGCAGCGACTGCCCCGCCAGCCCGGCAAAGGTGGGCATTAAATCCATCGTCGTAATAATGGCATCCGATGTTTCACCGGCAGGAATCTGTCCGGGCCAGCGCATGATGCACGGTACGCGCGGACCGCCCTCCCACGATTTCATTTTAGCTCCGCGCAACGGATCGGCATGTCCGGCATGGTCACCGATGACATCTTCAATCCACGGCCCGTTATCCGACACAAAAACCATCAGCGTATTTTCATCCAGCTTCAGTTCTTTGAGGGTTTTCAGGATCTCGCCCATGCTCCAGTCCAACTCCTCAATCACGTCGCCATAGAATCCGCCTTCCGACTTGCCGCGAAATTTATCGGACACGCCCAGCGGGACATGCGGCATGTTATGCGCCAGATAGAGAAAGAACGGCTGATCTTTGTTCTGCGTAATAAACTGAATCGCCTCTTCCGTATACCAGGTCGTCAGTTGGTCCATTTCCTCCTGCTCAATGGCCTCTATGAATACCTCGCGGTTGCGCATCAACGGCGCACGAATCTTATTTTGTTCGAGGAGCTTTGTAACGCCGTTGTATTTGGGCGTGCCGAAAAAATAGTCAAAGCCCTGGCTATTTGGATCGCCCTTCTTCTTGAAATCGCCGGCATGCCATTTGCCGAGAATGGCCGTCGCATACCCGGCCTGTTTCAGCACCTCCGGAATCATCAGCTCCTTCGTGTGCGGAACCGTGTGCAGGTTTTTCTTATTGCCCGGTTCGCCGATGCGGATCGGATAGCTGCCGGTCATCAGCGCGGAGCGGCTCGGACCGCAGACCGGCGAGCCGACATAGGCATCAGTGAACCGCATCCCTTCCGCTGCTATTTGGTCGAAATGAGGCGTTTTAATATTCGGCGAACCGAAACAGCCCACATCGTTATAGCCCTGATCATCCGTCAGAAAGACGATGATGTTCGGCGGATCCTGCGGAACCGCGAAACATGAAACAGCCCCCAGCAGAGCCAACCCTAACAGTTTTATTACACGCATAATTTCTCCTGCTTTTCAGTCATTGGAAAACCATTATTCAGCCGTCATCGAAAGCGGGACGGGATGATCCACAACACCCGCCGGACGGACGTTTGCCCGCATCTCTTTTTCAAAACCTTCCATCGCCGCCTTAAGCTGCTGAACAATTTCAGGGTGGTTCGCGGCGACGTTTTTCTTCTCGGAAATATCCTCATCGAGATTGTAGAGGGCCTCTTTGCCATCGACGATGCGCAGCTTCCAGGACTTCCAGCGCACCCCTTCCAGCACACCCCAGTGGGCATAGAAAAAATATTCATGCGGGCTCTCCGCACCATCCACCAGCGTCGGCATCATGTCTTTACCATCAATCACGAGATCATCCGGCAGCGTGCCGCCGGCCAGCTTTGCAAAAGTCGGCAGCACATCCATCGCCGTCAGCATCTTGTTGTTGTCCCCCGCCGGAATTCTCTCCGGCCAGCGAATTACAGTGGGTACGCGCTGCCCCCCCTCGAGGGTTTTACCCTTTTTCCCGCTCAAGGGTTTGGCCGAGCCCTTTGCCGGGCCGTTGTCGCTGGTGAAGAGCACTATCGTATTTTCGTCGATGCCCTGCTCCTTCAGCGTCTTCAGAATTTCGCCGACCGACCAATCGATCTCATAGATCGCCGCTGAAAAGACGCCTTTCTTTCCCTGCCCCGTTTCGGTCCGCTTCCGTTCATATTCCTTTTTCATCTCCGGCGACGCCACCAGAGGCCCATGCGGCAAAGCATGCGCCACATACAGGAAAAACGGTTCATCTTTATGCCGCTGGATAAAATCGACCGCCCGCTCGGTAAAGCGCCGGGTCAAATAGTCCGAATCCGGATTCATCTCCACCACGTATTCCCCTTCCAGCAGCGGCAGCGGCGGAAACTCGAAAATCTTATTTCTCGGATGCTTCGGCGAAATATCATGGCTGTACGGAATCCCGAAAAACTCCTCAAAGCCCTGGCGGGTCGGCAGGAATTCCGGCTGATCGCCCAGATGCCATTTGCCGAACATGCCCGTTTTGTATCCGGCCGACTGCGCCACTTCCGCAATCGTCAACTCCTTCGGATTCAGGCCCCGCCCATCGCCGGCCAGACAGACGGGAAACGGTTTTTCACTGACTTCCTCTACCGTGATCGACGACGGCACATCCATGTCAATCCGCGCCGGATAGCAGCCGGTCATCATCGCCGCTCGCGACGGTGTGCAGAGCGGCGCCGCCACATAAAAGCTCGTCAACCGCGCGCCCTCCTCCGCCATCCGGTCAATGTTCGGCGTCAGCACATGGTCGCCGCCAAAACAGCTCAGGTCCGCATAGCCCTGATCGTCCGTAAAGATGAGAATAAAATTGGGTCTACCTGCGGCGAATGAAAGAGACGCCGAGAACAGGAGGGTAAGGAGTATTAATTTCATTTTTTTCATCATGTGTCCTTCTTCTTATTGTCTTCGGGAGTTCTTCCCAACCACAGCGTGATAACCGATATCCTCTTTGGCAAAGTCGAGATCTTTCAACAGCTCCGCAACCACTTCCGGATATTGCGCAGCCACATTCGTGGTTTCTCCAATATCAGTGTTGAGGTTGTAGAGCGTGAGTTCTTCAATATAGGGGCGGTCTTCGGGGGGCACGTGGGCTTGCCATTGCTCCCCCTCCTTGGTGCGATCCAAATCGGAATGCGGCAGATGGAGCTTCCACTCACCACGGCGCACGGCCCGCAGGGCCTCATGCTGGTAAAAGAAAAACGGACGATCCAGCGTCGTCTGTGTGCCGTGAATAATCCCGGAAATATCCAGCCCGTCGATCACGCGGTCATCCGGAACGTCTGCTCCGGCCAGTTTTCCAATGGTTGGAAACAGATCAATGTTGGCGCAGACGAGATCCGAAACGGTTCCGGCGGGAACCTTTCCGGGCGCACGGATGATGAACGGGACGCGCAGTCCACCGTCATAGGTGCTGGTTTTGGCACTGCGCAGCGGCTCGCAGTGCCCGGCGTGATCTTTCCTGATCCACCAGGGGCCGTTGTCACTGGTATAGATAATATAGGTGCTGTCATCCAGACCGAGTTCCTTCACTTTGTCCAACAGGCGGCCGGTGTGGAAGTCGAGCTCCTCAATAACGTCACCATACAGTCCGGCTTTCGATTTCCCTTTAAACTGCGGCGTCGTCTTCAAGGGCGTGTGCGGCATGGGATGCGCAAGGTAGAAGAAAAACGGTTCGTCCTTATGTTCCTCGATGAACTCTATCGCCTTGTTTGTGAAAAGCTCGGTCGGCGATGGCTTGTTGGCGTTCTTCAGCGATACCTTCGCCTTATCATACAGCGGTTGGCATTTACTGTTCTGTCCCCACAGCGTGTGGTCGAAGCCCTG
Organism: Pontiellaceae bacterium B1224; assembly: GCA_029432815.1. GTDB lineage: Bacteria > Verrucomicrobiota > Kiritimatiellia > Kiritimatiellales > Pontiellaceae > Pontiella. The sequence goes on along the minus strand of JAROBA010000015.1, from coordinate 98,917 downwards.
GTTGTGCGGGCCGAACGCAACGCGGAACGTTAACGTTCCTCTGCCGGATACATCCCATTTCCCGGCCATGCCGGTTTTGTATCCCTGCTCCTTAAGGATCTCAGCCAGGGTGATTTCGTTCAACGACATCGCCGGGTGCACCATACGCCCGTCATCATGTTCGGCCCGTTCGATGCGCATCGGATAACACCCTGTCAGCAGAGACGAACGGGACGGCCCGCAGACGGTCTGGGCGTAAAAACTGGTAAAGCGCATGCCCTCTGCCGCCATCCGGTCAATGTTAGGGGTTCGGATATTCGGCGACCCGTAGCACCCGAGATCCTGATACCCCTGATCATCCGTCAGAATGATGATAAAGTTCGGCTTTTCCGCAGCGTATAGTTCGCCGCAACAGGCAACCGCCCCCAACAGCACCAAGCCCCATATTTTTTTTAAATGCATCCTTGTTCCTGTATCCTTCGTTTCCAATCCCTGGAATTTTCAACGCAATTTTAAGCGCTTCGCAAAATCAGTCCTTTGCGTGTTTTAGCGCTCTCTGCGACTTTGCGTTTATTATTCCTGCATCTGAATCCGTTTATGTTTCTACTTCCCCTGCTTGAAGTGCACGGTCCACCCAACGGCACCGTTTTCCTTCGCAAGCAGCGTCAATTTTCCAATCCCCTTCGCGGCATCCACCAGCTTGAATTCCGCGGTGGCTCCGGAAGCTGAAACGCGGTCTACCTCATATCCGTTGAGCGCAAGGGTGACGGTGTAGGCCTCGTCTTTGATCACCTTAGAGACCGCAGCGAGGGTGTTGCTGTCACCATCCCACTGCGGGAGCGTTTCGAAATCCACGTACCCCTGCATAATGTGGCGGTCGGTTGAAATAAACTGGGGGTTCGGCTCAACGGCATGAACAGACATCATGCGGGTTTCACCCGGTCTGAGCGTCTGCTCAAGGGAGGCGGTGCCGGAGAGTTTTCCGATGAATGCATCGTTCCAGTAGTCATAGACATAATACGCTGTCGCCGGATCAAGCCCCAGGCCGCCATCGTCGTTGGAGTCCGAGAGTGAAACAGAAATAGTCGATGCAACCGGAAGCGTTTGTGCGGCTTCACGAAGGCCTCTACCTGTTACGGGCCATGCGGTTGTTGACAGTGGTCTTTTCTTCTTTTTTGGGGTTGCTGATTCTGCCGGTTCTGCTGTGGCCGGCTCCCTCGGAATCGAGTCCCATTGCGCTTTGACTTTGCTTTTGTTCTTTTCGATTTGGGTGTTGTAAAACGCAACCTGATGCCAGGAAGGGGATACTTCAAAATCAAAGATCTGCGGATACTCTTTTCCGCTGAAGGCATCGACCGGTTTTGCACTTTTCTCCTCGGTGTAGAGCGGAATGATACGGGTCAGGTCATGACGCATGTCGTCGGTCATTTTCTCAATGTATTTGCCCAGCTCAATACGTGCGTTGGTGAGGTAGGTCATCGTATACGCAGTCCGCCAGCCATCGTGGTTGAACGGGAATGCATGGAACGGATTGATCACATCGTTGACATATTTGACGGCCACCCGGTTTTTATACCAGCGCAGGCCGCACTTCCTCGCCATCACCGGGTAGTATCGATCGGTATCAAACTCTGTCCGATGCGTCGTTATCGCTCCCAGGCAGATGTCGCCGTGCAGTGGCAGGCGCTCATGGACGTCGGAGTTCCAGCCCAGGCCTTCATAGGCGAGTTCATAAATCCTGCGGTACGCCCGGGTTGTTGTTGCGTGTGGGTCTTCCATTCCCCCGTCGTAGGCCCAGCCGGTGTCAGGATAGTCAAACTTGATCCCCCTCACCCCGCCGTTCTTCAGGTTACGGTAGACGTCTTCCATGTGCTGGATGAAACCGGGATCCGTGAAGTCATAGGACCAGTAGAGATCCCCCTGGTAATATTTAATCTTACCCTTGGAGCGTTTTTTACTCACCTCGTTAAACAGCATATGCCCGGGGAACGCCTCGGCATAATCGAGCGAGCGGCGAGCCGTCTGACTGTAGATGAGCGGAATTCCTCCCTGTTTGAGCACTTCATGGCCCCACTTTTCAATGGTGTCATACGGTTCTTCAAGTTTCCCGCTTTCATACATCCGCCAGTGTTCGTCATCCCACCAACCCTGCTGATTGTTTGGAACGGCATAATCGTCCGGTTCAAGCCGGAGGGCGAGCGGTGAATAGTTCAAAAAACCGGTATCCTTCGCTTTCTGAAGGGCCTCCAGCGTTCCGACAGACGTGTTTCTGAACTCATCGGCACCCCATATCTCGAACATACAATACCAAAAGTTCAGGGCCGGCGCGGTTAAGGTATCCAGTTTGACGTTGTTCGCCGTCTTCAGGGCCCGGCCATAGTTTTCCAGAATGCCGAAACGTGATGCGGGTGTGAAATCGATATAAAACCGGTCCCGGTCAAGAATGCAGATGCTGTTTTGATCCACACGTTTGCCAACCGGATCATGTCCCCAAAGTTTGACCTCCAACTCGTTTTCCAACCTTTGTATTTTGCCGTGCTTCATGAAATCGAGATAGCTCAACCCGCCGATCAGCAGATTGTTTTTGGCCGCTCCCTTTTCTCCAAACGTGGCCAGCACATTGTTGAAGCACGAAAGTTCCCGGGCATCGTCTCCGGTCAGGACTTTGCTGATATACTCGCCGCTTTCACCATCAAGCAGCATGAAATCTGCGAACCCTGCACCCTTGTAGGCCCTACCTAAAAGGGGAGAATAATTTTTGATCCGCAACGGCTGATCTGATGTGTTCACCACACCGCTGTATAGCGAGATAAAATCCAACTCTTCGTAGAGAGCGAGACTGAGAATCAGTGATGGAGCACCGGCTTTGGTTCCGGTCACCTCAAGCGCTGCTCCCTTCCCTGAAGCATCCGACAGCGCCTTCTCCTTCCATGAGAATACATAGCCGTCCGTAGAGCGCCATTCTTCAACCGACCAGGATGCGTTCGACAGACATTCAACATGATCCTTCTTTCGAATAGCCGAATACGTTCCCTCTTTGAGCGAAACCTGAACCGTTACCTGCTCATTTTCGATAACGACTTCCGCCGCCGTCGCACGGATCTGTACCGCATCGGCCAGAACCGTTGCTGAGAACAAAAATCCACCAGCAAATGCCGCTATCCATTTTTTCATACTCTCTCCAATATTTTTACAGCGTGCCCACACCGTCCCCGATCAACCGCCTGACCGAACCCCATCGGAGGCCATCAGCTTTTTCAACTGATCCGCCATCGAGTCCGCCTTTTCGGGATGCTGTGCAATAAGATTGTTCTGCTCAGAGGGATCATTCGCCAGATTATACAACCTGGCCGGTTCAGCGTTGCCGAGCCAGGATTTATCCTCCGGAGCAATATATTTCCAGGACCCGATTCGCAATGCGCGGCCTTTCTGAGACTCTTCAAACATAAAGGGAAGACCCGTCGAATCATTTCCAAGTAACGCATCCAGCATGTTCCGGCTGTCGCGGGCTTCGTCCGCCGGAACCTCCAGGCCCAGCAGCGCGGCAAACGAGGCAATAAAATCGATCTGATTCATCAACGCGCCGGAGGTGCCCGGCTTGATTTGGGCCGGCCAGCGCACAATAAACGGTACGCGGGTTCCGCCCTCGTAGATCCGGTATTTTCCGCCGCGGTAAACCCCGGAACCGTCATGCCCGCGGTCCACCTCGCCCAATGATTTCTTCACCTCGGTTCCGTCTGCGTACCCGTCGTCATAGACCGGACCGTTGTCGCTGGAAAAAATCACCATCGTATTTTCAGTCAGGCCGTGTTCCTCCAGCGCCTTCATAATTTCCCCCGTGGCCCAGTCAAACTCGACCATCGAATCGCCGCGAAAGCCCAGCTCGGTCTTGCCCTGAAAACGCGGATTCGGAGCACGCGGCACATGGATGCACTGCGATGCAAAATAGAGGAAAAACGGTTGATCCTTATGGTCCGCGATAAACGTCTTCGTCTGTTTCACAAACTCGTCGGTCATGGTTTCGTCGTTCCACAAAGCTGATTTTCCGCCGGCCATGTACCCGATGCGGCCAATGCCGTTAATCACGCTTTGATTGTGACCGTGCGTGCTGCGGTAGTAGGTCATCGCACCCTTATTCTTTTTCGCATCGGGATATCGGGTGCTGCCGGGGCGGTTGACTTGTTTGGCCGAGGTTCCGACATAAAGCGGATCGTTCGGATCGAGATTCACGACGCGATGTCCGTCCAGATAAACACACGGCACCCGGTCGTTCGTCGACGGCAGAAGAAATGACCGGTCAAAACCGATCTCCAGCGGGCCCGGCTTCACATCGCCATTCCAATTGACCGGCGTCCCCTTGGTTCCGATCCCCAAATGCCACTTCCCAATCACCCCCGTCGTATAGCCCGCCTGCCTAAAAAGCTTCGGCAGCGTCAGAATATCCGTTGGAATTGTCAGCGGCGCATTGGGCGGAAGGATATGGACGCTGTCGCGGAACGCGTGAATCCCGGTGAGCATCGAGTAGCGCGACGGCGTGCAGGTGGCGGCCGAACAATGGCCGTCTGTAAACAGCAGCCCTTCCGCCGCCAGGCGGTCGATATTCGGGGTCGGAATCATTTTAGAGCCGTAGACGCCCACATCGCCAAAACCGACATCATCGCCATAGATAATGATCACATTCGGGCGCTGCGCTTCCGCCTCAGCGAAGGAACATAACGTACCGCATAACGTTATGACCAGCATTGCGATTTTGTTCAAAACCCGTTTCATCTCAGCCCCTATCCTCTCCGGTTGCATTATGCTTTGCGCCGCTCTATTTCTTCTGCTTTTTACCCTTAGCTACGGATGGCCATTTTTTGATCGGGGACGGGGTGTGCGCTTTTTTAAAGATGCCTCTAAACTGATCAATCACCTCGGGGTACTGGGCGGCCACATTGTTTTGCTCTCCGGTATCCGCATGAATATCAAACAGCATAATGGGATCACCGCCGCCGCCCACGTTCAGCTGCACCGCTTTCCACTTTTGGGTCAATGCGGCACGCTTGCCGCCCTTTTCATAAAACTCCCAGTAGAGATAATCGTGCTGCGCCTGTCCGCTCTGCCCCAGCAGGGTCGGTAAAAAGCTGAGGCCGTCGATTCCGTCCGGCGCGATGGCCCCCGTCAATTCGCACAGGGTCGGCATCACATCCCAAAAAGCGGACAGATGGTCCGACTCGCTGCCGGCGGCAATGTGTCCCGGCCACCAGGCAATCATCGGAACCCGGACACCGCCCTCAAACATATCGCGCTTACCGCCGCGCAGCGGCCCGTTGGAGTCAAAATGTTCGGGCGAATGACCGCCCTCACTGTGCGGCCCGTTATCGGACGAAAACAGGATCAGCGTGTTATCCGCCAGCCCCAGCTCCTCCAGTTTCCTGCGGATCTCGCCGATCTCCCAATCGAGGCGGCTCACCATTCCGGCAAACGTCGCCCTGGGCTCTTTGACCGGGCCGTACTCCGCACCGCGGCCTCCACCGCCCCCTTTGAACGGAGAAACCTCGTCCACCTTCCCGCGGTATTTTTCTACCCACTCTTCGGGCGCAACGATGCTCGCATGCGGAATCAGCGCAGCATAATGCAGAAAGAACGGCTGACCGTCCTGACCACGTTCATCCAGGTAACCTGTGATTTCCTTCATGAACTCGTCATGGATATAGGTGTCGCCCGTGTGCAGGCGATTGTTCGGAAACTCGATTTTTTCAGCATTGCGGAACACCTCTTTCGGGAAATAGTGGTGCGCTTCCGCATGGCCGTTGAAACCGTAGAAATAATCAAACCCTTTTTCGTTGGGCTGGCCGGGGGAGACATCGCACCCGGTGCCGGCCTTGCCGATCATCGCGGTGTGATAGCCCGCGTTTTTCAGTACACGTGCCATCGTGATGTCTTTGCCGTCCGGCCGCAGCTGCACCTTTTTCCCGTTGGCGCGCACCCACACGTGCCCCGTATGCTGCCCCGTCATCAGGCAGGCGCGTGACGGTGCACAGACCGTGCTGCCGGAATGATGGTTGGTAAACTTCATCCCCTCCCCGCACAGCGTATCAATGTTGGGCGTCTGAATGACCTCCTGCCCGTAGCAACCCAGATCACCGAAGCCCATATCATCGGCTAAAATATAGATTATATTGGGCCGAACCGGTTCAGCACAACTCAGCCCGACCAGCCCCAACACCAACCCGATTAAAATTTTCAAACTCATCATTACTCCTCGTTTCCAATCCTTGGAAATTCAATTCAAACCACGAAATACACAAAACACACGGAAGAAAGATTTCCTGTCTGTTTCGTGTCTTTTGTGTATTTCGTGGTTAGTTATCATTCCTCATTTATCATTCATCTGTATATCCAGTTGCTGTCCGGCGTGCAGGGTCAGCGGGTGCTGCAACAACAGCTTCACTCCGCCACCGTCCATTTCAAAACGGGATGCAACCGGTTTCCCATCCACGGCCACAGCCACTTGCTTCACGTTCAAACTCCCCGGATCCAGCCGCACCGTGTTGAGAGTAAGCGACCCCCATTTGTGCCGGACGGCTGCCTGCATTTGGTTTCCGTAAATCGTCTGGCTGTAGGTGCCCCAGCCTTCCGCCGCGGTAAACGGCGCGCGGAAATTTTCCGGCTTCACACGCGGGGCGAACCCGAGGTGCCCGTTGGGGCCGTGATACTCAAACCCGCAGACCGCGAGAAACACGCCGTAACTCGCCATCGATCGGGCATAGTGGTCGCCGCACTCAATCTCATTGTACGGATTGCGCTTTTCAGCCCCATAGCGCTCGTGCACCGCTTTGGTAACCGCGAGCCCCTTTTCCACCAGGTCCGAATCCGGCTCGCCTTCATAAACCATGTGGGCCGCCACCTGATACTCAAAGCCGTTCATGCACTCATTGAAGTAGCCGCCGACGCCCGTAAATTTTTCCGGGTTCACGCCTTTGGTCCGCAGCTTATTTCCGGGAATGGCCAGCTCCGCTCCGCCCTTCGGCCAGGTCGTCATCACCAGCCCCGCTTCGCCCGGCATCGCATACCAGCGGAACGCCGGCGCAATCTGAATATGATCCAGCGCATACTGTCCGGCATCCGGCGCAAAGTTATATTTCCAAAGGCTGTTGAGCGCCGAGACCGTCTCGTTCTTTGGAATAATCCGGCCCAGGCCCACCTGATGCATCCAGGCCTGGCCCAGCACCTGGTCAATATGGCAGCCCTTGTTGGCATTGAGTCCCTTGGGCCCCGCAGGCTTATGAATAAAATATTCCCCGTCGAAAACTTCAGCAACGATGTTTTTATATCCCCGGTCAAGGATGGTGCGGCACCGCTGCGCAAAATCCTGATCCCCCAATTCGACGGCCATCGCTTCGGCAGCCGCCAGTGCGCCGAGGTAGACGCTGCTCAACCAGCCCATCGGCCCATGCCACGCGGCATCGAGGGTGTGCGGCTGTTTGCCTTCGATCAGCCCGTTGTCGTCCGCGTCTTTGCGGATCAGAAATTCGGTGGCGCTCTTCACATTCGGCCAGACCCGTTTCAGGAATGCGTCATCCGCCGACATTTTGTGCTCGCGATAGACGCGCATAATGCTGCCGGCCTGCCCGTCGACCGCTTCCTTGCCTTTGGCATGATATTCCGCGCGGTCCTTGATCATGCCGGACGCCGGTTCAAAACCGATGCCGGCGTTGAAGTCGACCTTCTCGCGGAAGGCCCGTTCCAGCTCCGGGAAAATACGGCTCAGCGCCTGCGCATAATACCACACGTGCGTACACGTTCCGGGGCAGCAGTCCACGCCTTCCCAGGCGTACGGACGACCGTCATCAAAATAATGGAACGTCTGCGTGGCGATGCAGTCGATCGGAATAAAACTGCGATCCAGCAGCCAATACGGCAGCGTGCTGTCATACCACGTCCGGTTCCATGCCCGGGTCTCCTGCAGCAGGCGCTTGTTCTCTCCCGCAAGACCGTCCGCCACATCCGCGGCAGAATCAAACTGCGCGCCGTAGAACCGTGTTTTATTCCGGAAGATATGACGCGAATCCTGCGTCCTCTTCACCACCGGCAAGCCGTCAATTTCCGTATATTCGGGAAAATACCAGGTGACGGCAAAGTCCAGCGTCCGCGATTCCCCGGGCGCCAGCCGGAACGCCGCGAACAATCCGCCGACCAGCAGCTCATCCAGCGGCCGGGCGGTGTCGGGCTGAGCGTTCAGCGGTTTCGCCTGATCAAACAGACCCGAAGGTTCTTCCGGGTCAACCAGGGATACCGCCGCCGAAACCTGCAGTCCTTTTTCGTGCGGCGCATGCAGCAGGGTCAGCGTCATGGATCCATCCCCATGCCGGCCCTTCACGCCCTCGCCTTCGACAGTGCTGAGCAGACTCACCTGACCGTCGGCTTCAATCAGACGGTTGCGGCGTTTTCCAGCCATTGGATCGGTCGTGTACGGGCAGGTCGCATTCTGCAGCCAGCCGCCGAGCTCAACATCCACGGCGGCCTCCGAGGTATTGGTGACGGTATAACTCATCACCGTTGCCGGAACAGCGGAATCCTTCACATTGAGCGGAATGAACGGACTGAACGCTTCGAGCTGAACCTTGACCGGATAATCTTTATCCGCATAGGTCACCTTGCCCACCGGATATTCTCCACGAAACTGGATGTCGAAAAATCCCTGGCGATCGAGCGTCCGAGTGCCGGCTTTGGTGCGAATAAAAAATCCCTGCTCCACCTCCGCGCCGTTTGAGTCGCTATAGGGTTCGCCCTGCGCAACCGGATACGCGTAGTGCCCGCCGAGCACAAACGATAAAACCAGAAACCCCTGCTTGCTAGGCGGCTCGCGGCGATAGTTGCTCTTAAAAATATCCCAGAGCCAAAGTTTACCGTTACCGCCGAGATAAAGCTGACCGCAACCGATCCCGCCGACCGGCATGCCGATATATTTCAGCGAGTCGTCTTCCGTCGAACCGGCAACACCCCGATCCAGCGCATGCCCCCGCTCGGTCAACGACATCACCCAGGCAGCATCCAACTGCTTATCCTCCGGAATCGAAGCCGCACTCGCAATCAAAGTTGTTCCGGCCAGAACCAACACACCCATTATTTTTATCAGATTCATCATTTTTTCAACTGAGCTTTATAGCTCTCCAGCAATGCCTGCATCTGCTGCACGACTTCGGGGTATTCGTTATAAACGTTCTTTGTCTGGTTGACGTCGGATTCGAGATCGTAGAGCTGGGCGGGCGGTGCATCCTTTTTGATTTTTCCAGTTGCGATATCGCTGTTCGGGTGATCGGTGAACGTACAGGCGGCCGGGCCGGAAAAACCATGCTGCCCCGGTTTGGTGCCGGTAAAGCCGCCACTGCCCTTGGCCGGAATATACATCCATTTGCCTTTGCGCACGGAAACGTGGCTCGCTTTGCGAGGCGAAAGAATCAGATGATCGCGTAACGGCACGGTCGGCTCTCCAACCAAAGCCGGAAGTACATTCACACTGTCGGCCATTTGGTCTTTTTCCAGAGACGATCCGGTCAGTGCGTCAAAGGTGGCCAGCATATCCACGTTGCAGATCAACTGCTTCGATGTGGTGCCCGCCTCGATTTTTCCCGGCCAACGGACAATAAACGGTACGCGGTGCCCGCCTTCCCAGATACCGAATTTAAAGCCGAGCAGATCGCCGTTTTGCCGATGGCCATCTGCGAAGGCCTCCTGCGCAACCTCATGAAACATACCGCCGTTATCGCTAGTAAATATCACGAGCGTATTGTCGGCAATCCCCTGCTCCTCCAGCGTCTTCATAACTTCACCGACGATCCAGTCCAGCTCATGGATAAAGTCGCCATAGAGCCCGCACTGGCTTGTGCCTTGGAAGCGCGGTGCCGGGGTGATTGGATGATGAATATTCGTCGTGGCCAGGTAGAGGAAGAACGGTTTTTTCCCTTGTTCTTTGATCCATTGAGTAGCCCGCTCCGCCAAGGTCGTCCCTAGGTCAAAGTCGTTGTAGAGCTTGTGCGCTTCGGCCGCACCGCCAAACCAGTTCACCACCCGGTTTCCATTCGCTTTGGTCAGCGGGGTAATGGGCGTTGCTTTCTTCCCGGCCTTCTTGCCGATAAAAACAATGGGATCCTCGGGCGTCATTCCAACGACGTGGTCGTTCTCCACATAAACATAGGGCGGAGCGCTGTTCACCACGGGCACGCCGAAGTAATAATCGAACCCGAGATCATTCGGCCCGGGGCGCAGCGGTTTCGAATAATCTGCGGCTTCGGTTCCGAATCCAAGATGCCACTTTCCGAATGCGGAAGTCGCATAGCCCTTCTTTTTCAGAAGCGATGCGATGGTCAGCTGGTCGGGATCAATCAGCAGTTTACTGGTTGGAAGGCACGGCCCCCAAAGCCCAGCACGCATGGGATACTCTCCGGTGAGCAACCCATAACGCGAAGGCGTGCAAACCGCCGACGACGAATGCGCATCAACAAATGAACGCCCTTCTTCCGCAAGCTTATCAATATTCGGCGTCTGCACTTTCGTCGCGCCATGACAACCAATATCGCCATACCCGAGATCATCGGCAAAGATGAGGACAATGTTGGGCGTTTCAGCATTTGAAAAAGCACTGACAGCCAGTGCTAAAGCGACTCCGGCCATTCCTATGGTTTTCTTCATTCCAACTCTCATAAATCAGTTCTCGTTACTCTCTGCCTGCGCGAGTACGAACGGACAAATTATTTCTGCCATGATTCCCGCCCCTTCGGCATTGGGATGAATGTCGTCGGGGAACAGATCCGGCCTGTTGCTCAGTGGCGCATACAAATCTATGATTTCAACGTTCGCCTGTTTTGCAACTTCGTCAATCGCCGGAATGACCTCTTCCCGCACAATCTTATCGGTGATCTTTTTACTGTCCGGATAGACTGGAACCGGGCGACAGATAATCACCACCGGATGACAGGGCAATGCCCGGTAGCTTTCAATCAGAGCGAGATAGTCGGCAACAAACCCGTCCTTGTGCTTCCAGTTTTCCGGCTTGGAATCGTTGGTTCCCAGTTTGATGATGACGATGTCGGGATTAAAGGCGTGCGATGGTTTAAACGGGGGTTTCTTCCAATATGGATTATTGCCCTTTTTCAACAGCGTCGCGCCATTTTGACCGAAGTTTTTTACCTCGTATCCTTCGCCCAGCAATTGTCCAAGCTGAGCAGGATAGCTATTGGTTTCGCGATCCTCGATGCGCGCCCCGAAGGTGATGCTGTCCCCCACACAGGCCACCCGAACCGGGTCTTCAGCATCAGCTGTCGCAACCAGAGCCATTTCAATAGCCTCTGCAACGGCTTTACCCTGAAGCTCCCGACCGGCAGGATTAAAGTGCACATTTTTCGGGAGCTGTATTTCATCCAGTTTCCCGTCGCAGAGCGTATAAAGATCATTCACCTGAACATCATTCGCCTGCATAATTTTGAGAGCAATATCATTGTATTTGCTGACATCCGCGGGATCGCGGGCCGGGCCCTGCGGCCCTTCCGGATAGGGCGTGGTCGTCGCAAAAATTAGTTGAGCACCCGTTGCTTTAAGCTTTGCGACCAGCTCGGTAAGGTTTTTTTCATAGGCCGCCGGATCCGCCTGCTGTGGGTCGTCAAATGAGTTCGAGTTTTTTTTCGTCTTCGCATCTACATGCTTCAGATCATGCAGCCCCCAGTTAAAGTGGATCACATCCCATTTTTGATCGGCCAGCCATGCATCGATCTTCTGAAGTCCAAAGGTCGTCCCCTGACAGTTTTCCGCTTTTTTACCGTTCAAGGAACAGGGACGATATACATTGGCTTTGCCCTGCAACCGCTCCCGGACATCCAATGTGTAGCCGATGGAAATGGAGTCGCCCAGAATGAGCACATTCGGAAGATCGGGATCCGGATTCGGCATCCAATTGCCCGTGGTTTTCTTTTCCGCAGTCGACCCTTTCTCCGGCACATAATCCTGCGCACTCAAACTGCTGACACAAACCGAGCCGCACAGCAGCAGCCCCAATATCTTTTTAAAACTCATCATGGTTCCTTTTTCCAACCTCTGGAAGTCGTTGTTAACACCCGCTGCGCTCAAGGCACAAAGGACACTAAGTTTTGTGCACTTCGTGCCTTTGTGTTTGGCTCCACGGTTATTTAAACTCCACTTGTATGTCGAGCTGCTGGCCGGCTTGCAGAATCAGCGGACTCTGCAATTTCAGGATCACATCGCCATCCATCACCTCAAAAGGTGGCTGTCCCGACTTGCCGCCAAGCGTCACCTCTACGGATTTTACTTTCCCTTCAGGAGCAGCCAAAACGATTTCGGTCAGGCGAACCTGCCCAGCCGCCAGACCGATAGATGCTTTGAGCGTGTTCGCATCCAGCGTCTGGGAATAGAGGCCGTAGCCTTCGGCGACGGTAAAGAAGCTGGCGTGGTCTTCCGGATGCAGGACCGGGCGGAAACCGATGATGCCCGCCGGGCCGTCGTAGATGAAGCCCTGCAGTGCCAACAAGGCCGACCAGACACTCAGCGAACGGCCATAGAACTTTCCGCACTCGTCGTCACCAAACGGGTTGCCCGAATAGCCCCACGGACCATTCCGAACATTGGAAACCCCTTCGGTGCGCAGGCGGCCGTTGTAACGATCGAAAATCACCTTAATCACCATCAGGCCTTCATTCACCATTCCGTTCTGAATCATGGAAACGGCGGCGCCGTATTCGAAACCGGTCATCACCTCATCACCGTATTTCATCCCGGGAATCGGCTGCGGGTCGTTGGGCCAGGTGATCATTTTCATGCCGCCATCATCGATTTCGCAATACTGGCGGGGCTTGAGCGACTGCCCATAAAAGTCGGTCAGGAAGTTATATTCCAACAGCGACTCCATTGCTTTGCGGGATCGCTCCGGCGGATAGTTGCGATCGATGCCCACCTGATCCGCCCACCATTCACCGAGAATCTGGTCAATGTGGCAACCGTCCAGATAGTCCTGACTCCGTTTTTCTCCCTGCTCCTGAATATAATATTCGCCATTCCACAGCCGCTCATTCTGCAACTTTTTGCCCGACGCACGGATCTTACGATATTCCGCCGCCGAGGAAGTGTCGCCCATGACATCCGCCATGCGCGCCGCTGCTTCGAGTGCAGAAAGATATAAGCTGCCGATCCAGGAAGAGCAACCCATGAAATCGCCATCCAGTGTATTATGCTGCGTGGTTTCCATAAACCCGTCGTGGCTTGGATTCCAATAGTCGATGCTCCAATCCATCCCCTTCTTCACCTTCGGCCATTGCTCTTCAAGCCAGCTGCTGTCCGGCGAACAGAGATACTCGCGATAGGTATTCAGAATCGTGCCGTAAAATCCATCGGCTGCTCCGGCCTTATTGGTATGGCGATACGGAGTCAGGCCATTATCTTTCTGTCGGTCATAATCCTGCTGACGCATCAATCTTCCAAGCTCTGGAAGCAAACGGGCATGCGCCTGTGCATAGTGCCACACGTGCGTGCAGTTACCGCCGCAACACCCCGCATCTGCATTACAACCTTCCCAGGCGCCGAAGTATCCATCGGCCGCCCACCAGCACGTCTGGCTTCGCAGCACTGCAAGCTGAGAGCTCATGCGATCCAACAGCCACACCGGCAGTGTGGAGGCATACAGGGTGTCATGGAAGAGCCGCGTGCGTGCCGTCAACTCGTTCAGGTTGTCCTGCATATATGCTGCAACACCCAGCGCACTCGGCCACCAGTTGGTATAGTTCTGTCCCTGCCCCGACCAGGCAATGCTGTTGCCCCCTTCCCCTTCCAACGACTTCATCGCCTTGCCTGAGCCGTGCTTGCCGGCTTTGAAATACCACGCCAGCACAAAGGTAACCGACTTGGACTCGCCCGGAGCCAGTTCGAGCGGCGCGGAGAGTGCCCCGTTCACCGACTGGCCCGCTGGTGACACATCCGACTTTGCCGGACCTTTCAGAATACCCGATGCGGAAACATCATGGTGTAGCGCCTTGGTTGAATCCCATGCAGCCGTGCCCGATGTTCCCCCCGCCTGCGTCATCAACACCATATCGGAATGGTCGATGCCTTTGCGGGTCATGTGAAGAAGGGTCGCATCGCCGTTCTTCAAAATCTCATTCTGGTTTTTACCGAATGCACCATTCTTTCCTTCGTTGAAACCAAGCGCATTCTTCTGTGCGGCCAGTATGTCGACTTTTACGGGGGACGCTGATGTATTCTTTGCGGTAACCGTATAAATCGCACAGGGAATCGCTGAATCTTTCAGGTCCATCGGAATGAAGGGATTGAAGACTTCCAGCTCCACTTCCACCGGCAATGCGGGCTCTTCAAAGCGATAGGTGGCGAAGGGATATTCCCCTTCAAACTTCAAAGAAGGCATTGCAGCAAACGCTCCGACTGACTCGGTCTGCAACGCACGCACCACCGGCTTGCCTCCGTCGGCCTGTGCCCGGACCGCAAGGAACGTGTCGTCGACGCGTATCTCCTGATAATTACAGGCGATCTGCCAGATTGCAGGCTCGGCTTTGCCATTAAACTGAATCGCGCCGGCCCCGATTCCTCCCACCATAAAGTTGATGGCCTCGAGACGTTCCCCTTCATACACGGTGGTTGCTCCGTGTTCGGTCAACCCCGGATCGCTCATAATGGCCCGGGCCTTTGCCTCGCGGGTTGCATTTCGTCGGGCCAGCACCGTTGCTGCTAAAGCACCTGCCGCCTGAAGATTCTTCTGCCACTCCGGACCAGCTGCTTTAAGATGTTCCTGCAGCTCAGCCTGCGTCAGGCCGCGCGCATAGCAGGCCACTTCGTCGAGCGAAATATGGGTCGAGCCCCACCCATTTTTAACCGAAGTGGAGCCAAGCGTCATGGTGGTTTTCTTCGGCCCTCTGCGCGTATACTCATAAGCACCACCGAACAGACTGCACTCATAACCATCAATATAGGCGCGCACGTCGAGGTCGTAACTGGTGAGCGCAAAGTGATACCAACGCCCCACTTCAATCGGCTGATCCGTCGGCAGGTTGATCTCGGTGACCACCATGCCGTTCGTGTTTTGGTAGAGCAGTGCCGTAAGGTCGTTCTTGATGCCGATCACATAGAGCGCGGTCTTCCCGTTGCTTTGCGCGATGATGACCGGGTTATCCTGACCACTGGGCTTCGCATCAATTTTGAAAAACATTTCAAGTGTCGTGGAACGCCCCTTCAGCTTGTCGGCACCGGGAATAAGAATGGGCTCGCTGGGCTCAAGACTGATGCCTTTACTTTCAATGGCACCATCCACAAACGACACATCACCACTGGCTTCAGCCTGTGACTTACCCATCATATCAACAAGATCCCCTTCAAAGCGCCAGTAGCCGCGTAAGGATGGATCGCTCATAAGGAGCGCAGCATAGGCATTTTTATTGCCAGCGGCCATGAGTGGTGCTGCGCCCAGACCGGCGGCAAAGATACCGGTGCCGATCAGAAACCGTCCCCGCGACAGGTTCGTGGCTCCTGAACATGAACAATCGTTGGTACAGCTGTCTGCAGGTTCTGTTTTCATCCAATCTCCAATCTATTTAGATTTTGCGCTCTTGCTTTCTTTCGCGTTTTTAAATTCTGTTTTCGCCCGGCCTTTTTCCTCGTCGGTCAGCTGGTCCCAATACAGCGTATGGTTTCCAATGACTGGAACTTCCGGAAAGAGCGTTCCGGTCGGGCGCTGTTCGGAACCATGCGCACCGAACTCCCCAAGCTGGAGGCGAGCCTGATCGGCAAGCTTCATCATTTCAGCAACCCGTTCCGGGTGCTGAGCGGCGACATCGTGCTTTTCAGCCGCATCCGTTTTCAAGTTGTAGAGTTGCGGTGTCTGGATCTCCTTTTGCTTTTTCATCGACCAGAAGGGCAACTGCGCCTTGGTGCGCGGCAGATGCAGCTTCCAGTTGCCAACCCGAATACATTGCAGGTTTTCGCAGTTGTAGTAATAGAAGGGTTCATCCGAAGTTCGGGCAATCGACTCTCCCTTAAACAGTGGTGTCAGGCTAACACCGTCATAAATACGGTCTTCCGGCATGGGCGCGCCAATCAGTTCGCTCAGCGTCGGAAACAGATCCATCGCAACCACCGGAAGATCCGATACGGCCGGTTGAATCATACCTTTCCAATAGAGGATGAACGGCACACGATGCCCGCCTTCCAGCGAAACATATTTGGTGCCGCTGTAGGGCTGCGCATACTGGTTTTTTACCGGCCCGTTGTCCGAACTGAAAATGACCAGCGTGTTTTCCAGAATGCCGTTTTCTTCCAATGCCTGGAGAATTTCACCGATGCCCCAATCCGCTTCCTGGATCACATCACCACGCACGCCATCCTTAGAGGAACCTTTGAATTTCGGTCCCGCTTTATACGGCGTGTGCGGATAGTTATGCGCGAAATAAATGAAGAACGGCTGATCCTTAAACTCCTCAATGTGCTTCACCATGCGCTCGGTGTATAGTTTCGTCAGCTGCGCCAACGGCGTACTTTCATAGATGACCTCCCGGCCATCATAGAACGCGGAATTGTGCCCCATGTTATCCGGCGCACCGTAATACTGATCAAAACCCTGATGGAAATAGGAAAACTTTTCCTCCTTGCCCAGATGCCATTTGCCGACCATTGCCGTAACGTAGCCCTGACTTTTAAACTGTTCGGCAAGAATGATCTCATCCGGGTTCAGTCCCAGGAACCAATGCGCCTCCCGGTTTTGATTGATGCCCATATAAAGGCCGGCCCGCTGCGGATAGGCCCCGGTCAGAAACGCCGCGCGCGACGGCGAGCAGATCGAAGCCCCTGTATGAAAGTCCGTAAACCGTATCCCTTCCGCCGCCATGCGATCGATATTCGGTGTGCTGACTTTGGTTGCGCCATAGCAGCTCACATCGCTGTAGCCCATATCATCCATCAGGATGAAAATCACGTTTGGCTTCGGCGAGCTCACCACAGGTGGCTTTTGTGCGGCATTCGCCGCCACAGCCAGCAAACTCATCAAAATTAGCATTCGCTTCATCATGAATCCCATCTCGCGCCTCAATCAGTTGTCTTAATCGTATATTTCTCTGCCAAGCACTGGAGCATTGTTTCCAGTTCGGCATCACTTAACGGCCGCTCATAAATCAGGAAGCGGGCAATCTCACCATGGAACGATTCTTTGCCCGGATGGTTGGTGGCATCGCGCTCCTGGCCGATCGCCATCTTTGATGGATTGGCCGCAGGATTAACGGGAACCGGCTTGCGGTCTACCGGTATCGCGGAGTTGATAAACAGTTCGAGGTCGACCACCTGCTGACCCGCGCCCATGCGGCCCGCAATTAAATAGTATCGATTTTCGGCAAGGGGTTCTTGGGTCGCCACACAGGGATTGAGTTTCTCGTCCCACAGGGCACGCTTTCCAGCCATTGGAAAACCATTGCGGGAGCCCATCCACACGCGATTATCATCCATCAGATTACCCCAGAACCCATCATAGGGAGGACCGTTCCGCAAATTCCCGAAGAAGGAATTAACATCCTTTTTCCCAACATGCTGTTCATAGGCGCACATCACCGAAAACCAGGTGTAGCCGCTGCCAGTGAGCAGGTGATCGAAGGCATCTTCATTCCTGTTCAAAAGCTCCTGCTCTTCAAAGATCAGCGTGTTGTTATTTCCAATGGTTGGAACGTTCGTTTTCAACGTCGGCCTGCCTGAACCGGCCAACTTACGCCCTTCATCCCGTTGCTCAAAAACATCAGCTGCGTTCCCGCTCACCTGATTGCGCCAGGCCTTTACGCGGTTTCCGTCCTCGAGTTCAACATCCTCATTGGCGTCCAGATCCAGAAAGAGTCCGTCGTTTACAGGAAGCGGAGTCGTTGGCGACGTTGCGGCAAGACGGCCGCTGGTCCAGAGGACAGCCCCCTCAATCAGTTTTTCAAAATCGGGATTGCTGTAGATTTCCGCAGTATGTCCCAACGAGGTAAAAAAAGAGCGGCCGCCGTCGTATTCCTGATACCAGACGAAGGGATGGTCGCCCCCCATCTTCTGGTTCGCCTTTCCCTGATACGAACTTTCGTCGAGCGCAATCAACACATTCACCTGCTCACGCGGGTTGGAATCAAAAGTGTGCCACTCATCGGTCACAAACCATTCCTCGGGAAGATGACGGGTCGCGGGATGGGTGCGGTCTTCCACCACCAGCCGCGCCCGCTGTACCTTGGGATGCCTGACCTGCCTTGCTCCGATCAGGCCTTCATACCACGCCTGAAAACTCCCGCCCTCTTTCCACAGCGCTCCGGCCGTATGAACGCCAAGAAACCCGCCACCGCTCTGGACATACTTCTGCAAAGCCAGCTGCTCTGCGGGCGTCATTACCGGCCCCTTGTTTCCGCAGTTATTATTGAATATCACGGTATCAAACTGGCTCAGGTCCAATTCGACCAGGCTTGCCGAGTCCTTCGTTGAAACAACGTCCCAGCCATGCTGCCGGCCCAGCCGTTCAATCAGCGCCTTTGCCTCCGGCATGGAGGCATGCTCATATCCATTATTGTCCTGAAAACTAAGCACCCGCAACGGTTGCTGTTCTTCGGCTTTTAAAACAGCCCCCCCACTGAACAGGAACAAACCGATCAGCAGCCGTGCAAAAAAAGTGCAGTCGTAAACTTTCATTAGGGCTTCCCCTTCGTTGCCGTCACTTCAGTTGAAAGGGTGCGACGCTGTGCGTCGAAGGTGCGGGCATTCGCACCGAACGTATCGTGGTCGCCAATATCCTGCTGCGCCCACGCGGCCAGTTCCATCAGCTCGGAAACTTTTTCAGGATGACTGTCGGCAACATCGGTGGTTTCGCCGATATCGGCATCCAGATTAAACAACATGGGATTTTGAATGCGGATGGCGTCGGCCTTGGCGATGTGATTTCTCCATTTAGTGGCAATACTGCTTTTCACGGGTTCGGTATGCGGCAGCATCAGTTTCCAACCATTGGAACGCACCGCGCGCAGACAATTGTGCTGATAATAAAAATAGGTGCGGTTTAATGTATCTAACTCGCCGAGCATCAGTGGCGAAATATCAACCCCGTCAATCACGCGATCGGTCGGTGCCGTGCCGCCCGCCAGTTTGGCGATGGTCGGCATCAGATCAATCGTGGCCGCCACGGCATCGCACTCCGATCCGGCGGGGATTCTGCCCGGCGCTCGCATAATACACGGAACGCGCAGGCCACCCTCCCAGCAACTGGTTTTACCGCTGCGCAGCGGTGCCGCATGCCCGCCGTGTTGCTTACGGATCAGCCAGGGGCCGTTATCGCTGGTGAAAATAATGTAGGTGTTATCGTCCAGCCCGAGCTCCTTGACCGTATCCAGCACGCGGCCAACGTTAAAATCGAGTTCCTCAATCACATCGCCATACAAACCGCCCGCCGACGTACCTTTAAAATCGTCGGACGCTGCAAGCTTCGTGTGCGGCATCGTGTGGGCGAGATAGAGAAAGAACGGGACCTCCTTTTCTTTCTGAATAAAGGCTATCGCTTCATCGGTATATCGCTTCGTCAGCGTAGACATATCGGCCTTTTGCTCAATCTCCTTCGTGCCTCGAATCAGGTTGACCACTTTATCGTTGCTGCCGGGCGTCCCGAAATATTCATCGAACCCCTGATGCGGCGGCAGAAGCTCCGGCTTGTACTTAGCCGGATTGTGTCCGGCCAAATCCCACTTTCCGAAGGCCGCGGTTACATACCCCTGCTCCTTCAGCACTTCTGCAATCGTGATTTCATCGGTGTGCATTTCAGGATGAATCGAATCGGGATCGTCCTGCCGGGCAAAGCGAATCGGATAGCATCCCGTCATCAGCGCACCCCGCGAGGGACCGCAAACGGTCTGGGCATAAAAACTGGTGAAGCGCATGCCCTCCGCCGCCATCTGATCAAGTCGCGGCGTTTTAATATCGGGCGCCCCAAAACAGCCCAGATCCTGATAGCCCTGATCATCGGTGAAGATGATAATAAAGTTGGGGCGCGTCTTAGCATACGTAGCTGAGCTCAATATAGCCATCAGGCCAATGCTCCATAGAACTTTTAAAACCATTTTCAACACGCTCCTAATCATTTTATTGCACCAACTCTCATTCCTAAGCGTCGGCACAGGCATTATTTTCAAGCTAGACTATAAGGGAAATTGAACGGCTGCCTACCCCCTAATAGTAGGGGTTCAGTCCCTTTATCTCCTCATTAATATCTACTATGACCTATTCCGGCCACTTGACATCGCAACGGTGTATGTAGGGCAGCTCGTTCCCTTTGTGCTTACCGATCTCGACGCCCCATTGGATCGGCTCTCCTGTGCCGCTATCCGTATAGGCCTCCGGTCGATACGTGCCGCCAGCCCGGAAACCATCCACCACATCGTGTGTTTTCGCAAAGTGAACCCCGTCCTCCGCATACAGGATCGAGTTGATAATATCCGCCGGTCCGGTTGTGCCAATCATCGCCGCGACGCCCTTGCCCTGGGGCCAGGCCAGCACGGCATGGTTTCCGGGAATGACCGGATTCGCCTCGTATTTGATATAGGGGCCTTCCGGCTTTTCAGCAATCGCCAAGCCCATCTGGGTGTCTGCCGGACTCATGCCCTGCTGGCGGCCTTTATAGTACAGCCAGTAGCTCCCCTCGCGGACCATCAGGCAGGCGTCGTCGATGAGCAGACTGTCAAACATCTCGGGATCATCACTATTCTTCAGCACCGGGTTGTTCGGCATGCGCTCCCACGGGCCGTCGGGCGAATCCGAAACCGCAATGCCGATTTTCGAATCCGGCTGAAAACCTTTTCCATAGGACTTCGTGGTCCCTGTGTAAAAAAGCCAATAGCGCCCTTCGGCGACGAGTATATTGGGCGTAAATACACTGCCCGCATCCCAGCTCCCCGGTTCACCTTTGGCCAGCGCCATGCCCTGCTCCGTCCAGTTCAATCCATCCGGAGAGGAGGCAAACCAGACGGTGGCGTCATAGCCGGTTTTCAGCTTTCCTTTGGAATACCAGATATAATAGAGATCCCCCACCTTGATCACATCGCTCGGATCCCGGCGCATAACCCCGTTCTCGACACCGATCCCCGTCAGGGCCGTACGGTTGACCGTGACCGTGCCGTACGCGGTTTCGTCTGCTGATGCAGAAAAAAGGAATGCCGGAAGCAGTGCGAGAAGGATTAATATTTTCGACCTCATGCTATTCCGTCCACTCAATATCAAATCGTTGAATACACAGCAGCTTACCTGCGGGATCCATCTCAACGCCCCACGTCGGGGCTTCGCCCAGGTTGCTGTCGGTAAAGGCCTCGGGACGATAGGTACCGCCGGCTTTCGGTCGGTCAATCACGTCATGCGTTTTGGTAAAATGGATTCCGTCCGCTGCAAACAGAATGCTGTTCGCCGTTTCCTTCGCACCGAGACCGTCCGCCATGGCGGCAACGCCCGTGCCCTGCGGCCAGACCACGACTTCGTGATTACCCGGAAAGGCCAACCGTTCCGAATACCGGATATAGGGTCCGCCGGGCGATTCCGCAATCGCCAGCCCCATTTTCGTTTCCGCAGCACCTTTGCCGAGCTGGCGGCCCTTGTAGTAGAACCAATATTTTCCATCTCGCACGATCAGGCAGGAATCATCAACCAGATGGCTGTCGAAGTCCGCCGGGTTACCGCTGTTCTTCAGGATCGGATTGGAAGCAAGCTTTTGCCACGGGCCGTCCGGCGAATCGGACACCGCGATGCCGATTTTGGAATCCGGCTTCACCTTCATATTTTTTGAAATCGCGGTATAGAACAGCCAGTATTTGCCTTCGGCAACCAGAATGTTCGGCGTAAAAACACTTGCCTCATCCCACGCTCCGACCCCGCCTTTGCCGACGGCCTCGCCCTTTTCCGTCCAGTTCACCCCGTCCGGCGATGTTGCATACCAAACCGTAGCGTTGTAGCCCGTCTTGACGGGGCCCCTCGAATACCAAACATAATAAAGGTCCCCCACTCTGATGACATCGCTCGGATCCCTGCGCGAGACATTCACATCGGGTCCGATCCCGGTCAGCGGTGTGCGTGTGAATGTGGCCGTGCCGACAGCATGTACTTTTGCTGGCACAAAAGAAGCGACCAGAAGACACACCGGGAGCAGAGTCAGGAGAAATCGTTTATTTCGCGTCATCTTATTTATTCCCTTTTTTTCCGGCAGCTTTGGCGGGTCTATATTCGGCAAGCAACGCTTTCATTTGCTGCACGACTTCCGGGTATTCGTTATACAGGTTTGTCGTCTGATTCACGTCGGCCTCAAGATCATAGAGCTGGGCGGGCGGCGCATCCTTTTTGATCTTCCCGTTCTCGATATCGCTGTTCACGTTTCCGACAAATGTCGCACAGGCCAGCCCTCCGGCCCCGTGTGAGCCGGGCTTGCCTTTAAAACCGCCGGCGGCCTGTTTGGGAATATACATCCATTTTCCTTTGCGAATGGAAACATGACTGGCCTGCCGAGGCATAAGGACCAGCTCCTCCCGAATTGGCGACTGCGGTTCGTCGATCAAAGCCGGCAATACATTCACACTGTCTGCCAGTTGCTTCTCTTCCACAGTCTGGCCCGTGAGCGCGGCAAACGTGGCGAGCATATCCACGCCGCTGATCAACTGATCAGATACCGTATCCGGCTGTATTTTTCCCGGCCATTTGGCGATGAACGGCACGCGTTGTCCGCCTTCCCAAACGCCGAATTTGAAGCCGAGCAGATCGCCGTTCTGACGGTGCCCTTCAGCAAAGGCATCCTGCCCGCCGCGATTAAACATGCCGCCGTTGTCACTGGTCACAATGATCAGTGTATTTTCCGTCAGCCCATTCTTTTCCAAACATTGGACCAACTCTCCAACCATCCAGTCAAACTCGTGAATGAAGTCGCCGTAGAGCCCCGCCTGACTGGTGCCTTTAAACTGCGGTGCCGGGGTGAACGGATGGTGAATATTCGTCGTCGGGAAATAGAGGAAGAAGGGCTTCTCTTTATTTTCTGAAATCCAGGTCACTGCCTTTTCCGTCAGCAGCATTCCCGTTTTTTCATCGTCGTAGAGGGCATGTGCTTTTTTGGCCCCGCCCGCTCCGTTGGCCGTCTTTTTACCCGCCGCTTCCGGATAGGTTGTGGTTTCCGAAAAAGGCGCCTTGAATGTGATCGGATCGTTCGGGTCGTAGCCAACGATAGAATCATTCTCAACATAGACATAGGGATAACCGCTGTTCACTTTGGGCACCCCGAAATAATAATCGAACCCCAGTTCCAGCGGCCCCGGCCGCAGCGGCTTGTTCCAATCAGTTTTTCCGGTTCCGAAACCCAGATGCCATTTACCGATCGCCGCTGTGGCATAGCCTTTGTTTTTAAACAGCTGGCCGAGGGTCAATTTATTCGTATCAATCAGTAGCGACTGAAAATGACCGCAGGGCCCCCAGATTCCTTTCCCGTCGTTGCCTCGGAATGGATATTCCCCGGTGAGCAACCCATAGCGCGAAGGTGTGCAGACGGCCGACGCCGAATGCGCATCCGTAAAGCGGCGGCCTTCCGTCGCCAGCTTATCGATATTCGGCGTCTGTACTTTGGTGGCACCGTAGCAACTGAGATCGCCATAGCCGAGATCGTCGGCAAAAATCAATACCACGTTGGGCGTCTCCGCCGCGAAACTTGAAACCTGAAATGTGAAACCTGAAAAAACTCCAAGCAACATGAAACAAATCAACTTTTTTATCATTAGTTCTTCTCCTGGGGGTTTGGCAAGCCGTGAGGCCGCTGATCGGAACCAACAATATGAATATCGCCGATCTCTAAACGGACTCGCTCAGCTTCTTTCATCAAGTCAGCCGTCACTTCCGGATGTTGTGAAATGACATTTGTTTTCTCACCGGCATCCGCATCCAAATCAAAAAGCATCGGTTGCTTCAACGTCGTATATATTCGCTGCCCGCTATCTTTTTTTGCCCAGTACGGCTGATCGGCGGGGGTTCTGGGGAAATGCAGTTTCCACCGCTCATTGCGCACGGCCTGTAGATTCAGCCCATTGTAATAATAGAAAAGCGCATGTGGTGATTCGGTCGTTTGACCGAGCAGAACGTCTATAATATTTTCTCCGTCAATCGTTCGATCCGTCGGCACTTCAACACCGGCCACAAAGCAGAACAGCGGCAGCAGATCCAGACTGGAAATCAGGGTATCGGAAACCTGCCCCGCAGGAATGGTTTCCAACCATTGGAAAATTCCCGGCACCCGGTGCCCGCCTTCCATCGTGACATATTTTCCACCGCTCAACGGCTTGGCCGTACCGTCGCGCGCCGGACCATTATCCGACAAAAAAACAATCAGTGTTTGTTCTGCAATACCGGCTTCATCCACCGCGGCCATAACACGCCCGACGCTATGATCCAGCTCCTGCACAAAATCAGCATACGTTCCTGCCCGGCCCTTGACCCCGGACATGCCCTTGAAGTTTTCGCTCGGCAGAAGCGGGGCATGTGCAATGTGGTGTGCGAAGTAGATAAAGAAAGGTTGTTCATGATCCTGTTTAATGAAATCGACAATCTCATCGGTATAAAGCTTCGTCACCTTTTCAAAAGGAACATCCGTTTCCAGCACTTCGCGGTTTCGATAAATCGTGCGCTCATCCACGCGCTCTTTCTGCGTGCTGTAATTACTATACAACCCAAGATATTCATCGAATCCGGCGTCGAGCGGATGGGAACCGTCCACGTGAAACCCGAGGTGCCACTTGCCGACCATCTTCGTGTGATACCCGGCCGACTGCAAAAGCTCGGCCATCGTCACTTCTTCCGGTGCAATTCCGTAGTTAACATATTTGGGCAAAGGGTGGCGCGAAATCGGGTGTCCGCATCGCATCGGATAGCGGCCGGTCATAAGCGCGGCCCGCGACGGCCCGCAGACGTTGGCCGCCACCAGGCAGTCCGTTGAACGAAACCCCTGCTCCGCCATCCGGTCGATGGCCGGTGTTTTCACCGGGGCGCCATAACAGCCCAGATCGCCATAGCCGAGATCATCGGCAAAAATAAGGATAATATTCGGACGCTCCTGCCCCCGCACAGCACCCGTAAACAGCAGGCCCGCCGCGCATATACTGATCCCTATTCTTTTGATCATCATTCCCCGCCGATCCATTTTTTTATTTTTTCTTCTTGGCCGATTTTTTCATCAGCGGATCGTCCAGTTCTTTGCTCAGCGCAGTCAGCTCCCCGCGCATCCGGCTCAGTTGCGCGGCATATTCCGGGTTGCCGGCCAGATCGTTCATTTCGTTCGGATCTTTGGTCAGGTTAAAGAGGCGTTCCACGTTGGCGGTGGGATAGTAAATAAACTTCCAATCGCCCTTCGTAATCATGCGCTGCTTATTCATGTAAGCCCCGTAAATTTCCGGATAGTGCTCGTCCGCTTCTCCGCGCAGCAGCGGCAGCAGGCTTTTGAAATCAACCCCGTCCACCGATGCACCGGCGAGTTCCAGCGAAGTGGCCATCACATCCTGCAGATAAATCGGCGCATCGATTTTTACGCCCGGTTTCACATCCGGACCGACAACCAGAAACGGCACGCGCACGCTGTGGTCGTACATATTCTGTTTTCCGCTGAAGCCGTGATGCCCGCAGGCGAGCCCATGATCGGCCGTGAAAACAATATAGGTATTATCCGCTTTGCCGGTTTTTTCCAATGCCTGGAAAATGCGGCCGATCTGATCATCCATATGCGTGATGAGGGCGAAATATTCCTGGCGATGAACCTTCACGGCAAATTCCGTGCGCGGGTATGGCATCAGCTTTTCATCGCGCAGGCCCAATCCACATACTTTATCGGCATACGGATATTGGGGTAGAAAGTTTTCCGGCAGCTCGATGCGGTCGAGTGGATAGCGGTCGATGTATTCTTTCGGCGACTGGCGCGGGTCGTGCGATGCGTTAAATGCCAGATACATAAAGAAGGGTTTATCTTCTTTCGCCGCCGCGTCCAAAAACTCCACGCTGTCGTTAGCCACCACCTCGCTCCAATGGGTGCCGCCTTCCCAGAACCCGCCGTTAGTAGTATCCCAGGGTTTCCAGCCGTTCAGATAATCCTCTTCATCCTTCGGGCGGTCGTAGCCGTAGCCCTTGGGCTTGGTCCCGTCCGCAGAACCTTTATTGCGGAAGTCTTTCGGCATTCCGCCGCGGACGTTTTTCGCGATGTTAAACAGCGTCTCTGGCTCAACCCCCGGGACGTGCCATTTGCCGGTCATGTAGGTCTGATAGCCGGCGTCCTGCATGCGCTGCGACCACATGCTTTTCGATTTAACGCCCGACTTGACGCCGCTTTGCGCCTGCCAGACAAACCGGCCGGAATTAAGCATCGAACGGCTGGCCGCACAGACCGCCCCGCCCCAGGCCCCCATATTATAGGCATGTGTAAAACTGGCCCCATTTTCGACGAGCCGATCCAGATTCGGCGTATCAATGTCCAGCATGCCGGCCGCACCGATCGTCTCGTAACTCATGTCATCTGCAAAAATAAATACCACATTCGGGCGTGGAGACGCCCCGAAACTTGAAATGAGAAACGTGAAACTTGAAATAATTCCTAATAGAATCAACTGACCCGTTTTTCTCATCATTCATCCTCATTAAAGCTTTTAGTTTTTCTCGTGGTTAAAGGTTTTGCATCGGCAATATATCCGGCGGGGCGGCTGTTTTGGGACAGCTCAGCTTCAAAAGCTTTCGCGTAAGAACGAAGACGCTCCGCAACCTCGGGATTGGACGCCAGCACATTGGTCGTTTCGCCCATATCCGTATCCAAATTATAGAGCGCCATAATCGAGGAACTCGATCCCATGCCCCGTTTACCGGCCTTCCCCTTCGCTTTGCCGAAATGAAATTTCCATTTGCCCGAGCGAACCGCCTTAAGCTGATTACCTTTAAAATAGAAGAAGGCCTCATGCGGCGATTCCGCATTCCCCGTCAGCACAGGCCAAATATCCACGCCGTCAATCGCACGGTCGGATGGGACTTTGGCTCCGGCGAGTTTTCCAATGGTTGGAAAAAGATCCATGGCGGTCATCAGCTCATCGAGGGTCTGTCCTTCAGGAATTTTTCCCGGCCAGCGAATCACGGCCGGCACGCGCATACCGCCTTCATAGGAACTGCCCTTCTTGCCCGACAGCGGCGCGGCGTTCCCGACGGATGGCCCGTTGTCGGATGTAAAAATGACCACGGTGTTTTCATCGAGGCCGTTCGCCTTCAGCGCATCCAGAATTTGCCCGACCGACCAGTCGATTTCGCTGATCGCATAATTATAAATTTTATCGCGGGTTGCGTAGTCA
The DNA here is from genome assembly GCA_029432815.1 of Pontiellaceae bacterium B1224. Classification (GTDB taxonomy): domain Bacteria; phylum Verrucomicrobiota; class Kiritimatiellia; order Kiritimatiellales; family Pontiellaceae; genus Pontiella. The sequence goes on along the minus strand of JAROBA010000015.1, from coordinate 71,573 downwards.
ACGCCCTGTTCATTTTCCAACTTTTCTTTAATGGAGTCCGGGATATCCTTCATAAACGGTGGCGACATGTGAATCGGTCGATGCGGAGTCGGGTGCGGGACATAGAGAAAGAACGGTTCGTCTTTATGCCGTTCGATAAAGTCCACCGCCCGCCCGGTGATGCGCTTCGTCAGGTAATCCGCATCGGGATCTTCTTCAATCACCGTCTCCATATCCATCAGCGGCAACGGCGGAAAATGATGTTTCTTATCGTTGCCGTGAAACGGATGGATATCGTGGCTGTAAGGGATGCCGAAAAACTCATCAAAGCCCTGGCGCGTCGGCAAGAACTCCGGTTGATCGCCCAAATGCCACTTCCCGAACATGCCGGTTATGTAGCCAGCTGATTTCAGCATCTCGGCGATGGTGATTTCGTCGGGATTCAGCCCGTTCTCATCCCCGGCGAGGAAAACGCCGTTGGCCAGGCCGATGCGCTTTGGATAACACCCCGTCATCAGGGCTGAGCGGGACGGCGTGCAGACCGAGCCCGCCACATAAAAACTGGTCAGCTTCGCGCCCTCTTCCGCCATTCGGTCGATTCGGGGGGTCTTAACCTGATCGCCCCCGAAACACCCAAGATCGGCATAGCCCTGATCGTCTGTCAAAATGATGACCACGTTAGGACGAGCAAAGGATGTTGCATAAATAGAGGCTACCCCGAAACAGGTAGCCACAATCAAACCAACGAGAGTTTTTTTGTTCAATTCATTTCTCCTAATGCAGCAATGCCGGATCCAGAATTCATTTCAGGTAAAAAATCTTTCACCACCGTGCTTCCATTTTTTACCTGCCTTATCTTCCAACCCCAACTGTTTCGAACATAGTATGGGGTTGAATAAAGAAGATCTAAAAGGCCGTCTTGATGACGTTAAGTTTGGCACCCAGCAGCTTTCGGGCAATGGGATCCAACTCTTTTTCCGAACCCTGGATATGGAAGGTCCGCTGCACATGCGTCATCGTTTCGCCGGGCTTAAGGGCGGCGGCGGGCGAGGAGGTTTCCAGCTCATAGAACGGTCCCAGCGGAGCGACGCCCTCTTCTGGAGAACCGTCGTTGTAGGAATTGATTACATCGCCGGCATACGGTTCTTCCTGCAGTTCCCACATGGAATTAACAAAGCCGTTCGGCGCATCCTGTACGTTGTAGATGACAATGTTGAGCACCTGCCCAGCGGCATCATAGCTGCCGGCAATACCCTTGGAACGTTTCGAGCTAATGCCGATTTTACCGCGCCGCGTTCCGTCGCCTTTGAAAAAGAGCTTCTGCCGTTCAACCCGCAGATAGTCCTCAGGGATCGCACCGAAGTAGGTGTCGTTCACTCTGGGGCCGAGTGCCTTATCTCCGCCTTTGTTAAAGGGAATGACGACGGTGGTTTCGGGCGACGGGTTATACATGCCGAGCATCCAGATGGAGAGCAGCCCGGTTTCCGGTTTCCAGGCATTGGAACCGGTGTTGGTGATCCGGTTGTCGGTTTCATAACCCACCATGCGCAGGCCTTCGCCGAGTTCAACACCCAGCAGTTCGGAGGCTTCCGCTTTATCCAGCAGCTTCACCGTGCGCTCGATGCCCACTTTGAATTCTGTTCCACTGTAATTAACCAACTCGGCATCGTGAGTAAACGTGGCGGAACTGTTATCTTCCGAAAACATTTTAAACCCCTCGGTATCGATTACCGGCGGCGTTGTCCAATCGGAAAATTCAAACTGGGTTCCCGGCTTGAAAAAGAGTGCATACTGGCCGCCTTCCGGACCGAGCCAGAATCGTTCCTCCCCGCCAAAGATATAGATATGCTCTTCGAGTTTTCCTTTCTTCTCTTCATCAGAAAGAATTCCCGCTTCGATTACGGGTCGGTTAATCCAGCCGAAACTGGGGCCAGCCGTGCGATCAAAGGTGCTTGTCATCACTCTGCCCTGATACTCCGGTGCCACCGCAACCGCAGCATCTCCCGACCTCAACAGCACAATGGATGTGTGCTCTTTCAGGAATGCTACATCATCGGCGAAATCACCACTTCCACCTGTCTCTGCCAATGCCGTTCCGCAAACCAAACTCATCGCCGCGACACCTAATCCTATTGTAGATTTCATCTTATTCTCCTTCCGTAACATCAAACCGACCGATAAACGGCAGTGATTTTTTTTCTCGTGCAATTTCGACGCCCCATTCGGGCAACGTACCCTTACCGCTATCCGTAAATGCCTCCGGGCGATAGGCGCCCCCGGCCCACGGACCGTTTTTCACCCTGGCGGTTTTAGAAAAATGAACGCCGTCATCCGAATAGAGAATTGAATTCGTGATATCTTTCGGGCCGGTGGTACCGATCATGGCGGCCACGCCTGTGCCCTGCGGCCAGACCAGTACTTCGTGATTGCCGGGGATTACCGGATTTTCCGGATGCCTAATGTAGGGTCCTTCCGGTCTATCCGCGATCGCCAGCCCCATCTGGGTCTGTGACGGGCTTTTTCCCAGTTGCCGTCCCTTGTAATAAAACCAGTATTTTCCATCACGGACGATCAGGCAGGCATCGTCAATCAGGTGGCTGTCGAACTCATCGGGATTGTCGCTGTTTTTCAGCGCCGGGTTCGTGGCAAGGCGTTTCCAGGGACCGTCGGGCGAATCCGATACCGCGATGCCGATTTTGGAATCCGGATTAAAAGGTTTTTCATAGGGTATGGAAGTGCCTGTATAGAACAGCCAGTAATTTCCCTCGGCCACGAGAATGTTGGGCGTGAACACACTGCCCGCCTCCCACGTGCCGGGCTCGCCTTTGGCCAGCGCCATGCCCTGTTCCATCCAGTTGAAACCGTCGGGCGAGGTGGCATACCAAACCGTTGCATCGTAGCCGGGCGAAATCGGCCCCTTTGAATACCAGACATAGTAGAGGTCTCCGACCTTGATCACGTCGCTCGGATCCCGGCGCATTACGCCCGCTTCCACCCCGATGCCCTGCAGCTCGGAATGGGTTACTTCGACCGTCTTTATTTCCGCCTGCGTCGTGGCGCACAACCAACCCGCCACTCCTACCAATAAACTCAAATCAACCTTATTCATTTGTCTCCTTTACCGGCACCCATCTATTCAACGAGTTTCAGCACACAATTACCAAAAAAATAAAATAACAGCCAGACCCCATGCGTGCTATCGCCGGAAAAGGGTATTTCAGGCGCTTATCCAGGAAACGCCAATGAAGCTCCCCGCAGCAAGCTGCGGGGTATCGTAGACGAAGCTTCGTTGCGCGTGAATGCCCGCCGTGCGCAATGGAGCTGGAAGCTCCATCTACATTTTTCGCCGCAAGCGGCGGGGTATCAAACCCAAGGCTATGGCGGATAAGTAGACGCTAATTGACGCGAAAACAGATTCGGTGCGAGGCATTACAGCATTCGGGTTAACAACTAACCACCGTATCGCAGGGACTGTTTGATTTCCCTTCTTTGTACCTTTTTTAGACGGGGAGCCCCCAAGGGTCTCCCCATAGTTGTTAACCTCGGTTGATCACTTATTTCCCAAGCTTGAAGAACAACACGGCTTCCTCACTGACGGCATTGGTCACCGGAGACGGCACACCGGTTTTCGACATTTCCCACGAGCCATACGCCAGGTCGGAATTTGTCAATACATTGTAGCTGCGGCCGTCCGCCCAGGACATGATGAGAGCTCCTTCAACCATGGAAGCACTAAACGGCGGAACATCCAGGCCATACACACGGCCATTCAGAACCACCTTATCAAACATCGTGGCAGAACTGTACCCTGAGGCCCCGCCATAGATGTAAAGACGGAATTCGACTTCTCCATCGAGATTCTGGAAAGCGGCCGCCGACAGGTCGACCACATTGTTGACGTATGTATGGGTGACAGTAGTCTGCCCCGTTGCGATGGCATCGCCGGGGGATTCAAAACCACCCACCGACGAGAAGAGCGCCCAGCGCTCGGCCGACGAAACCAGCTGATTCACGCGCGAACGGAAGGTGAAGCTGGTCAGATCCATGACGTAATCATCGTTCACAGAAACGGTGAAGACCATGTAGTCCGCATTGGTCATGGCCAGCGCGAGATTGTCCTCGTCGTTCATCAGGGTGTAGAGCAATGAGGAGCTTGCGCTGCCGAACGAGATACCGTTCGTTGTGCCGAACAGGTTTCCTTCAGCATCCACCTCTTCGAACAGAGCGTTGCCGTTGGCACTGATCACGCTGACCAGGCCGGTACCCACGCCATACCCGCTGGCAACGACATATTGGTTGTAATCCGTGACATCGGTTGTCTCAGTGCCTGTGCCGTCATCAAAGTCATATCCGGCAATCAGCATGGCATTAACAGTCGGGCTGTAATAGAACACATCCACCGATCCATTGACGGTATTGGTTACTCCGGAGCCCGTTTCTGTCCAGGTGACAACCACGGCGGACTCCGCCGTATCGCCATGTTTCACCAAGGCTCCCGTATTCGAATAGGTTACCGTGATGGTCTGGTTCGTATTGCCCGAACTCAGAATAAAACTAGATGGGTCAACAGAGAAACCATTGGTTGCAACCACTGAAATAATTTCAACAGCTGCTGGAATCGTTCCTTCGATATATGAAGCCACAATCGTGCCGTCGACACTCGTTTCCGGATTATACAGGGTAAACGAGAGCGAAGCGGGCGTCAGGTCAAAACGGTTGGGTTCATTAATATAGGTTACATCCAACGGGATGCTTGAGGTATTGACTACTCCGCCGGACTCCTGCCAGATAATTTCCAGCGTGGAATTCGTGGATTCCCCGTTGGCAAGGCCAATAACCGCATTATCGTAAGTCACCGTGATGACTTCTTCTAGATCGCTGCTGCCCAGCACAGGATCGGTCAGGGAAGCACTGAATCCGCTATCAGCCACCGCCGAAATAATTGTAATATCACCGGAAGCGGCCTGCCCTGCATTGTAACTCGCCGTAACGGCTGCATTGACAGTCGTGTCGGGAGCCACCAGATCCAATGAAACATCGCTGGCGGAGAGTGTCAGGTATGCATTATCAGGAAGCACGATGGTATCAAATGTCACCCCAACAAGACTTACTCCCTGACCAGCCAGGCGCTGCTGTCCTTCAATGATGAGCCTGCCGTTTGGAGCACCATTGAGGTCGACGTCAAAAAATACCCAGCCGGAATCCGTGTTACCATTATTGGGAATATCCAGTACTTCAGCTGACATCCCGCCATCAACCGTCAACCTCAAGCCTGTCGGATCCCAACGCCCATCAGCAGTACTCTGCTTGCCCGTCAACAAACCGATGCGGAAGTTCTCTGGAGCACCGTTGATGTCAAAAAGCAATATTTCACTCCACGCACCAACCGCAGAAGTACCACCGCCAGCTGCTGCAGTTGCAATGCTTATTCCTACATAATTCCAGTCATCCACCGTTTCTCCGGAAAGAGTGGGATTATCGATGGTACCATAGGCGCCGGTATCATTGGCAGTAAAGTTGACCAGATTAGCTCCATTGGCAAATGAGGCCCAGGACGCACCGGTTTGGGTGTAAGCAGGAGTTAAACCATTCCCTACTGTCGTACCGTCTCCTGTAAAATAATTCCCTTCAGTCCCGTAAATATTGTCGCCATCACCATCAAAGCCTTTGGCGACACTGGATGAGCGAAAGTCGTCCATTCCCACTTCATCATATCCGCTGCCGTCACCGACCGGAGTGACCGTTATTGCACCGTACGACGCGGATATGCCCACCCCCAACAGTATTGCTAATAATTTCTTCATTTATATCTCCTGTTTGCTTTGTTTCACATTAATACAAGCCTTCCCCTAAAACTCGTTATTCACGACCAACCGAAAAAATGTAAACTATAAGCAGAAAACTGACTATCGCCGGAAAAGGGTATTCTCAGGCGCGGACCGTGATCGGCCGCCGTTTTCCAATGGTTGAAACTTTTTTCAATCCAACCCGATTCGCCAGAAGCCTTGGTCATCCGTTGCTTCTACATACACACTGTATGGAGAGGCTGGAAGGAAGGGAAGCTGATCAACCACGTTCCAACCATTGGAAACGGTGAGATCGGAAGTCTGTTCAACGCGGTAGCCCTGACCGGGTGTGCCGCTGAATTGCAGCGTTGCCGTTCCCTCCATAAAGAATCCACCCGATTCGATGGTCGCAACATGTTCTGAGACATTCGTGCTGACTTCAAACTGAATCGAGGCCCGCAGTGCCGCTTCGTCGCCATCGCTGTTACCGTTGCTTCCGGTTACAAAACTGATCGTGTCGCCTTCGGCTACACTGATGCCGCTGAGGTCGAAAGTGCCGGCAGACTCTACAAGCCTGCCCGCTGAGCCCGTTACTGAAAACAGCTCGGTTCCGTTATGAAATACCTGGGCAGTAATCGAATCATCCAACGTTCCGCCAACCCCATCGCGGAAGCTACCGGTGATGCGTGCAACGGTCTTCCCGTAAGCGATATCATTTTCGTCGATGGTATAGCGGACAATGACATAGTCTTCCGGCACTACCAGCAGATCGGTTCCTGCGACGCCGTTATTGGCGGAGTTCCCTGCATCGATCAAAAAACTGCCTGTTGAAGCACTGCCGATCAGCGCGGCAGAGCCCGTTCCGGCGAAGCCGGTGTTGCCCTGCGTTCCGACCGTTGAGCCGGGCGTCATGGCCACCTCGCCCCCGCCGGCGGGGGCGGAAGCGTCCAGATACTGCCAGCCATGCGGCAGGGTGGAGCCATCCAGGAATTCATTTGCCACATCAACGGCGCCGCCCATGCCCATGCGAGTTTTTCCCCGCCCTTTTTCAGCATCCGAAAGGGTGTTCCAGTCCGGCACATAGCTGTAGTCCGACTCATTATTGACGATGGTCGGCACTTCGGGAAAGAGCGTCCCGGTTCCCCGCTGCCCACTGCCCCAAATCATGGTTCCAGTGGTTGGATCGGGATTGCCGAGCTCCAGGACAATGTTTGCCGCGAGGTTGCTCAGGGCGGCCACGATGTCCGGATGGTCCTCCGCCACATTGATGTCCTCATGCACATCGCTCACCAGATTGTAGAGACTGTAGGTCGAGGGCGGCGGCTTAATCTGATCCCACCACGGCAGCTGATATTCGGTGCGCGGAATATGGAGTTTCCAATCCCCGACGCGGACGCACTGCAGGTTATCGCCGGTGTAGTAGTAGAAGGGTTCGTCCGCATCGCGCGCAATCGCCTCATCGGTCAACAGCGGAACCAGGCTGGTGCCGTCGTAAACCCGATCATCCGGCATTTCCGCTCCGATCAGCTCGGTGACCGTCGGGAACAGGTCCATCGCCCAGACCTGCGGGGAAGCCAGCTCACCCGGGGTTAGGATCTGACCTTTCCAGTAAACGATGAACGGAACCCGATGCCCGCCCTCCCAGGTAACATATTTAGAACCCCGGAACGGTGCATTGGCATACGCAGACGGCGGGACCGCGCCATTATCGGATGAAAAGACGATCATCGTATTTTCCAAAAGCCCCTGAGCCTCCAGCTCCCCAATCATCTGGCCCATGCCCCAATCCACTTCCTTGAGCACATCGGACCGTTCACCGCTGCCGGTGGACCCGTCAAACGCATTCCCCTCGGTGAAGGGTGTGTGCGGATAGTTATGGGCGTAGTAGATGAAGAACGGTTTATCGCGGTTTTCGCGAATGTGTTCGCGAATACGCTGGGTATAGAGGCCGGTTATAATCGTTTCCGGGAAGGTCGAATAAATGACCTCGTTGTCATCGAAAACTTCGCCTCCGTTCCCCCAGGTCCCCAGCCAGCGGTCAAACCCCTGGTTGAAAGGAAGGAATACATCCTCTGTGCCCAGATGCCATTTTCCGATCATGAAGGTTTTATAGCCCTGGTTCCGGCACTGCTCAGCCAAGGTGATTTCATCCGGATCCAATCCCAGGAACCAATGATTTTCAAGCGGATGATTCACCGCCATGGGAATGCCGCACCGTTGCGGATAGGCCCCGGTCAGAAACGCCGCCCGTGAAGGGGAACACACATTCGCTGCCGAAAGAAAGTTGGTGAACTGCATGCCGCCGGATGCCATAGCATCCAGATTAGGCGTATCCACCTTGGTTGCGCCGTAGCAGCTGATATCGCTGTAGCCCATATCGTCCATCAGGACAAAAATAATATTCGGCCGATCCGTCGCTTCGCGCGGAGCCTTCGGCAGGCCGTTCCAAATCCGAATATCATCCAGCCAGAAGCCCTGGTTATCGGTCGCTGTCCCGGTGATCTCCCACTTCAGTGAGGTCAGGGTTTGTGTGGAATTGAGCACCGGACCATCCTGCGCCGTCAAGCTGGATCCGCTGAAGCTCACTTGGCTGCCGGATAGTACAATCCGGAAATCCTGCAATCCGGATGGTGTGGCCGTCGTATTGATCTGAGTCAGGGGCGTGAAGCCCATGGACTCATCACCATCGCCTGAGGACGCGGTAATGATGTCCTGAGCGAGCGTTGAATGGGAAACATACTTCAGGCGGAAGATTTCATTGGTGCCGTCATATCCGATTAAGGTGGAGTGCATGTTACTGTCCGCAGAGGCTCTGGTGGCCAGCATTTCAAAATTGATCGCCACGTCGGTGGCGGAAAAGTCCAGCCCACCTCCATCAAGGATCAGTTCCATATAATCGCCCTGAGCCGAAGCGCCATCCATCACATAGAGGAAGCCGTTAATATTTTCATTAAAACGGCTCACATCGGAAACGGCAGCATCCCAGCTTCCCCCGATCGTCACAGCGTCAAGATCAACCGCCGCTACAGAGGCATCCGAAACCGTCGGATCAAAATACACCGTTACACCTTCGGGTAGTTCGGGGGCCGGCGGAAGCTCGGTCGCCGGCGGGACATCCGTGGCTACGAGTGCCAGCTGAGCCAGGCCGGATTGACGGACGTTGTCCGTGAGCGTCACCGTCAGGATGCCGCCAACAGAAACCAGACTCTTGAAATCAACGGCTCCGTTGGCCGCGGTTCCGTCGGCAATCAGGGGGTCCGCTCCTGCAACGGCCCAGGTCGTTGAAAAGTTTTCCCCGCCGGAGCTGCGGGCCAGAGTTCCGGAAAGGTTGTAATAGAGGCTGTCATCCAGGCCGGTGAAGGTCAGTGTAATGATATCGTTGCCCGCTCCGTTGCTTCCGTCAGCACTCAGGAAGGTGTCCGCATAGACATCCGCATCGGTGTCATTGATGTTGTCCAGACCGGCCGTTGATGCAATACAGCCTGCACCGTCAAAAGGATTGGTCGCCGTCACCTCGAGGTCGACTCCAACAGGGGTGCCATCTGAAAAAAGGATGAGATTGGTGATGGAAAGGGATCCACTGTTGATGACGTTGTAGTTTCCAATGCCTGGAAGCGTTGTCCCGAAATCCACGCAGATTACATCGCCCAGCTCCATCGACGGCATCGGCGGAGTAACCGCTGTCAGCGTCATGGCCGCCACTGTAATGTGTGCTGCAGTTCCTTCTCCGGTTGCTGAAATGACCAGATTGCCGCTACCGTCCGTGCTGAGACCGGTAAAGCTTGCATACCCTGCACCGGAAGCGCCCGTGCTATCGGTTGTGGCGGACTGCCCATCAGCACTGAACGTGTAGTTAAAGTTAGCGGAGTCGCGGTCATGGCCAATGGAAAGGTTGTAGCTGAGACTGTCATCCAAACCGGTAAAGGTGAAAACCATGAAATCCACACCCGCTGTCAGCGCCCTGCCGGAAGCATCATTACAAATGAGGCCGTCGCCATAGACGGAAAGGTCAGCAATCAGTGCACCATCCCCATCCGTTCCGACAACACCACCACCGCCTAAGCCAAAGTCCCAGGAAATCTGACCGGCATTCTGAAAGATGAATTCCACGCCTGACACGGCAGCGCCCGTGGTATCGACCAGAGAATTATCTGTAAGAACTGCGTTGCCAGCCACTCCCAACGTCGTATTATTGCCTCCATATGGCCCCATGACATTGAACTGGGTTACACCGACCGCATTGCTTCCACCGAAATCAATCCCAAGGGTCTGCCCCAGCGTGATGCCCGCCTGGGCCGCGAAAGGGAGTGCCAGCCCCATCAGTATAGTTATGAGTGTCTTCATCGTGTACTTCCCCTCGTTGCTTCCTGCCCAACCGATACACGGCGCAGAGCACCGTGCTACGTAGAACGATCCTCCGGGCCGTTTCTTCCGTGGCAATAAATGAGTCACACCACGGATTTATATACCCATCACAAAAAAGGCCGCCCAACGGAAAACGAGCGGCCTTTCCGTTTAAAAAACAAACGTTTAGATCATGAACCGGCGGCGGATGAACAGAACCGCGCCACCGAATGTAGCCACCAGTCCCTGCGTGGCCGGTTCCGGAATGGCTTCCAGCGTCAGGCCGCCCACAGCAATATGGTTAGATCTCGTTACCATAATATCCAGATTACCGCTACCATCGGTTGACAGACCGGTCAGAGTGCCCCATCCGGCACCATTGTTGATATCCGTGGTAAAGCTCTGGCCATCTGCCTCCCAGGTTGCATTGAAGTTTTGATTATTGAACTCAAATCCTCCATCGAGTTCATAGGTCAGACTGTCATCCAAGCCTGTGAACCGAAGAACGAAGTGCGCACCAGCGGGAAGGTTTCTACCACTCGCGTTATTAGAAATAAGTGCATCCCCATAAACACTGGCGTCTGTCATCAATCCATAACCCGCAGATCCGTTAACGAAGTCCCAGGCTATTTGACCGGAATTGTTGATTAATGAGAATTGAACACCGCTCACGGTGCTTCCGGAGATATCAGCAACCGATGTCAGTGTATTAGTGGCACCAGCAACTAGCCCAGCAGTCGATGCATCACCGCCCACGCTAAACTGGTTAAAGGTCGATACACCCGCAGGAGCGATACCGCCAAAGTCAATTCCGATGATTTGGCCTTCAGCGATGTCCGCCTGAGCCGAACACGCGAGGCCTATCCCCAACGCCATTCCTATTATTCTTTTCATTTCTTCTCCTTTGTTCTTTATGGAAAAGCCCCCTTTGACTTTCCCAAATTCTTCAGCTGTGGAATCGTTTATTCTTCCAGTACGACACGGTAGAATTCATACGCTTTCGTGATGGAATTTGTTACGCACATCTGGCCGTTAACGCCCGCGATACCCTCTTGTATCGGGGTCCAGATGCCGTGAACGAGACTGTCGGTGGCCTCTATCGCATAGGTGTTGGCTCCGCCTACTCCCTCCCAGCAAATGACCATTTCGGTTCCGCCCGAAAGTATGCTGATCGTCGCATCACCGATTTCGGACGGTGCAAGTGAAAATGCGGTCAGCGTCAAACCGGCCACCGTGATATGAGCGGCCCCTCCGTTGCCGGTCAGTGAAACAACCAGATTTCCAGAACCGTCCGTAGAGAGACCGGTCAGGCTCGCATAACCGCCTCCGGAACCGTCAACAGTGGTCGTCACAGATTGTCCATCTGCAGCCCAGGTTTCATTAAAGTTCCCGTTGCCATTATCCCAACCCGCTGAAAGGTCGTATATGAGGCTGTCATCCAATCCGGTAAAGGTGAAATACATGAAATCCACACCCGCTGTCAGCGGCCTGCCGGAAGCGTCGTTACAAATCAGGCCGTCCGCGTATACAGATTCGTCAGTAATCAGGGCTCCATCACCAGCAGTTCCGACAGCTCCTGCACCGCCCAGACCAATGTCCCAGGAAATTTGACCGGCATTCGTAAAGGCGAATTCCACTCCTGCTACCAGCTCATTATCGGTATTCAGCAGGGAATCATAGGTGAGAACCGCATCCGCTGCCACGCCCTCGGTGGTATTATTGCCACCGAATGGGCCCACCTGGTTGAAGGTATACGCACCTGCCGGAGCGGTGCCGCCAAAGTCCATACCAATAGACCACAACTTGGAGATCTGAGACGATTGATTATAGGAGACATCCAATGCCACGTCCGTGGTGTTGGTTACGCCGGAACCCGCTTCGGTCCAGGTGACGACCAGCGTGGACGCTGCCGTATCTCCATGGTTAACCAGTGTGCCGTTGTTATAGGTGACTGTGATGGTTTCATTCGTATTGAGAGTATCCAGGACAAAACTGACCGGAACGGCACTGAAATCGCTGTTCGATGACACCACTGAAATCACATCAACATCAGTAGCGAGTGTTCCCCCTGCAAACGAGGCAAGAATGGTTCCGTCGACACTTGTGTCCGGAGCAGCCAGCTCCAGCGACAACGTATCCTGATCCAGCTCAAGACTGCTTGGGACATTGATATAGGTCACAGCCAACGCCACTTCCGAAGTGTGGTTTACACCGGATCCGATTTCAGACCAGATCACCTCCAGTGTAGAATTCGTGGACTCGCCGTTTGCAAGACCGATGGATGTATTGTCAAAGATAACCGTGATCTCCTCCGTCATGTTACCGGTTCCAAGGTCAGGAATCGGATCAGCACTGAAGCCGGCATCCGCCAGCGCCGAAATAATGGTAATGTCGTTTGCGGAGCTCGCACCTGCAGTGTATGTCGCCGTAACCGTTCCATTGGTGCTCATATCGGGCGCAACCAGCTGCAGCGAGAGGGAGTCCGGAAGCAGCGAAATACTCGCTCCCTCAGGCGCGGGTAAGGTACCGACGGTAAAATAGTCAAACTGAGCCAGCGCATTGGTGTTGTTACCATGAGATTTTATAAACAGACCAACGCGGGAATTTTCGGTATCACTCATCCTGTTCACTGCAATTCCGTCCATCTGGGTCCATTCGTCACCGGCATTCAGTTTGTAGAAGAAATTATAGGTATCGGTGTCGCCACCTTCGGTGATTTCAGAGCGAAGGAAAACCCCCGCCGCACTTCCTATATCGGCATTGGATTGATTATCCACACCACCCACAGATAAATTGACCTGCTGGGCATTCCAGTTATTCCAGTCGTTTAATATTAAAGCGGGAGCGGCCGTGTCGCCGGGATTGGCACCGTCCGGGCCACCATAAAAGGTGATACCGGCTTGCTTATACGTCGAATTGCCACCGGTGCCATCCTCCATAGTGACATAGGTTTCCGTAAACCAGGTCTGGCCAACAATAACGCTCGGAGCCGCGACCCACGCGATAGGTGCGCCGTTACGGGTCGTCCACATGTTCGCTCCGTTAGAGAGTAAATCCAGTTGCTCGCCGACGGTGTCCAGAGCAACATTGCCGCTACCGGGCCCTGCAAGGTTCGGGCTGGGAGTGTCAATATTCAGATTACTGATAAGGCTGAGATCCGCCTCGTCGAAATCTGAATGAAAAGTAATGGTTTCCTGAGCAACAACTCCGCTTGCACCAAAGATGGCAATTATGCCAAGAGCTAATCTCAATATTTTTTTCATCTCACCTCTCCTGTTTTGTCATGACGGTTTTGCGGAATCCCTTTATCCCAAAACCACACTCTATTCTACTTACAATATAAAACGAGTCATGCGGTGTAACCACGCCACACGGAGAACCGCGTACCGTGGAAAACTCCTTTTCATCAAATAACGCTCAAGGCATATCATAAGGAAGAAAAAGGTGGTATCGCCGGAAAAGGGTATTTTGGCGTTTTTTAGTCTCAGTATCAGCCGCGCTGTAGCTGTTCAGACCAAAATACAGTTCATATCCGTTTCCAATGGTTGGAAATTTTTCTTCCAACCATTGGAAAACAATTGCTCTTATCGATCGGTGCGGCGGCCGCGGACGCGGTAGTAGCGCACTTCGGCAACCGGGGCATTGCCCGAGTAAATATTCTGCGGCGGCGTGGCCGAGCGGTCGACCACCAGCGGTATCCAGCTGTTAACAGTCAAGTTGGTGGAATATTCCAGCGTGTACTCCGCGTTGTGTGCGCTCTGCCAGGCAATGGCCACATCGGTGCCGGAAACATCCAGCCCTTCGATCACAAGACAGGAAGCCGCATTGGTCGGATCCGTACCGACCCAATATTCCTCTTCGTTACAGAGACCGTCGCCATCCCAGTCATCGCCGGGCAGCTGTGCCGTGCTGGAACCGAAGTGCGAGAGTTCCCAGTCGTCGGCCATGCCATCGCCATCCTGATCAATCAGCGAGCGCGTATCAAATACGGTGCTTTCATAGGCCGCAACGGTGCCATCGGCGTTCGAGACAAAGACCCGAAAGTGGATGTCTGCGCCCGGCACGAGGCCGGTCAGCGTGACGGAAAAATCGCCTTCGGACTGCGCCGGCAGTTCGGTGCTGTATTGCCAGTCACCGATCTCGTCGCCGCCGTCAAACGAACCCCAGCAGACCGTCACGTCCACCACCGTGTTGGAAACGGTGTAGATGACTTCCCCCTGTACGAGGGCGGAAATGCCGTCGATACCCTCAGCACCACGGTTCGCGGCCAACATCAGCGGCTGTTCATCGTAGGCCTTAACCCCCGCAGTGATTGCGGCCTGACTCATCGCCTCGCGATTCATCCGGTCGGTCCACGTGGCCTCATGCCAAAGGTCCAGCTCCGTCACTTTATAATAGCCGGGCATGTCCTCGCGCGGCAGCGCGGCGAGCGCAGCCTGCCCGGCCTGAATGATCGCCAGCGCACTGTTGTAATTAGCAGCCCCGACCGTAAGCGCGTCCAGACAAGGGCTTTTTTCCGGGCGGTCGAAGCAGACCATCGGCCCGGGATTTTTATTCCTGCCGTTCATATTGGCAAAATTTTTCCCCGTCAGCGCCTTGAGGCTGGCAATCTGCGAATCGTTCAATGGTGAACGCCCCGCCAGATTATTCGGATAGTTGGCGCTGAAATGGGGATAATACGGCGCATTCATATCGAGCCACGTGGCGACCCGCTCAATCTCTTCGGTGGTCATTGAGCCGCTGTTGTGCCCGGAGAGAATTTTCGCCATCAGCGGACTGGCATGCGAGCCCCAGCTCTTCGCCTGTTGAATAGCAGCCGGCCCGGCACCGATGGCTCCGGTATAATCTTTGTTCCAAAGTTCGGTATAGGAGGCGTTAAAGAACAGGCCTTTATCGCCGGCCAGAATCAGCGTACCCGATGCCGATCCGTCGAAATCGTGGCACGGCATACAATGGGCATCGAATACCAGTTGCACTTCCTGCAGATAGCCGAAGTTGCGCTCCTCGCCATACCAGCCGTCGAGCTGACTCGGTTCACGCAGAGTGGCAAGCGGCAGGGAATTGTCTCCATAGGCTGCGGGAGCCAGCGCGCGGTCGTCGTGGCAGCCGATGCAGCCCTGGGTTTCATTGGGCTGAATGATCGTTCCCGTACGCATCGACTGAACCATCATTTTGTTTTCATCCAACAGTTGGAAAAAAAGAAACTCGCTCGATGGAGCGTTAAAATGCGCCGAGCCGTCTTCTTCAACCGGCACGTCTCCGAGAATCCGTTTGTTCTGGAAGTTTTCCCAGTTCATGCCGGGCGACTCCCGGCCCTGCCCGCCCCAACTGGCCTCCCAGACAAAATCGGTTTTGTTGGGTGCGCCCACAACACGCAGATATTTAACCTCACCGCGCTCTACACCCTCCATGTGCGTACCTTCGTAAACATCCTGCACATAAAAACGCCCATCCACTCCGTTGTTCGTTCGGTGAATCGTGACATCGTGCGGCACCGGGCGCGAAGCGAGCGGAATAGGATCGAAACAACCCCACACACCACTGCCCTCACTGTAAAGCAACGTTGAATCCCCTTCCATATCCAACAAATAGAGGCCCATGTGTGAACTGCTGCCGGTTATTTCGCGCGAGCAGAGGAAATAACGACCGCCCACCCCCGTGTCGGGATCGACCAGCGGCCAGGGATCTTCGTGCCGGATTGATGTACTTTTGAAGCGATCGTAATCCTGCCCGCTCTCTTTCACCCAGCTCTCCAGTCCGGCGGGCCAGGTGCGCACCACCGGATCGCGTCCATCGACGCCCTTGCGGCGGTCGACAATGGCAATCGCGCCCCACGGCACATCGTGGCAGGAACTGAAGGTACAGACGATGTACGGTGTTCCGGGAATCATCTGTCCATCGAGCACGCCGCCGGGACTCGTTGTATTGTTGCCATACATGATCGCATGGCCGGTGCCATCGGGTTCGCAGACCCACAGCCCCTGCGCATCGCCGAAGTTGCGGTCCACATATTCCCAGCGCGAATACATGATGCGCCCGTCGGGCATCAGACTCGGATGGTCTTCGAACAGCGTACTGCGCCCGATCTGGTTAATGTTGGCGCCGTCGGCCTCCATTTTGTGAAGGTTGGCTGAAATATGGCGATTGCATCCGATATATTTTATCTCGCGCGTCGAAGTGAAAACAATATCGCCATCGGGCATATAGATCGGATCGAGATCGTCCGCATCCGTCATAAAAGTCAGTTGCTTCAGCCCGGAGCCGTCGATGTTGATTTCATAGATGTGGTGGCTGTCATCCGTATCATTGCGCATCGAGAAGACAATCTTTTCACCACTGAAGTGAACGTCGGGGTCGCGAATCATACCGTTCGGTCTTGAAAGCAGGGTCGTCACTCCGCCCGTATTCGGATCGAAAACCTTTAGATCAGCCCCCGGCCGAAAGTCACCCGTGTTGAACTCGTTCGGGCAGGATGGAAAGAAAGTGGCCGTGTTGTGGTGATCCCGGTCATACTGCCTACGGTATATGAACAGAATCGGCTGATTGGTGACGCAGGCGGGCAGCTCCGCCAGCAGGTCGCCGACCAGGCACGCCACCGCAGCCAGTAGAATTAGAAATTTGGTTTTCATGGTATCCATTTTTTAAAGCGACTTCACATATTCTACGAGGTCGTCGATCTCGTCCTCGGTTAACCCCGACGTACTCCCATGCGCGAAAACCTCGACCACGTCGTGAATCGTTTGCGCCCGTCCGTCGTGGAGATAGGGGCCGGTGCGCCAGACTTCGATAAGGCTCGGGGTATCGAACGGTCCGGCATCAATGTCCGTTCCCGTTCCGACATCGTGCAGTGTCTGATCCGTTAAATAGGGTCCGCTATGGCAGTAGGTGCACCGATCGTTAAAGATCACCTGTCCGCGAGCCGCCGCAGCGCTCAGTTCATCATCTACCAGATACGGGCTGGGCACAGGCTGTTCCGCTTTCAGGAAGGTGTCGAGGTAGAGATCTTCATCGTTTTTCCAATTGATCATGTGACTGAACATAATGCCGGCCCGAACCGAGGTTTCGGCATCGGGGCGAACCCCCGTCCAGGTAGTCGGTGCGGTATAGTGAGCCTGCAGAAGGCTTTTCACGTTTTTGGCATTACCGAAGCCGTCGTTCAGCAGATCCCAGTTCAGGCCGTCGATCCGGCCGTCGGGATGGCAGCTGACGCAGCTCTGCCATTGCTGCGCGCTAAGCGTGGCATCATGGAACAGCTCCTTACCGAATCGAACATCTGTCTGGGGCATCACCCAACCGAGGGCCATCTCCTGCGCGGCATATTCCTGCCCCGTCGTCACATCCGCCACGGTGAGCGAGTCACTGAAGTAGTTCGCAGCATAGACCTTTGAACCAACAACGGCGATATCGCGCGGCCCGTTTCCAGGCATTGGAAGTCGGCGGCGCAGTCCCGCCAGATAGCTCAGATCGTCGCACACATTTTTGGTGGCAAAGGAAAGCTTGGTCAGCAGGCCTGACCAGTTGATTGCGCTCAGTTCATGCGTACCGGTATGCGTAATGCAGAGTGTTTCGCCATCCGCTGTAAATCCGATTCCCCACGGATTCGCCGCCCCCAGATCGAGATCGTCGATATCGACCGTGTTGTAGAGTGTCTCGGAGGAAAGATCGATGATACTTAACGCGGATGTATTCACCCAGCCGCGGAAAATCTGCGTGGCCGGCACGCGGTAGCGGCCCAGCGTATGGGCGACGACGGCATAGTTTCCATCCGGTGAAACCGTCACATCCCGCAGGCTGTGCGATCCCGGCGGCAGCAGAATATTGGTGGTGACCAGACCGCTCGCCGTATCAATCACACTGACGGATGCTGCGATACCGGTTTGGATGGAGGGCTGATGCGGCAGCAGATTACCCACCAGCAACTTGGTTCCGTCGGGAGTCAACGCCGCACCATGCGGCTCGCGCAGTACGGCAATCCGCTTCACAATAGTGCCTGTGGTGAGATCGACTTCCGCAACGGTGTTGAGAAAGCGCTCGCAGACATAGAGCCGGTTGCCGGATACCAGAACCGGTGCGAGCGGAGTGTGGCCGACAGGAATGGTCTGGGTCACTTGCCACGACGATGTATCCACCACATAGACTGCGCCGTCCGACACGCCGGCTGTAACGTAGAGCGTGCTTCCATCCGACGAGAGAGCCAGTCCGGAAGGATGCTGCGGAAGATCAATCGAACCAAGCCGCTGTTGAGTCGTAATATCCACGACCCCGACACGACTCGCTGTCGATTCCGCCACATAGAGCAAGCCGTTACCGGGATCGGCCACGAGCTCGGTCGGCGACAGATAATGATCGCGCTCATCGGAAAAGATCATTGCCGGCACAGATCCGCTTTCGATAACGGCATTACCGGACGAGCTTAGCCGAAGAAAGAAACGTTCGTCGTCTTCATCCTGCCGATCGCCATACACCGCAACGACAATCTGCAGTTCCGTTTCACCGGGAAGGAAAGTACGTTCACCGCTTTGGGCTTCATAATCTGTCGTCGCCACAGCGGTGCCGTTCGATGTGCTGAAGGTAAATGATATCTCCTCCGGATACGCTCGGGAAAGGCGAACGGTAAAGACGGCCAGCGTGGTTCCCGAATTCCCCTCGGCCAGCTGAACCGGATCAACCGTCAGGAGCGGATACGACGGTGTGAAACGTTGGAGTTCCGACCAGACGACGCCGTATTGATTCGAGGCGGCGCAGCGGTAAGCATACTCAGTATCCGTCGTCAAATTGGTTACCGGAATGGAAAAACCGCCGAGGTCCAGCAAACCAAGATCAACGCTTTGCGCCCAGGCCCCTATGTTTGTTCCACCATCGCTTTCGCCCCAGCAGGTCCAGACCTGCGTCGGTGCGGCTCCCGTACTGATGAGGGTACCCGTCAGGGTTGCGGCGGTTGCCAGCAGATTGGAAACTCCGCTCAGGTTATCGACTCTCGGAGGAACCCCTGCTATGGCACGACCATATAGCGTAACTTTATCAACCGCAGCCAGCGTACCGGAAGTGGTGGTCGCTCCCCGCCCCCAGGCATAGATGCGGATTTCTGTGGCGGCACGTATGAATTCCATCGCCGTACCGGACAAATCCACCACCACCCCATCGTAGGCTCCGGTCAGACCGACCACATTGTTGATGTTGGCCGGACTTCCGATCAGATTGCCCAAACCATCCGTTACGGCATATTCATCCACTGAGTCTGCATGCTTCTTGGTCGCTTTAAAGGTGATGGATGAAAGTTGAAACAACGCTCCATCGTCCGGAGTGACGGTAAACGCGATATAGTCATCCCCGGCAACAGCATCTGCGAAGCTCTCCGTAATGGCATCGTTAACGCCAATACCTATACATCCGACGGTGCTCGAGCTGCCAAAGGCCGAACCGATGGCATCCACCCCGCTGTTATCGCCAACCGTTGCGACAAAATCTATGTTCATCGGCGACGTCAGCTGACTGGTCGTCAAATTAGCAGCAACCTCCGTTGCATCGCTCGGAACAGCCGCATCCGAGTCAAAGTCATAACCGACAAGGAGTCTGTCCATCGTTGATTCCTGACTCACATCAAACGTCACACCGCTGATGGAAGATCCGCCATTCGACGCACGTCGCTGCGACTCGATGGCGAAGGTTCCGGTCGTCCCATCGGTCACCGTAACATCGAAAAAGACCATGCCTGTTCCTGAAACGATTTCCAGCCCCGTGGCCTCAACCGCCGGGCCGCCCTCAAAGGAGATGCGCAAGCCGGTTGGATCCCATCTGCCATCGGTATTGCCTTCGGGCCCCGCCATCAGTCCGACCCGGAAACCGGACGGCGCGGAGCCATCAATCGTAAAGGTCAGTAATTCATTCCATGAGCCGGTTGTGCCGGCATTCGCAAGAGCGACGGCCGTGGCCCCGAAATCGGCTACCGAATCGGCAATCGGCTCAGATGGATCATCGTATTTCGGATAAGATAAGTATTTGGAAATTGAAACAAAATTTCCGCCAGCCGAGAAAGCCGTGACGAAGCTCGGGCTGGAGAACTGGGTGGCCTCGCCGAAGAGTTCGTGCCCGCCGCCACTGACAGCCGCTCCGCCAAAAATGATATAACCCGCAGTTCCATAGGCATCGTCACCATCGATATCAAAGCTCTTCGCTGTTCCCATGGAGCGATAGTCGGCCACTTCCGTACCGGTAATGTCATAGCCGACTCCATCGCCGACGGCCGTAATCGTGATTGCAGCTTCCGTTGCACAGGCCAACAGTCCCATACAAAATGCTGCATACTGAATCTGTTTCAGTCTCATTTTAACTTCACCCCATGCCCCAAATCAGAATATTCACCCAGCGAAGACTACGCCCCCGGCTTCCTGAGCATCCCTCCAAACGAGGAAAACTTCTTCTATGACCATTTAGCAATTTATCACATAGGAAAAAATGAGGTATCGCCGGAAAAGGGTATAATGAGAATAAAAAAAACCGCCGCGAGGAAAAGAGGAGTAAACCCCGCGGCGGAGAACAGCCGCTCCCTAAAAGGGAGACCGCCGTTTTTTATAAATTAACGTGCTGCTTTTATGCGAAACGGCGGCGGCATGTTCCAAACATTGGAACCTGCTTCTGGCGTCTAGCGCAGATGAATGGTTGCATTTCCATATTGCTTTGGCTGGGTACTGATCGGATATGGGGATTGAATGGAGATCGAAGATGTTCCATCTCCGTGATTTTGACGGCTGACGAGATTGGTGGAGGGTGTCCAGTTAAACAGATTGGTGGAAAAGCTGTATTGAAGAACGGCCTCATCGGCGGCGAGGTTAAGGTGAACGTTGAGGATGAAGGCATCGGCTACAAATTCGATGGTCGGCTTTGCAGCAAGAGCGTAGGCATTTAGATCGCCGCCGCTGTAGGGAATGACATCCGTCGTGCCGGGATTGCCTCCGGCCGTTGTGCTGGGTCGCCAGTCAAAAGGCTGCGATGGATCACTGCCGCTGAAGATGAGGCTATACCCATCGCCATCCGTACTTTCCGGCCAGGGAAAATCATCGGAATACTCAAAGTCGATGATGACAGTTCCGTCGGCGGCATCAAGGCGCACGCGCTCACCTGCATTATTGAACTTACCGGAATATTCACCTGCAATCGTCGCGGTGTTGGTTCCGTATCGAAACAGGAAGGCGGCCTGATTCGCTACGGCGACAATGCGTTCGCCCGGCGCGAGCATGGTTCCGGCGGGATAAATAAAGTCGATGCCGTTGCTGAAGCGAATATTCGTCAGATCGATATCAGCATGGGCAGTGCTGGTGAGCTCCACAAATTCAAAATCATCGGCATCCGTGAATCCGGCAGTCAATTCGGCGGCAGTTGGATCAAGCGGGTGATACTGCAGTTCGCTGAGCATAATATTGCCGGCGCGGGCAAGATCGATGGGACTGGTGTTGGTTACGGTAATGGTATCGCTTCCAACCATCGTTCCCCGGTTGTCCAGCGCGGTGAGCGTTAAGAGGTTGGCCCCCATTCCGATCGGAACAGTGATTTTCCAATCCTTGGAACCGGTCCATGAGACCGGGGTTTCCACCCCGTTGACTACGATGGAGAATACATCAACCCAGCCGATGCCGCTGAGGTCGATGGTGCTGTCTTCCTCGGAGAAATCGTTGCCGCTGTTGGTGGTGATTTCAAAGGCAGAAATACTCGGCAACGAGGCTTGAGCGGGCGTGGCGCGGTTATCGATTGCGCTGAGCAACGCGTTTACATTCCAACCAGAAACCGTGCCCAGATGGCTCGCCCACGGCGTTGCATAGGTACTGTTGAAGGTGGATAGAACCAAATCGTTGAGATGACCATCGAAAACGCGTCGATACTCGGGGATGGAAAAAAGCTTAACCACGTTGTTGTCTGTCGGGATAATGGACACATTGGATCCGTATCTGAACGTCCGGTCGAGGTCCCATTGCAGAACAATGATCTTTTGATCCGTCGGCCGCACGTAAAAGCGGAAGTTGTGTTCCCAAATGCGGCTATAGACATCGTCGGTTCCGTTGAGCGACATCATGGCAAAGGTACGCATCCATTGATCCACATCGATCAGAGGATCCAACGCTTCTTTGAGGTCGGTACCGCTGAGTTCCATGGCCTGATTGAGCGCGATGAGTTGTGAATAATCATCGCGGTCGCGCGCGCTGCGGATTTGGAAGCCCCAGCGATAGGGTTCTTTGCCAGTGCCTCGATCCAGCAAGTCGTAGGCTCCGTTGGTATGGTTATAGGGATTTCCGATTTTAAGATCTTCGGGACCGCCGGTGGTTCCATTGGGGGCATAATGCAGCTCCAGATTAAACAGCGTGCCGCCCTGTTCCGCCTCGGGAAAGAGTCCATCCCAGAATGTTTTGGTATGGCGCGCCATGGAAAGCAGCCGAACGCCGCGGGTTCCATTCGGTTCAACCACATAAGAGACATCGTCATAAAAAGACCAATAGCCGCCTCCCGCACGGTTCATAAGAACCTTCGCGAACAACTCTCTGGAGCTGCCGCTCTCGATACTGATTGAGTGGTGTACGCCCCGGAACAACTGGTCGGGCTGGAACTGAATATTGTAACCATACCCATTATAGCGACCATGTGCACTGGCCTTCAGACGCAACCCGACGTCGTAATAAACCGTCGTTTCATCTTCGATGACCGTGACAGGGAACCGGTCATTACTCATTCGGTTGGTATCCAGGAAAAGGAAGGTGCGATCGGCCTCCGACATAATGATCCGGAAGTTATGACGAAGCCCGGAGCTGTCGGCCAACCCATCCTGCACCTTACAGAATGCGCCGCCTTGTGACCCGGCAGCAGGGAACGAACCGGTCGCCCCCAGAGCGTCTTCTCCCTGAACATAAAAACGGATCGAGGTGCCGGCGGCCTGACCGGGAATGATGCCGGAATAGGTTCCGTTTGCTCCCCCGGCCATCGTGGTACTTTGAAAGTTTCCATCGTCGATAGAATAAAAGAGCGTGAGCTGTTCAACCCCATCGGCATCGGAGGCCTGGATGGAAACCGTCACCGCTTGATTGACGTCGGGCATCACCGGGCTGTGCGACAGGTTTTCGAGATCAGGGCCGATGTTGGGTTCAGCAACCGTATTGACCGTTCCCGGTGTGCCCCATACTTCAGGCACTTCAAGAGCGGAGGTTTTCTGAAGAAAATTAAAATGGAGCCGGGTGTTTACCAAATTCATTCCGCTTATCCACTTAGCGCGGAAGCTGATTCGGTAGGTATTTCCAACGACCACCTCTTCGCTGTTGGCGTAGGTGGTTTCCAGTTTGTTGTGTTTATTTTCAGTCGGACCGGTTGATACGACGTGCAGGCATTGATTCCCCGGATCGGAAGGATCGGTTACAACGACCGTTTTACCGTGCGAACCATGGGTGCCAATGGCGCGCCATTTTTCGGCAGTCGCTCCAACTACATCACTTTCAAAATCGCCGTTCTGAATAAACTCAATACTGCCCTCTTCAACGACACTGACATCATCGAGCAGGAATTCACCCGCATCGAGCATACCCACAATAAACTCATGGTAGACGTCATACCCAATGCCATCTTCTTCAGCCACGCCTTCGTAGGTATAGGTTTGCCATTCAGAGCGCAGGGATTCGTCACTCGGGGCCCACGCACCCGCCAGCGCGTTGTCGGCATCGGGATCGCGCAGTTCAAGGCTGGAGCCGCCGCCATCCGCTGCCGCATGCCATTTGCCGGAATCATAATAGGTGACTTCATCGACGATATTTCCTGCAGCATCTTCGATGCGCAACTGATCCCCCCCATCGCCTAACCGGTTTGAATAGTCGCCGAGGATGGTTGCGCCCGGATGTTTGACCCCCAACGCTGCCGCATCTTTTGCGATGACGAGGTAGTCACCCGCCGGAAGCGATGTGCCCTCCGGCATCTTGTAGTCGATGCCGCCGTTGATTTCCCATCCCGTTAGGTCAACGGCCGCTTCTCTTCGGTTATAAAGCTCGATCCATTCCTCATCCCGTTCCACAAAGGGGGTGCCCGGGGTACCGGTGCCATCGGATTGGCGAAGCGTCACTTGAGCGCCGCAGACGATATCGCTGCTTCCCGTGGTGTATTGATGTACTTCGACAGATAGCCGATTCGTACCTTGCAGGAGCATTGGATTGTTGACGGTGAACGAATTTAAAGAGGCATTACCAACACCGACGCTTGCGAGATTCGCCGCAACGACGTTTCCCTCTGCCATATTAAAGCGGCCGATTTCGGTTCCGTTCAGATAGAAGATGGCTCCGTCATCGATGTAGTGGCGGATCACCATGGCCGTAATAGGCTCCTCGTCGGTGTATGAAAAATCAGTCTCAAAGTAATAGGTAATCTGCTGGTTTGTTTTTGTAATTGTGGTCTGGAGCGGTTCTCCCAACGTTGTGTTTTCGAATCCCAGCAAACCGGGCCCCTCAGCCCAGTCTATGTTATCGACGGGATGAGCTTCGGCTGCCCAATTGGCAGCAAGGCCGGGGGTGCCGGCACTCAAGTTGTAGCGCCAAATGGCATCATAGTTTAAAACCTGAAGATCGGTGAAGCTGGGAGGCTCTCCATCGACCGCGCGCTGCGGATAGGCATGATAAAAAATTTCATTAATGACAATGCTATCGCTGATCGAAAAGATATTGGCTGCACCGAACGTCGGTTGAGCCGGATGCGCCCACGCCCCTGTGCCCTCCGGATTTCTTGCGATCAAAAGATTATCCGCGCGTGCCGTATCGACGAGATTTTCTTTATCGGCCGTGTAGAGGAACAGTCGATTATTATCCTCGGGGGTAAACCCCAATGTTGCGGCATCCAGAACGAGGAAGTCACCCGAAGTTAACGTGGTGGCGGGAAAGGTGTAGTCCGAATGCAGCGGATTGGATGATGCAATCACCCATCCGGAAAGGGAAATGGACGAAGGGCCATGATTGATGAGTTCAAGCTGAAAGGAGGCGGCGTTGGTGCCTTCGATTTCATTAAAGGCGATTGCGGGCAATGCGGAAAAAATGTTGGCGCTTCCCGGGGTTCCGTTCAGTTGGGTACTGACCCGCCAGTTTTCCGGATGTGCTGTGCCCGTATTTGGATCGCGCTTGGCCAGACTGAAGCCGGATCCATCCGGCCCCATCGGCCAGGGAGCCGTGTCTTTATAGTAGAGCTCATCCATGATCCGGCGGGCTTCAAGATCTGCAGTTACCTCTCCGACCGATCCCGTCCCGCCGGCTTTCGAACGGAAGGAGCGGTTGTTGTTATAGAGATAGATCGGGTCGCCTGAATTGGAGAGATCCCGGTTCCAGGGTCCCAGTGCCCCACCATATCCGGTAGCATCCTCCAGATCGTCTGGATCTTTTGCAATCACCAGATAACCGCGAGCGCCGATGACGGTTCCTTCAGGAAAATCGAAATCGATGTCCCCGTCAATCCGCCAATTGGAAAGGTCAACGTCCACCGCCAGCTGATTATACAGCTCAAGATATTCAATCGCCGTTTGATCACCGGCAGGGTGATAGTGGGCTTCATTAAAGACCACGACGCTATCCGCCGCATACGTCGCGAACTGCGCCCCCATCAACAGGGGCGCAATCAACGTGCAGATCCAATGGGCAGAACTACGGTTTTTCATAATCCTTAAACCTTAGGTTAACGCTCCGCCTTTATACGGAACATGGCCGAATTGGTTTCCACCGCCATATTCCAAACATTGGAAACCGCGGTCGGCGGCGGGTTGGTGGCCACTACCGTCCAGACCGAGTTGCTCGTCAGTGCGCTGCACGACTCAATGTACTGCGTGGCCTGCACACCGCCGCTCCACGATAAATCCAACGCTGATCCGTTGACGACCAAGGAGTCCACCCGCAGCACGGAATTGGAATCCTGCGGCAGGGTATCGGCGGCATATTCATCCGCATTAGCAAATGCATCCCCATCCGGATTGGCGGCATCGCCCCAGACGGTGGATTCAAGTTCGGTCTGCGCCAGCACGTCGGCGCCAAACTCATCCAGCCGCCATTTCTGTATGCCGGAGGCTTCAAGTACATCGACATCGAAATAGGCATCGACGGTTGATTCTCCAGATGCCCGGACAAATAGGCCGACCTGATTGGTGACCGACGAATCGAACACGGTGTTGGCGGAGACCTCCGCCTCCCCCAACAGAAAATCGTTGGTGTTGATAATCGGCAACAGTTCGTATGCATAGCCTGACCCAACTGAAACGCTCAGATCTCCAACGGAATCACCGATCCGGTTTCCTTCCAGAATCGAACCGGGATCCAGTCTTATGCGCGGCACCCCTGAACTGTTATAGTTAACCTCGAACCGGGCGAGCGAGGAAACGCCATACATGCCCCACTCCGGCATTTCGCCGGCTGCAGGATCGGTCAGTTCGGTGCGATACATGCCGGGTGCGCCAGGATCGGTTGTTGAAATATCGGCATAAAACCTGAAATTTATTCCATCGGCGGCATACTGAATGGTGTGCGTGAGTTCGGCAGGACCGACACTGCTAATCATCGAGTAGATGCCTTCGTAACGGTCCATCCAGATCTGTACTTCGTGGCCGCCGAGCTGCACCGGATCGCCATCGTTCTGCCGCACAAACGGGCCCAGCGGATTGTCGGCAATCAGCACACCCATTTTGGTTTGCGTTGCGCCGAGTCCCCACGGGCGTCCTTTGTGGTAGAGCCAGATTTTACCATCCTTCACAGTCAGACAGGAATCATCGACGCGGAAGCTGTCGAATTTAGTATGGTCGGCAGACGGGATCAAAATCGGGCTTCCGGCATACTTCGTCCACGGCCCGTAGGGACTACTCGAAGAGGCCACCCCGATGCGAAACTTCTGATCTTCTACATAGCCGCTCGTCGACCAATACTCGTCGTTCACGCCGGTGTAATAGAGATAGTAGGTTCCCTCGTGCAGCAGAATGTTCGGCGTAAATGCACTGCCGCCATCCCAACTGTTTGTGGTGCGCGTAATCGCCACCGCCTGCTCGACCCAATCGAGCCCCGCATTGGTAGAGGTCGCGTGCCCAATGGTCGCGGGACCGTTGGCGGCGCCTTCCGGTTTTGAATACCAGACGTGCCACGTTTCGCCGACCTTGATAATATCACTCGGGTCGCGGCGATAGATACCGGCCTCGGGACCGACTCCGCTGACGGCATCAAAACTGAACGTGACCTCGGGAACGGGAAAATCAATTTCATAACGCCCCAGCTGACGGGTTCCCCAAACGCCCCAGTCCGGTCGACACCCCAGCGAGGGATCAGTCAGCTCCCAACGAAACAGGCCGGGTGCACTGGGCTCCGATGATGAAATGTCCGTGTATTTTGAAAAGTTGAGACCATCAGGCGCATATTGGATCGTGTAGGTCAGATCACTCGGCCCGACGCCGTTCACCATGGAATAGATGCCCTCGTGTTCATCGGCCCATATCTGAACTTCGTGGCCGCCGAGCTGCACCGGCTCGCCATTGTTCTGCCGCACAAAGGGGCCCAGCCCCGTGTCGGCCACCGCAACGCCCATTTTGGTTTGTGTGGTACTCATGCCGTCCCCACGGCCTTTGTAGTAGAGCCAGACCTTGCCGCCGCGAACCGCAAGGCAGGAATCATCGACCAATAAGCTATCAAACTTGGCGGAATCATCCGTGTCCGTCAGAATCGGATTTCCGGAATATTTAACCCACGGGCCGTAGGGACTCGAAGAAGATGCAACGCCGATTTTCGAAAGCGAATCCTCCCCGATCCCCGTGTAATAGAGATAGTAGGTTCCGTCATGGAACAGGATATTTGGCGTAAAGGTACTCAATTCGTCAAATGCTCCCACACTCCCCCGCGCCACCGCTTCGCTCTGCTCAACCCAGTCATAACCGCTGTTGGTAGACGTGGCATGCCATACGGAAGCATCGTATCCGGTGGTTACATCGTTGGTCATCCGGCTGTACCAGACGTGCCAGGTGTCCCCGACCTTGATCACATCGCTCGGGTCGCGACGCCCGACACCGCTTCCGGGAGCCGAGTCAACGGTGCAATCGTCGAACGTGAAGGTAACCTCTCCCAATGGGGGCTCCGTTGGAATGCTTATGGTTTGTATTCGTTGCACGCCGTTACTGTCCGCCACCAACGTAAAGTGATCTCCGGGCACATAGATAATATCGGCCGTGCCCCGCAGCCCGGAAACCCCGGCGACCGGCTGGTCGGATGCATCGAGCATACTCACCGATGTTGCATTCGAGACCGCCCAGGCCGCTTTCCCCAGCCGTTCCGTTTCTGTATGAGCGAGAATAAAATATTCAATCTCCGGCACCGCGGGAAAAACGCCATCCGGACTCACATCAAAAGTCAGCCCTGCCATGCTCGGTCCCTGACCGGATTTGCGCTGCTGCCCCTCAATTGAAAAGGTGCTGGCTGATCCATCCGTGATGATATTGAAAAAAACCATACCGACGGTGTCGTTCACGATCGGCAGATCCGTCACCTCAACGGCCGTTCCCCCATCCACCGACAACCGCAGTCCCGTTGGATCCCACCGTCCGTCTGCATTTCCTTCATTCCCCGCCATGATGCCGATCCTAAAAGCCGATGGCGCTGTGCCATCGAGCGTAAAGGTCATAATTTCCGACCAGGTGCCCACACCGCCCAGCGTGGAAACACCGACCGCAGATCGGGACCAGTCGTCCACATCCGTTGTGGGCGTCAGCGTTGGATCATCGATTGATGAATACGTGCTGTATTCCGCCACGGATCCAAAATCGGCCCCGGCAGCAACGCCGGTTACCCAGTCAGGAAGGTCATCCGTATGACGACTAAAAGGCTGCGAGTTTACATTGGCATCCCCACCCTGCCCAAAAAAGAACGTGCCCGCCGTTCCATAAATATCGTCGCCATCGATATCGAAACTCTTCACAATCCCCGTCGAACGGAAGCCCGACATCGACGCCTCATCGTAGCCGGAGCCATCATCGACCAATGAAATAGTTATGGCCGCACTCGTCGAGCTAACCAGAAGCCCTGCACATCCAAACACAATCTTTATTCGTCTCATTTCCATTTTAATCCCTTCAATAAAATCTATTCTTGCTCTTTCGTGTCTTTTTCCCTGCTCTAATCCTGCTGAATTTCGAGCCGGATAAACTTGGTCTGATCACTGACCTTGTAACGATTGGTGACGGGCTCATAGCCATCGACCGAGGGCCCGATGAGGATTTGATCCTGCGCATTGGTGTGGGTCACCGAATCGATCAGATTGGTGGAATCGATCAGCAGATAGCTCAACCCTTGCTCGTCATAATCGGTGCGCCGGTAATGGACGAAGTCGAACCAGTAGGATCCGCCGTCGGTTCCGGCATTTATCCAATCCCTGGAACCGGCGTCCGCAACGGTCGGATCCATGCCCAGCGCAAATTCCGCCAGGTTGTCGTAGCCGTCGCCGATACCGCCGTTCTCTCCATCGGCCGTGCGCAGCGCGGCTTCGCCGCTCAGGCCGTGGCCGGAGGCCCAAACGGCATAAGCGGACAAAGAGCCGAAGATGCGAAGCTCGTCCACATAGACCCGCGCGTTATATCCGTCGGCCGCGTCGCCCTGCCAATAGACGCGGAACTCAACATCGGAATCGGTGCTGAAGTCCGGAAAATCATAGTCATCAACGTTCCCGACATCGGTCGTGGCATCCCCCGCCGCAACGGAACCGCCGGAGATAAAGACCTCGGGTTCGCCATCAATAATATAACTCAGCTGATAAAGCCGATCATTGCCCTTCGCGTAGGCATCGAGGGAAATATATTCATATTCGAGGGTCTTGCCGTTGGCGGCGACTTCGTAGGAAAAATAATAACTGAAGTCACTCGTCTCGACCGACAGCGGAAGGTTGTTGGCAGCCGCAACAGACAGCTGGTCGACCGTTGTGATGGCGGTACCGTTGAGGCTTCCGCCGAGGCCCGCCGATGAGCTGACGCCATCGGGCACGAGGTCCGGCTGGGTTGAGCCCGCGGTATGTTCATAGAGCACGAGGGGATCTTCAACATGGATCGAGACGAAGGCCGCAGCACTGGTGAGCGTGCCGTTGTCGACAACAAAGCTGAAGGTGTCCAGCCCGGCATAGTTCGTCGCGGGGGTGTAGACCAGGTCCGGCGCGGTTCCGGTCAGCGTGCCGTTGGCCGGCGGTGCGGTCACGGTATAACTGATGTCGGCCCCGCGGAAGTCGCTGCCCGAAAGGGTCACGTTGACCGGCGTATTCACGGGAGCAAACACCGTTTGAGAAACAGCGGCCGGATTCACCAGGTCGTTGATGCGCAGCTCATCCACATAGACGCGGGCCTGGCTGCCGCCGGAAGCGTCGCCCTGCCAATAGACCCGGAACTCCACATCGGCCGCCGTGGTGAAGTTCGGAAAATCATACACATCCGCGTTGCCGGCATCCGTCAGATCGCCCGGCTCGACGGGGCCGCCGGTTATGAAGATCTCCGGTTCCCCATCAATCCTGTAACTGAGCTGATAGCGGCGGTTGGTATCCTTGGCATACGCATCGACCGAAAGATTCCGGAACTCGTTGGTATGGCCGTTGGAGATAACGTCGTAGGAAAAATAGTAAGAGAAGTCATTCGTGGACACCGACAGCGGCAGGCTGTTGGCTGACGCGGCGGAGAGCTGGTGAATGCTGGTCGCGATCGTGCCGCTGAGGTTCCCGCCCAAACCGGCCGAAGAAGTGACGCCGCCGGACACGAGATCCGGTTGGGTTGAACCGGCCGTGTGCTTGTAGACCACCAGCGCCTCGCCCAGCTGCTCGACCGAAAAACTATCGAGCAGGAATGCATTGGATGTTCCGCCAAAGTTGATCTGCAGTGGCTGCACGCCCTGTGTGAGCGGAACATCGCGGGCAATAAAGAGCGTTTTCCAGTCGGAGGCGCCGGTGGAATCCGGGGCGCCATAAGGAATG
The DNA here is from genome assembly GCA_029432815.1 of Pontiellaceae bacterium B1224. Lineage (GTDB taxonomy): Bacteria > Verrucomicrobiota > Kiritimatiellia > Kiritimatiellales > Pontiellaceae > Pontiella. Next base: position 40,494 of record JAROBA010000015.1, on the reverse strand, counting down.
CTCACCGCTCCGGTGACGTCTTCGCCGCCCACGCTGAACTGAAGGGTACCGCCGGAAGCCATCGCGGCGTAACAAATGCTGATATCATAGTTTCCAGTGGTTGGAACCGATACGGTATACGTCACCCATTCGCCGGCTTCGATATCCGAAACGGCATAGCCGCCGCCCGACGCGGCGCTGAGGTCCACATCCTCAACCAAACGGTAAGAAGCCCCGTTGTTCCCGATGGACAGGTCGTGATAGGTCCGCCCTTCTCCATCGAGCGCAAAATAATCGTAGTGTTCGGCTTCAATCGTCATGGGCAGCACATTCATGGCGTAGTCCGGCGCGTCGCCGGTAAATCCATCGATCGGATCGCCGGGGCTGACGCGACGGTAGGTCAGACCGCCATGAATCGCCAGGTCGCCGGGGCTGCTCCACCCTTCGATGCCAATCTGCTCGGTAAGATAATCGAAGCCGCGCTCCAGCCATTTAATGTCATCGCCGGACAACCCGATCCGGTCGCGATAGTGCGCGAGATTGGATTCGAAAACCGGCGCAAGTCGAGCGTAGCGGGAAACATCGTTCGTATCGGTTCCAACATACGGATTGATGGCCAGCGAGAACCAGCGCCCCGAACGATCATGCCGCTGAATGAATCCGCCGTTTTCAACCTTTGGATCCCAGGGCGTGAGCTGATCCGGGTAAGACACATCGTAACTGAGGTTATACCGGTGCAAATACTCCATCCCGAGGAGGAGACGGTTGTCCAGATGCCCATAGAGATCATCCCCCTGATTCCAGGCGATTTCGGCAATCGTTCCCAGAACGCTTGTCCCGGCATACCCATGCCCCTGATCGCGGGACGCTTCCTGGTTCTGTCCATTCGGCCAGATATAGTTGTGCATGACCGCGTTGTAGCCGTAATCAGCCACAGTTCCATCATCACCGCTGCGGGAGTACTCCTCAAAGTATTCGTTGGAGGTTGCATTGGGGCCTGAAATGATCGGAACCCCGGTCGGATAAGGAACGTCGTCCGCACGGGCGGGTGCGCCCTGAAGATAACGCAGGCCGCGGTCGTACATGATTTCATTATCGAGGAAGGCCCCCATGGCCATCAGCATGCGCATACAAAAGATGCCCTGGTTCCCATGCCGGACCGGATCCCCCTGATAGATCCGCCAGTACAGCGTCACATCTCCGTTATCAATATCGTCCGTGGGCACCGTCGTGTTTGAATAACCGGGATAGACCAGCATGTCTTTAAAGGCCTGGATGTCCGCCTCGGCCCACCCGTCGTAGGTGCTGCGAATAATTTCAGCCGCTTCGATCAGCCGCCAGTGCCGCGCCGTGCTCAGCGGAACCGTCGCGTTGTTCTTTTTCAGGCCGGACCAGGCATTGAAAATTGAAACACAGAGTTCCGCGTGGCGCTCTTCGCCGGTAATCACCCACATCAGCGCATTGCGGTACGCCTGCCAACCCTCATTTTCCAGCGATCCGCCTACGGTTTCGCGTTCCTCTGCGGTCAGGGAAAGCGAGGGCGGAACATAATCCTCTGAAACCCCGGAGTGACTGGCGAGCTCAAGAAAGCTGGAGTAATAGGGCTCAATTTTTGCAGCGACCATGTCGCGCATGCGCTCGAGGTCGGCCCTGTTATGCGCCAGGCCAGGATGTGCAAAATCACGACTTATGGGATTTCCGACGGCGGTGACCGTCAGGCGCTTGTTGGCCGCATCGACCGTGAAACTCCAAATGTTGGTATCGACCGAAGAGGCAAACTGCAAGCCGTTGTCGGTGACGTCCCCCTCCCATTCCATCACCGTGAAGGTGCCGCCGTTCAGAAAGGCGGCGGTGAAGTCGACATCAAGAAGTGCTCCGTTTTCAAAGAGGACATCACCGGAACCGAGCACGCCGAGGCCGTCGATAAAGATCGGCGTCACGCCCTGCGCGGATTTATCGATGCGGACGCTGAGGGTGGACCCCGCGTTCTGCGTCCAGCCGCCGACAATCGTGCCCAGCGAACCGATGGCAATGGAGGCCGGATGGGTCCCCACCACTTCAAAGCGCCCCGTGCCGCCGGAGGCCGAGCCGAGTTTGACGCCAGCGCGGGTGCTCAGACTTCCGCTCGTCATGCGGAAGGAGCCCTCGCCGGTTCCACTGGTGGCGAGAAAGATGGAGTTGCCGCCGCTCTCGCGCTGAACGGTCAGACTGCCGCTGTGAATGTGATAGGTTCCAATCGCAGAATTATTTCCGATGGAGAGCCGGTTAATGGTGACGGTTCCGCCCTCCTGCTGGACGTACCCGGCATGCCCGCTTCCATCGCCGATGATGCTTGTCACGGACGCACTCGTGGTCGCCGTCAGTGTGGCATGGCTGCCGATTTGAAGCCGGCCCTCGCCGCCGGTACCGATGCGAATGCCCTGGATATTGTTCGGCGATTCAATACTGAGGTTGGCGGTACTGTCGAGAAAAGCGATGTCCCCGCTGGCGGGATAACTCCCCCCGCTCCAGTTCGTACCGGTGGCCCACTCCCCCCCGGATACCCCGACATAACTGACGTTGCCTGCATGGGCGGAACTTCCAACCAGCAGGGCCAGCAGCCCGATATATTTTCGCGTCAACTTTTTCATATTCAGCAAGACCTTCCTAGTAGTGAATCCGGAGCCTGTAAAAATAGTGTCCGTTCGTATTTACCGTTCCGGTAAAACGGTTGGTTGGCGGGGTTGCGGCCATCTCTTCAGCACTGACGGCAACCCACTCGCCATTCGTGAGGGATGAACTTCCTTCAAGCGTGTAGTTCAGTCCGACACGACTCTCCCACTCCACGTTGAATGTACTGTCAAATGCGACTTCCACGCCGTCGGGCGGAAGGATATCGAAGGTGATGCCGGCGATCACGACGCCCCGATCCACCAGCCGCTGCTGCGCCTCGATGGCAAAGGTATCGGCGGTCGTTCCGTCGGTGGTGGTCACATCAAAAAAGACCATGCCGGCGGTATTCGTCAGGTTTTCGAGATTCGTTGCTTCGGCGGCTACGGACGCCCCGCCGGCCACCGACACGCGAATCCCGGTCGGATCCCATCCGCCATCGGCGCTTTCTTCGTGCCCGGACATGATGCCCAGCCGGAAGCCGGGAGAGAACGGGCCGACCGTAAACTTGAGCACTTCGGACCAGGTTCCCGCCCCGCTGTTTTCTGCGGCCACGTGTCCCGTATTGGCCAAATCGGCCACATCGCTTTCCGGCTCCAGTTTGGGGTCGTCGATTTTGGGATAGGTGCCGAAGACTCCGACCGGCGAAGCCCCCACGCCCGCACCTGCCGCATAGTTCGTGACCCATGCCGGAAGATCGTTCATGTTGACGCTGAATGCCTGCCCGCCGCCGAGCGTGGTACCATCGCCGAAAAAGAGAGTTCCCGACCTGCCGTAGACGTCATCGCCGACATCATAGCTTTTGACCACATGGGTTGAGCGGAAGCCCTGCGCCGCCGCGCCGGTTTCATCATAGCCGATGCCGTCGCCGACCAGGCCGACCGTGCTGGAGACCAGCGTCAGCGCATAGGCGGTCTCCACCGATCCCGCCGGGCGGCTGTTCGCCGCAATATCCGCGGCTAAGTCGGTCATATACCCCTGGAGCTGCGTCACGATGGCGGGATGCGAAGCCGCCACATCCGTGCTCTCGCCGATATCCGCCTCCAGGTCATACAGCTTGCCCAGGCGCAGCTTCCACGGTCCGGAACGCACCGCCTGCAGGGTGTTGACATCGTAATAGAAAAAGGCGTCGTGCGGAGTGGCCGCGCCTTCCGCGAGAACCGGCCAGATATCCAGCCCGTCGATCACGCGGTCGGTCGGAACCGCCGCGCCGGCCAGCCCGGCAAAGGTGGGCAGCAGATCCATCGTCGTCAGGATTTCGTCGATCTCTATACCGGCCGGAATCGCGCCCGGCCAGCGGACGACGGTCGGCATGCGCATGCCGCCCTCCCAGGTATCCCCTTTGCTGCCCCGCAGGTCTCCGGTCGACCCAAGCGCCGCGGGGGACGGACCGTTATCCGAAGTGAAAATGACCAGCGTATTGGCGTCGATGCCCTGCTTCTCCAGGGTGTCGAGAATTTCCCCGACGGACCAGTCGACCTCGTTGATCGCCCGGTAGTAGAGATTATCGCGCGCGGCAGCGTCAATCGTATCATTCTCTTCTTCTGCGGCCAGAGCGTCCAGAATGTCCTGAGAAACCCCTTCGAGGTACTCATCGGAAACGCTGATGGGCCGATGCGGCGCCGGATGGGCAATATACAGGAAAAACGGCTCGTCTTTGTTTTTCTCAATAAAGTCGACGGCGTGTGACGTCACCCGCTGTGTCAAATAATCCGTATCGATCCCCAGCTCAACCACCTGCCCGCTTTCCAGCCAGGGCAGTGGAGGGAAGTCGTATTTCGAATTACCGTGGTAGGGCGTAATATCGTGGCTGTAGGGAATGCCGGAATATTCATCAAAGCCCTGCCGTGGAGGAAGGAATTTTGCCTGATCTCCCAAATGCCATTTACCGACCATTCCGGTTTTATAGCCCGCCGCCTTCAGCACCTCGGCAATCGTGATTTCATCCAGACTCAACCCAACGGTATCCTCGGCGAGGAGAACGCGGGAGGCCAGTCCGATTCGCTTCGGATAACAGCCCGTCATCAGGGCCGCGCGCGACGGCGTGCACACGTTGCCCGCCACATAAAAACTGGTCAGCATGGCCCCCTCTTCCGCCATCCGGTCGATGCGCGGCGTGCTGACACTCGTCCCGCCGAAGCAGCCCAGATCCCCGTATCCCTGATCGTCTGTAAAAATAATGATGAAATTCGGCCGGTTGCTCGTCACCAGAATCGACACGGTGGCCGGGGCGCTGTCATCAAGCCCGTCACTGACGGTGAACGTAAAGCTGTCCGATCCTTCAAACCCGGAGTTCGGCGCGTAGGTCAAATCCGGAGCCGTTCCACCCAGCGAACCGTGGACGGGCTGAGAAACTACCGTATAGGCCAGATTTCTGCCTTCCGGATCGCTGCCGGTCAGCGTGAACTCCACCGGTGTATCCGGAAGCGTGGTTACACTCTGTGCAGCCGCCACAGGCGCATAGTTCCCCTCAAAAAAGAGATCAAACGTCACGCCGCTGATGGCAGTTCCCTGTCCTGCCAAACGGTTCTGCCCCTCCAGCGAAAAGGTGCCGCTGGTTACGCCGTTCAAATCCACATCGAAGAAAACCCAGCCGGGCGTTGAGCCGGATGTGTTTTCCAGCCCGGTGATTTCGGCGGCGGCTCCGCCGTCAACGGAAAGCCGCAGCCCCGTCGGATCCCATTTTCCCATCGAATCTCCCTGCGTGCCGGACATCACACCGACGCGAAAAGATTCCGGTGTGGATGAATCAATCGAAAAGGTCAGCACTTCGGCCCACAGCCCGACGCCGCCGCCCGTCGCCACGCCGATCCCGCAGATGGTCCAGTCGGCCACATCGCTTCCGCTCAGCGTCGGGTTGTCGTAAGGGCCATAGTTGGTCTGCTCGCTGACCGAGCCGAACTGCGCGCCCTGCGCAAAGGTTGCCCAGTCGGCTCCGCTTTGCGAGTGAACCGAAAAGGACTGGTTGTTGGCGGCGGAGGCGCCGGTTCCGAAAAAAAACGTTCCTTCGGTGCCGTATTCGTTGTTGCCGTCGGCATCGAAGCCTTTAAAAACACTCGTTGAACGATACGACACCACACCGGTTTCGTCGTAGCCGGAGAGGTCTCCGACCACCGAGATATCGATGGCACCATTCGCAACACAGGCTATGAACCCCGCGCAAAAGAAAACACACCGAACTGGATTTAGGTTTTTCACATGGTTCCCTTCAGCAGGAGGTGCAGGCCCTGCGCCCGGTCACGCGGCGCGTGCCCCTCCACCCGTTCTACTTTTCCCGAGTTTATCCCCGACCCGCATCTATATTCGGAATACCCGGCCAGACCAAGGCCGTGATCAGTCCTAAAGAACGGGCTTCTCCAAGTGGATCAAATGTGACTCCGGTCAGGCTGACACCGGTCGTATAATAACTGTTAATTTTTCCCATTTCCTTCATGTCATAGCGTTGAGCCCCTTCAATAGTAAAGGTGCCGGAGGTTGCTCCGTTCAGATCCACATCAAAAAAGACCCAGTTGGGATTACCGTTCCCGTTATTTTCCAACTTCGTCACCGTAGCATACGTTTTTCCACCATCAGCCGTAATGCGCAATCCCGCAGGATCCCAACGACCGTCTTCCTGATTCTGGGTTCCGGATACCAAACCAATACGAAATTTACGGGGCGCATCACTCGAAACCTTGAATGTCAGAATTTTACGCCATGCACCAATACAATCACCGAATGTTGTTACCGCAGTTCCCACAGACCCCCAGTCCCTGACAACAGCATTGATCGCGGGAGCAGGATCATCCATCGGTCCCTGAAGAGAACTCTGGGCAACACCCCTCAAATCATCCGCGGGGAAAAACGATGCCCAGGATGCACCTACTTTTGTATGCATAGAAAAGGGTTGCTTGTTAATCTCCGCCCCACCGTCACCAAACATAAAAAGACCGGCACTTCCGTAAATATTATCATTATCAGTGTCAAAATTCTTCGGTATCCCTGTCGAGCGATACGCCGTAGACTCGTGAGTCTCCGCCCCGGTTCCCAGGATGTCGTAGCCGGCCCCATCGCCGACGACTGATATCTGAATTCCTGCATTCGCTGTGCAGATCAAAAGTCCGAAACTGAATAACAGGCTTAGGATTCCCTTTGATTTCATATTATCTCTTTTCTCTCCCTTTCACAGATTTCCCACCGAGTGGAGGGCAAAGGAGCAGCGCCCGATCACGTGGCGCGTGCCCCTCCAGTCCCGTTTGTAAAAAAGCCGCCCGTTCCGGGCGGCTTTTTCTATCATCCATAAACCACATGGTTATATGAACCGACGGCGGGCAAACAAAATCCCTCCGCCACATATTGCAAACAATCCAAACGTGGCAGGCTCAGGAACAACCCCAACCGACAGGTAGTCAAACTGGGCAGCGCCATCCGGGTTATTGCCATGCGACTTCACGAACAGACCAACAGCGGAATTAGGGGCATCACTCGTGTGATTTTCAGCCCATCCCGTCAACTGAATCCATTCGTCGCCTTCATTGACCTTATAGAAACTATTATAGGTATCGGTTGCTCCTCCTTCGGTGATTTCTGTGCGCAGGAAAACGCCGGTAGCTGTCCCTAGATTGGGAGAAACGGAATTATTGCCACTACCGCCAATCGTGAAATCCTGAGCATTGATGTTCCAATTGTTCCAGTCGTTCAGAACAAGGAATGGAGCGGCATTGCTACCAGGATTTGAGCCGGCGATTCCGTCATAGAATGTGATTCCTCCCTGATCGTAACCAGACTGATCGCCTGCTTCGCTATCTATCATAAACACTTGGGTTTCCACAAACCAGGTTTCGCCAACCGATACCGTCGGTGCTGCAACCCATGCGATGGGCGCTCCTTCACGCGTTGTCCACATATTCGCTGCGTTTGCGGTTAAATCGAGTTGCTGGTTCCCCGTGTTTAAGCTCACCGTACCACTGGCAGCCCCACTGGTGCTAGGCGTGTCTATATTCAAACCGGTCGATCCGAGATCTGCCTCGTCGAAATCGGAGTGAAACGTGATGGTTTCAGCGCTCACCCCGCTTGCCGCGAGAATGGCAATTAAGCCAAGCACTGATTTCGATATGTTTTTTATCATCTGTATCTCCTTTGTTTTATTTGGGGGATGCCCCGATGGCATCCCCTAATTCATTATCAGCGCCCGGACGTTTATTTGCCCAACGTGTAAAACACCTGGGGCGCGTTGCCGACGGCATTGGTAACCGGCGAAGTTACATTCGACTGCGAGACGCCCCATTCCCCGTGCACGAGATCGACGTTAGTCAATACATTGAAAGGAGCGCTGGTTTCCCATGACATGATGAGCGAGCCGTCGGAAACGGTCGCGCTGAATGACGGGACGGCACCGGACCCCACCGTGCCTTTCAGGACGACTTTATCCAGCATCGCCAGCGTGCCGCCTGTGGAAGTCGTTCCCCGACCCCAGGCATAGATGCGGAATTCAGTCGGTTCCGTAATATTCTGAAACTCGGGGGCCGACAGATCGATGATCACACCCTCATAGGCCGTTACCTGCCCCATCGTGGTGATGGTCGCTGAACTGCCGATCTGATTACCCTGGCTGTCTGTTACCGCATACTCATCGACTGAGTCTACGGAGCTCTTCGATGCCTTGAAGGAAATGTCCGTCAGGTTGATTTCGAACCCACTGTCGGGTGTGACCGTGAACGTATAGTAATCGTTCGCCGCGACTGCATCGGCGAAGTTTGTCGTGGTTGCCTGGGCAACACTAATCCCCATGGTTCCTTCATAACCGGGAGTGGTCGAGGTTCCGAAAGGAACGCCGGAAGCATCTACCCCGCTGTTATCGCCAATAACATCCACCGTTTGATTATTTAATCCAGCACCACCAGAAAAGAGGCTTGCAGTTACATTTTCTGCTAAAAGCATCGCAGACCGCTGCACCCCATCATCCGTATTGGCATCAAAATCAAACCCGGCAATCACAGTCGTGGAATAGGTGAGTTTATAATAGGAAACACTCAGCGTAACATTGGCGGTGTTGGTCACACCGGATCCCGCCACAGTCCATGTGACTACCGCCGTGGAATTCGCAGTATCCCCATTGTTCATCAGCGCGCCTGAATTAACATACGTAACCATCACATCTTCGCTGGTACTATTCGTACTCAGGGTAAAGCTGGCCTGATCAACGCTGAAGTCGCTATTCGTCGACGTTATCGAAATAATTTCAATGTCGGCGGGAATCGTTCCCTCTGTATACGAAACAACCATCGTACCGTTGATGCTCGTATCCGGATATTTCAAGGTCATCGAAAGCGAGGCCGGAGTCAGTTTAATGCTGTTGGGTTTGTTGACAAAGGTTACATCCACAGGAATGCTGGAAGTATTACTCACACCGGAACCGAGTTCCGTCCAGACAATCTCCAGTGTGGAATTGGTGCTCTCCCCGTCTGTAAGGCCAATACCGGAATTATCAAAGGTAACCGTGATATCCTCGGTCGGATTTCCCGTACCCAGATCAGCGACTGGAGCGGCAGTGAATCCGGCATCCGCCGTCAAAGAAACAATTTCAATATCGTTCGAGGTGACCGTCCCGGCAGAATATGACGCCGTGATGGTTCCGTTAGCGATCGGGCCGGGAGCATCCAGGTCCATCGAAAGCATCAACGGATCGAAATCAACGGTCGCTCCTTCATTGATAACCAGGCCAACCGATAGGTAGTCAAACTGGGCCGCGCCAGTGGTGTTGTTGTTATGAGATTTCAAGAACAGCCCGACAACGGAATTAGAAGCGACACTTGTTTGATTTTCAGCCCATCCGGTCAAGCGGGTCCACGCATCGCCCTCGTTGATTTTGTAGAAATAGTTATAGCTGTTCGTTACCGCTCCTTCGGTGATTTCTATACGAAGGAAAGCACCCGTTGCTTCCCCAAGGTCGGGAGAACCGGAATTCTGGCCACCGCCAATAGTAAATGCCTGGGCATTGACGTTCCAATTGTTCCAGTCGTTCAGTACGAGAAACGGGGCATCCTCATCCCCCGGATTTGCACCGGGCGTTCCGTCATAGAATGTGATTCCTGCTTGCTTATACTGAGCAGCATTACCGGCTTCGCCATTGATCATGTTTACCTGAGTTTCCACAAACCAGGTCTCGCCAGCCTCCACCGTCGGCGCGGCGACCCATGCGATGGGTGCTCCTTCACGCAACGTCCACATGTTGGCGCCGTATGCGGTAAAATCGAGCTGATGGTTGGCCGTGTTTAAGGAAATCGTGCCGCTATCCGGCCCATCTGTGCTTGGTGTATCAATCGTCAAACCGGTTGATGCGAGGTCTGCCTCATCGAAGTCGGTGTGGAAAGTAGTGGTATCAGCGACAGCGCTGCCTACTCCCAAAACGGCAGCTATTCCGGCAAGTAATTTAAATGCGTGTTTCATTTAACCTTCTCCCATTTCTCTCGTTTCCCACAAAAGACACCCCCCTATGTACAATGCCTTTTCACGATTTAACTCATAGAAACTATCAAAATAAAGAAAAGAGCGGTATCGCCGGAAAAGGGTATATTGAGCATTTTTTTGCCTTTTTGCGAAATGACACTGGCTTTACCCAGCGATGCCTTCAGGAGTAAAAATCATCTCCGCGTCACGATGCCATGTTTTCCAGTCGGCAATAATGATTTGTTTCCAATCACTGGAAGATTCAGACTGAAGCACTTCAACTTCATTGAGCTGTATGGAGATTGATTGACTGCATACTTTGCAGAATGACTCGATACTATCCGTCGTGGAAAACCTGCTTTTTCCGGTTGTTTTTTTAAGTGGCGTGATCGCGCCCCATGGAGGGCCTCGCGCCCCATGGAGGGCCTCGCGGCCCTCCCGACAAACGGTTACTCGCTCTTCTCGAGCTTGCAGAACACTTGGGGAGCTACGACGACGGCATTGGTCACCGAAAAAGCTGCGCCCGATGTGTTTACCTTTAAGTACGGTCATTCAACCCAATTTATTTACACAAAGCGGAGGAAAGAGCAGAACCTTTTTCGGACCGTTTTTTCCATGCATTGGAAAAAAACAACCATTGGAAATGCCTCCTCTATGTAGCGTTCCACCGCAACTGGGCAGGGACGCCCGTTCATTTCATCTGGTTCTTGACATCCGGACACCGATTACCCTTTAAATAGTCCATCATGACTGAATCCCCAATACCCTCAGTACCTATCCGCATCTGCCTTATCGAAGATCATGCTGACTTTCGCGAGGCGCTCTGTGAAACCCTTGAATCGACCGGACGCTTTGAAATCTGCGCCACTCTTTCGAATGCGGAAGATGCTTTTGAATTCCTGAGAGAAGCAGTGCCTCCGGAAATACTGATTCTGGACCTAGGTCTACCGGGCATGGATGGGCTTGATGCAATTCCACTGATCCGCAAAGCCAACCCGGAAATTAAAATTCTGGTTTTGACCGTTTTCGACAATAAAGCCCGGGTCTTCCAGGCTCTGGGTGCCGGCGCATCAGGTTATCTAATTAAATCGGATGGGCTGAAGGCGATTGTACAGGGGATTGAGGATGCCAGCCACGGTATCGCGCCGCTCAGTTCGGAAATTGCTAAAATGGTGTTCGACACCTTTTCAACGTTCAAACCGGCGTCCCCCGAGACGGAACTTACCGAACGGGAAACCCAGGTATTGAAACAGCTGGCTCTCGGATTAAGCCGACAGGAAACGGCGGACCTGCTTTATCTCAGTAAACACACCATCAACACCCATATCCGCACGATCTACCAGAAGCTTCAGGTACACAATGTGTCGGGGGCCATCAGCAAGGCCGCCTCGATGGGCATTATCTGATGCAACCTGCACCAAAGCGGGCTTCCGGGTGAACAGCACCGAGGCGACATGAGAATCCATACAATCCATTGTGCCATGATCAGCGCGGGGCTCATAAGCTGTACTGCTTACGCCGGCATCCAAATTTCGGTGGTCGGGGACGGAACCGGCTATGACATTCTGGGAAACGCAACAAACGAAGTAACGGCGTACCGTTCGACCGGCGTAAAAAAGACCTTCGATATTGATGGAGATCATGTCTACGGAACTGCCGGCCTGCTCATGTTCGGCAGCGGGGATGGAGAGAAAAACCAACAGCCCTTTTCCCTGCATGTGGCCGGCCTGCCCTGGGCCACCTTTTCCGCCGGAGCCGATTTTTCGAGTGTGGCCCAGGCGGTTCACGCTCAGGGGCCTATGGATGATCCCACGGTCGCCGTCAGCGCGGCGGTCCGCGACCGCAGTACTGTGGGAAGCGCCGTAACGACCAGCGGAGGAACCGGTGCGTTGCGCGAGATTCTCACATTCACGGTTTCGCCGGAAGCCCCGCAGCAATTTCGAGTGGGCCTGGTGGGCGGAACGCAGAATCAGGCGGACGGCCGGTGGGATCCGACCGGTTATACCCTGAGCTCCGGCACAGAAACCGCGACCGTGACCGGTTTGGAAAACAATAAAAACGGTTTTGCTAATTTTGTCTTTTTCGACATCGGCCTGAACGGCGCAACCAACGCCACCTTCTCCATTTCAGGAGCACAGCGCCTGGCAACTCAGGGTGCCAGCCTCACCGGCATAACGTTCGACGTCCCGGGTGCCGGAGGACGCGTTACACCCATCACACCTTCACAGCATGTACCTTCATGGTCCGACACGCAGGCGGCTTCCACACCAACAATCACGCTCGAAGAAAAAATTGCCCGCCTGTTTCTCAAAGAATACCGGAAAAACGAAGCCCGGCTTCTGGCGATTGAAGAGCAGCTTAAAGCCCTGCCCCAGCCCTACCTGCGGGAACCGACCGGCACCGGCGGTTATCTTTCCCACGAGTTCGACTCCTCCTCCGATGAGGTCTCTTTGACATTCATCTGGGACGAGCCCGTTGAAATCGATGCAGTTGCCCTGTTTCCCCTCCGACTCTACATGGATGAAATCTACGCTGAAAATCTCTATTGGCCGGGCTCCATCACCATCAGCGCAATCGTCGATAATCAGGTCAAAGTCATCGGCCAGAGCACCGACCGCCCCTTCATCGCCCAGTCACACCCGAAGCTGATTGAATTCAAACCGGTGGTCACCCGCAGGCTGACTCTGCGCTGCACGGACCTGCCGCAGCACCCCTATGAAAAATGGCATGCGGCCGGGTTCGCGGAAATCTGCATCTTCGCCGGTTCTGATAACGTGGCGCCCCGGGCGGAATGCAAGGGTGGCGGCAGCCGGGAGGGCCATCATGTGCTGGCAAGAGAATTTCTCGTCGATGCCCAAACCCCGTTGGGGCTGCCGGAACTGAACAGTCATTCAAAAACCCACACGTTTGTTAAAAAAATAGGATTCGGCAATAAAGTAATCCCCGGGTCCTACATCCTCACCTGCATCTATCCGCAGGAAATTCCCATCGATGCGGTACGGGTTGATCCGGCGGTCGAACACTCCTACGGACAGAGTTTTCCCGTGCGCTTCTCCATCGAACTGCTCGACGCCCAAGGCCGCGTTATGCAGAGCGACGACACCTATAAATATTTTCCGATGCGCAAACCGGGCCTGAATCCCCATTTTTCCTATTTTCCCGAAACCCCGGCGCAGTCGGTGCGGCTGATCGTCTACGAGGCATCGCAACCCATTCCGAAAGCCATGCCGGCCATTGCCTTCAGCGAAATCACGGCATTGTATAAGGGCGAGGAAGCGGCCCGCGCCTCGGTCTTTGAAGAAACGTTTATGGGGAAAAAGCTCCGGACCTCGACCAATGAAACGCAGGAGAACAAACTCAGTCAGATGCTGGTTTCCGCAAACGACGGGCTGACGCATTCCGGACAGGTTCTGCCGCTGCGGACCTGGATTGAAAAGCTCACCGAGCGCCAACAGCTGATGGAGGAGCAGCTGATCCTCCGCAACGCCCAGAAAAAAACACTGCTGGAGATCGGAAAGACAATCATCTACGGCAGCCTCACCCTGCTCATCGTGGCGGTTGGAAGCGCCATATATTTCACGGTACGCAACCGCATCCGGATGCACCGGGAGCTGCGGCAAGCCCGGGTACGCATCGCCAGCGATCTGCATGACGACGTCGGCAGCAACCTAGGCGCCATCATCCTGCATGTGGAAAAACTGCAGGAGGAAATCACCACCGCGCCGGAGCAGAAACGGCTCAAGTCCATCTTCCGGCTCACCCGCGAAAGCGTCTTCGGCCTTCGGGAAGTGCTCCGCACCACCGCCCCGGAAGTCGGACGCGCCCAGGATATTCTGGCCTATATGGAGGAGCTGGCCGGACTCCTCCTCGGGAAAACCGGGTTCACCTTTCAGGCGGATCCTTCCACCAATGCGCTGCTGCAAAACGATTCTTCGTTCTGCAAAGGCGTCCTGCTCTTCTACAAAGAGGCCGTCCACAATGCAAAAACGCATTCCGGCTGCAGCCATGTCGACATTTCAATCCGGCGGGAAAACAACATGCTGATTATGCGCATTCGCGACAACGGCGCGGGGATTGATGAGGCCACGCTGAAAAAGCCGCAGACCCTCCGCACCCTTAAGCAACGCGCAGACTGGCTGCAGGCCGACTTGAAAATTGAATCTGTCCCCGGCTCGGGAACCGGGTTCACCCTTACCATTGAAAAAACAAACCAGAACAGTACCCCTTAGCCATCGCATTTTCTTCTTCAGAAAACCGCCGAAGATCTTCAATTCAGATCTACTGGTATTGACTCCTGTAATTTTTATACATGGTGCGCTCTTCGTCGGTCATATACTTTGATATGTCGGTGATCGTGGATCCATCACCGCGGAAGGCTTTCATGACCGGACCGAACTGGTTATTGAGAACGATATTCGGATTCAGATTTCCGTGTTCCAGCACAACCACATTCAGCGTCGGCCAACGGTTTTTATCCGGGCCGTAAACTTCACGGATCATTTCCCGGTACGCATCACAAAGCTTTTCGGGATTCCCTTTGCCCCCGCCACCCCAGGCATCAATATAATTAGTGGTAAGAACAAAGATTGTATCCGGTTTCTGCGTCTGAAGCGCCCAGGTCACCCCCCGGTTCCAATGCACAAACTTTTTGCCCTGGCCCAGATATTTGCTGTTGATTCCCCCCGGCACCTCATACGAATAAACCCATTTCGGCGCCCAGGAAGGCAGTCCTTTGGTTACCTTATTTGGATAGCTTGGTTTCAGCCAGTTAGCCTTATTATTCGCCTTTACAAAACAGTGCGGATATTTTCCTTCCAGCGGGTTAACCGGTGCCATCCAGTCCATCACCTGCTTTTTGTTTCCTGGTGTAGCCTGCAGCATTTTCGGGCTCAACGCCCACGTGTCGTGCATCCAGTATGCAGCGACATTAAACAAGGCAACTTCCGGCAGCTCGTTGATCAAATCCTCAAGACGTTTACGGATGGTGTATCCGGTCATGCGTTGGTAAGGGTTTTTTCCGATCGTCGCCGGCCCGAAATGGACAATAAAGACCACCTTTTCCCCTTTACCCTTCGCTCCGAAAAAGTCGATCTCCGGCATGGAAAAGCCGATACCGGAACCGCCGCCATCGCCATATCCTCCGGCCAAGCCTCCCTTCACCCCGGTGATTTCGGGCATTTTAATATCCGGCACCTTAGGCGTTTGTTTTACGACGATCCGTTTACGAAGCTTAGGCTTCTGCGTCTTTTTCTTTTTTATTTCTACAGGCACCTGCAGTTTTTTACGCTGCATCTTGGGCCTGTTTACGGGCTTGGCTTCAAAAACCTGATCTTCTTTCGTGTAAACCGTCACCGCAACAAATGAAAGTGCCACAACAATCAATACAGCATGAAGCCCCAGACTCACCAGCATCGCGCTCGATTTTGCATGCCTGGCCATATACCCTTTTTCCTTCTTCCCCGAAGCCATCAGTCCTCCTGTAAAGTACTTTAACCAAACATAATAGCGCACGCCGTGTCAGGATGGTATCGCCTGAAATAGGTATTTATTGCTGAATTTCCCGAAAACGGCGGATCTTATTTCTATTTCGGCGGCTTCGTTTCATACGGCAGACAGGAGAGCATCTGCTGCTCCCAGGCCAGGAGCTGCGCTTTCATTTGCTCCGTCCGCTCCGGGAACTTTGATGCCAGATTATGCTTTTCCGCCACGTCACATTCGAGATCGAACAACTCAATCTGTTCGTAGCCCGGCTGGGCGACGAGCTTCCATTTGCCGTCGCGGATGGCTTTCGCAACGTCCTCGCCGTTTTCCAGGCTCGGCTCATAGGGACTGAGTCCGCCCGGCCGCCAGAACAGTTTACGCTCCGGCAGGGCTTCTCCCTCAAACAGGTCCTGAATGGAAACGCCGTCGAAATCAATCTCGCTCTCAATTCCGGCCAACTCCACAAAGGTTGGAAACAGGTCGAACAGGGCAGCCGTCTGAGTACTCTCTGTGCCCGGCGCGATGGTGCCCGGCCACCAGAAGATACCGGGCACGCGGTGCCCTCCTTCATAGATGGAGCCTTTTTTTCCGCGCAGCGGGCCCGGCGATGCCAGTTGCATCGGCCCGTTGTCGGACGAAAAAATAACCAGCGTTTTTTCCGCCAGACCGTTTTCCTGAACGGCCTGCAGAATTTCGCCGACGCTCTTGTCCAGCTCGGTGAGCATGTCGCGGAAAACTACTTTTGAATCCCGCCGCTCGCCCTTCACTTTATCGGGTCCGCGCTGAATGGCATCCGTCGGCCCCTGCACCGGGGTATGCACCGCTTCGTGCGCCACATACACAAAAAACGGTTCGTCTTTATGCTGCTTAATATAGTCCACCGCATGACGGGTGATGAGATGCGTCGAGTATCCTTCTTCTTTGGTTAATTCCCGGTCATGCCACCAGTCGAACGTTTCCATGCGGTCGTAGTGCGAATGATAATCAATATTACCGCTGAGGTAGCCGACGTAGCGGTCGAAGCCATAATTCATCGGATGAAATTGTTCGAGATAACCGATGTGCCATTTACCAAAGAGTGCTGTCTTATAGCCGGCACCGCTCATCACCGCCGGCAGCGTGTCCTTTTTCTCCGGATCAATCCCAAACTGATAGGCCGCCATCGCCGGGTCCGCCGTCACCACGCCGTCGACGCCAACCTGCTGCTGGTATTTGCCGGACATCAGCGCCGCCCGGCTCGGGCTGCAGACGGTACCGTTGGAATGAAAGTCGGTAAGCACCAACCCTTCTTTCGCCATCCGGTCCAGATTAGGCGTCGGGATATCACCGCCGTAGCAACCCAGATCCCCATACCCCAAATCATCCGCCAGAATCAGCACTACATTGGGGCGATCAGCCAACGCCATAAAGGGAATCAGCATCGCCAAAGCTACAGATCGTTTTTTCATTTCTAATTAACCTTTTTCGTTTCAACCGTAAATAAGACAGAAGTAGGCCCATCCAGTTCCACCACCCAGCGCGCCCCGACAGCTTGCGCCGGAATTGCGGCCCCATCACAGGTAACCGTCGAAGCAGTTCCAAGCATTGGAAGTTCCACGCGCGCCTTCATTCCTTTGGGCACTGTCAATAAAAGTGAGAACGACTCGGAGAGATTCCAGCCGACAAAGATCGGTCCGCGCGGAGTCGGCACCTGCCCTTCTGCCGACGTCAGCCCCCCGAGATGCGGGCGAATGCGAACGGTCTCCCATCCGGCAGAAAACGGCTCGACGCCGAGAATATAGCGCGGCAGCAAATTGGCCGGCGCGGCGCCCCAGGCATGGTTCCAATCCTGATTCGGTTTATACTTCTGGTCCCACGCTTCCCAGGTGATTGTCGTTCCGCTTTCGACCATATGCCGCCAGCTGCGATCATTCGGTGCAGTCATGAGCTCGACCGCCTGTTCTGCCTCGCCATTTTCAAAAAGCCCTTCCATCAAATACTGCGCCGCATAGACCGAGCACTGCATGCCGCGATTGGCCAGCCATTCAGCCATGCCTGCGCGCGACTCTTCCGGCACCAACCCGAAGGCCAACGGAAACAGATTGGCGTGCAGCGAGTGGTGCTCAGTCTCCACGCCATCTTTATAAAGCCCTTCATCCATATCAAAGAAGGCGGACTGAAAAGTAGCAAGGCTTTCGCGATAGTCCGCATCAAATGCTTGGGCTTCATCGTCTTTACCCAGAGCACGGGCCAGCTCGGCCATTAGTTCAAGCGCCCGCAGATGGAATGCATTGACCACCGTGTTACGGGAAGTGAAAACATAGCCGTCGCGCTCGTCTTTGGGCCAGTCGACAATGTCACCTTTTTTAATCTGCTTGGCATTGGTGGCGATCAACCCGTCATCGCCCTTACGTTCAGTCAGGATTTTTGACTTCAGCGCTTCATAGTGTTTTTCCACCATGACGGTCTCGCCGGTGTGCATCCAGTCGGCATGGATCATAAAGACCATATGCGGCGGCCACTCGCTCGGCCAGGTTCTGTAGACCATTAAATAATCGATCGTATCGCGGGCCATCTGCTTATCGGTATCCGAATAATAATGGCTCAGCTGATTCAGGTAAGAGTCGGCTTCATACGGAATGCGCTCGCGGTCGCCATCCACATAAACCCCGGCAAAGGTGGTCGCTTTAATGGAATAGCGGCAGAGCTCCCAGATTTGATTCAGCATTTCATCGGAACATTGGAAAGAGGCCGCTTCGTCGTCCCACGTCGATGCATACGCCGATTGCCGCACCACCTGCTCCGGCTTCAGCTCACCGTTCCACCCCTCGATCTCCACCCAACGGAAAGGCAGAATGACGCCCCACTCCTCGGGAAGACGAATCGCTGGCGGCTTATGATCGTAATTGGTATTCCGCCGATCCTTTTCAGGAGCTGCGACGGCCGGCCGGCCTTTTTCCAATACGGTTTCGGCGGCTTTATACCGAACCGTTCCCGGCGGCTTGCGATCTATCCGGCCATCCTTGAAGGCTTCACCGAAATGAACCGTAACCGTCGCGTCATTCGGAGAAACCAGCCTGAGATTACCGAAGGCCACGCGCCCGAAATCGACCAGATAGGTTCCATCCTCCACTTGAACCATGGAAACCGGAGTTTCATCCACCAGCTGCGTCGGTGCCGCAAAAGCAATGCCGGTTAACCACGAAATACACAAAAGGTAGCGGAGAATTGGGTTTATTTGGTTTGTCATCATCACTTACTCCGTAGCTGGTTTACATATTGATCGGCGGGGGTCTTGATGTGTCGTTCATACTCCTGCGTATACAGGGTGGAGACCAACGGGTATTGCTCCGGCAGTTTGTTGTACACCGCCCAGGCCTCGTCATAGGCCTTGATCCATTTTTTAATGCCTTCCGGATCGTTGTTGGCTTCCGCATCCGACAGATAAACCAGACTCCGGTAAATTTCATACAGATCACGACCGTAGATCGCAGAACTGACGGCATGCGCTCGGGTTTGGTCGTCAGCCCACTGAATAGATTCGGCCAACTCTACGATTTCATTCCACATCGCCACCGACTCATCCTTCTGCTGCAGACTGCGCGTCTGTTTTTCTGGATCTTCATTCGGTTTCGGGAAGCTGATTCCCTGATCACGCGTCCACCATGGATTCATGTCCCCGAAGGTCGTGTTGCGTCCGCGAATCACCGCATCCGCCGACAGCAGGCAGAGTTTACGGAATTTCGCAACATCGTCACCGTTCAGCTTCAGCCGTTCGGTGGCGTAGCGGTTGAAGATTTCCGCTTCGCTTTGAGACGGATCGCCGGCCCATTGCGCCACGACCCAGGCATTCAGATCGCACCACATTTCGTTGTTAATGTACGGACCGCCCCAGCCGCCGCCCCGCGTCCAGGTCCAGATGCCGGCATAGAGCTCCGGCGTCTTTTCGGTAAATTCACGAAGACTGTTGATCTGCTCCGCCGGCATGCGGGCATGCTCTTCGAAGCCTTCGATGACTCCGTTGATGACATAGTTCGGATAGGCCCCCTTCCCTTCATATTCGCGTGCGCACTGCACTTCAATAATCTGGCGATGGCGCCCCTGCCCGATCACTTTGCTGAAAGGATTGCCCCGATGAAAATCCCCTTCACAATGTTTGATGCTGATGACGAGGTTCGCATGAGGTTCCACCGCATCGCTGACGGCCATATAGGCGTCCAGCTTATCATCAAACGATCGCCACGTGCGAAAGATCAACTGCTTGTCGCGCTTCACACAGATCTCTTCGCGCAGAATATTCATGAGCGGAATAATGGTTGTTTCGGCATTTTGTTTACCCTTGATCGCCCCTTGATGATACGGCGCATCGTGCAGATAGGTTTCGCCAATACGAACCACCAGCCCGTCCAGATCCGGAAACTGGTCAAACATTTCATTAATCTGGGCGCGAAGCAGCTTTTCCGTTTGGGGGTTCTGCGGATCGCCGAAAGTTTCTTCGATGCTGTATTTTTCGATCAGCCGTTTTGGAAAGAGCATCAGGTCGGACTGCGCCCAAACTGAGAGTCCGGCTTCTTTGCACTCGGCCTGCATCGTTTTAATCTGCGCGGCCTTGGCATCCACCCATTGCCGGTCCGCAGAGCCTTTCGGCAGAATATCCGGATCGACCGATTCCCAGTTAATAGCCAGTGAAGGTGATTCAAACAGAAAGTAAACCTTCCCGTTATAGCCCATCTCTTTGATGACGGCCGGATCAACATAGGCGCTGTCATACGGCGCTTCCCCCGGATTATGATGCACCATATCCAAGATGAGCGGTTCCGCTCCGCGGGCCATGATTTCCATTAAAAGGCAGCAGCCCAATCCCCATAAAATTTTGTTCATTTCAGCATTCTCCCAGATGTCGTCAGCCCCCTGTCGAGGGGCTGCTCAATTTTCCAATGATTGGAAACGTTTTACACAAAAACTCCAACCCTTGGAAAACAATCATCTCCTTTTTCCAAGGATTGGAACAGGATGCTCCTGGGGACAGCGGGCGGGAAAGGAGGAAAAATTATTTAATGCAAAATGCTGGCCGTCTCAATACACACGGTCCGATCCTCATTTTGCATAAAATCATTCTGCATAAAAAAAACCGGTAACATCGGCTCGCAGAGCCGACACCACGCGGTTTATTTCCAGAGATTAGAACGGGGGCGTTTATTCCGAAGGAATGAATTCAACGAAGTCGAGACGCACCGTTTCTCCGGTATCGGACTCGGCCGTCAGTTTTATGATATCGCCTTGATTCACCTGAATATTTTCAAAGCGACGCCAGCGCCAGCAGCCGACATCTTCATCCAGCTCAAAGCGGACCGTCTCTTGGTCATTCACAAAGAGCGTCACCGGACTCTGGCCCTTTTCCTCATCAAAATAGGTGATGCGGATATCGTAGGTTCCGGATGGAAGCTCAAACGTGGTTGATGCCGTTCCCTTGCTGCTCGTTGCGACCCCCCACTCTTCCACATAATCATCGATGCGCTCGAAGCCATCGAGCTTCATTTCTTCAACTTCAATACCCAGAATGGGCGGCAGTCCCTGCACGCCGGCTTCAATCATGCCCTGCTTGAATGCACGCATCAGACCGAATGAGGCTCCGTCGTAGTGCTTGAAGGCGAGCCCGTTGATATCCGCCGGATGTTCCAGCGCCACTTTAATCCCTGCTTTGACGAGCTCCGGCGTGGCTTTGATGCGCGGTGCGATGCCGCAGATCAGCGGCAGGTCCGGTCCGATCAGACTTCGGCTTTTTGTGAGCCAGGCAATGCGTCGTTCAAAAGTTTCGTTGGGTTTTCCTTTCTGCTCCTCATGATCCTGATGAACCAGCGAGCCCAGATAAGGCGATACTTTGTCCAGATGCATCCCTACATCTTCGAGCACCCAGCCGCGATACGGATAGGTGTCGTTATACCGAAGATGACAATTCGGATTCATTTTCACGCGTGCAATTTCTTCGGAAATCATGCGGTAAAAATCGGTCGTTGAATCTGCCCGGAAGTTCAGCCAATTGTCCCGTTCCGGCTGGCAGTTTGGATCGGCCTTCAGTTTTGGAATCGCGGCTTCGAGGTCAAACCCGGTTTTTTTAGCTGCCGCGATGCAGTGCTCGCAAAAGCAGGTTCCATCTTTATCGACGTCGGTGTTCCGGAAAAAGATATGCTGGCAGGTCTGGATATAATCCAAATCATAATTCGCGGCCAGATCGCCAAACAGGGCCGTGATGTATTCCCTAACCTCCGGATTGTTCGGACAAAAACGGATATCGCTCCAGCTCGTTCCATCGATTTTCTTCTGCTGCCAATCGGGCCGACTTTTTATGACCGACTTCGGGATCGGGAAATGGGAAACCTCTGCACCGACTGCCATATTCCGGGCGCGGCAGGCATCCACCATAATCTGCAGCCAGTCCGTTTCCCGAATCCAGTCCACATCCGACAGGAGCGGCTTCATTTTGCCATAGCGCTCCATGTCCGGAAAAAAGGTCACCCGGGCATCCTCGGCTTCCCAGGTGTCGCGGGCGGGATTATGCGGAAACTGAGGGGCCTGATAGGGCCGGTGTTCCTCGTGCATGATCACCACCATATACAGACTGTTGATCCCGCACATCTGTTGCATATTATCCAGAATGGCATCCATGCCCTCATCCTGAATCGTCCAGGCCCGGATCTGATTTCCCACTTCGAATTCAGAGCTCACATCCGGCTTCCATACCGGTCCGTTGAGCGATCCGGATTCCAGAGGAAGTTCTTCGATGCGAATATTCCGATACATCAATTCGGCATATTCCGCCTGAAGGCCAATGCGCCCTTTTGCTAAAGGAACGCTTTTCCCGTCCACCTCATGGGTCATAGCTTCAATGCGGTTAACTTCTTTTCCGTTCAGCTCGAAAATTGCTTCCTTTCCGCCGCGGACCGTCAGCGTAATCTCGTTCCATTCACCGTGGGGATTTTCGTTACCCGCAGTAATGTAAGATTTGTCGTAGCCCTGACCTTTCCCGACCGGAACAAGTTCAGAACCCGGCACATAAAATTCGCCCTTACGCTCATTCCATACGAATACATCTTTGCCAATCACCCATAAGTCGCCGGTTGCATAACGATCTTTCACCTGACCGGTATCCGACTCGCCCAACTGCATTTCCAAACACTTCGGCCATATTTTAGTCAGATCTCCGTGCACATGAAACAGAAGGCCGGCATCCCGATCATGGCTGACTCGCGGGGCGAACCGGTTGTCCAACCATTTATATTCGAGCTTCAAAATATAGTTGCTGTACTCGCTCTCCGTATACAGACAATCGGTATCCTGCGTAGACCCCGCCTCTTCTCCTGCATAAACACGAATGGCACCCTCGCTCTCATCAACAATGAATGCTCCGGAACCTGGAACATTCTGTTCCCGAACCGACCGCCAACCAGTCAGATCTTCCCCGTTAAAAAGCGGCTTAAATCCCTCTTCCGCCGACAGCTGACAACAAGCAACAAAAAGGGCGACTGCACTTAGCTTAAATTTCATATTGGAACTCCCTTATTACTTTCGAATAGCGACTCAGTGGTACGCCCACCTACACGTTCAAATCCACCCCATCCTTACGGAGGGCATCCTGAACCTCGGCAACATGCAGCTTGCGCGGCATGATTCCTTTTTTCGCCGACAGCGCTGCGGCCAATCCAGCGGCATGGCCGGTCGCGATACAGTTCCCCGCCGCCATTGATACCGCATCGTTTGCGGCACTGATTCCGGCGCCAGCAACGATGAGTCCATCCAGCTCCGGAAGCATCGTCCGGAAAGGAATTCCGCAACGGCCCGAAACATCAAAGCGCACCGCGACCGTATCAGAAAACATTGTATGCCCGCTGACATCCTTTGGAGTCAGCGTATACAACCCTTTCAAACGGCGGGGCATTGAAACGCTGAGCTGGGGAGCGCCTTCGCAGATATCGATATCCTGCAACGCTTCAGCAGAAGAGGCGCGCATTGCACGTTCCATCTGCACGATCTGCCGACGGCTCCGGCACTCCGCTTCTGAACGCTGTTTTGGATCCAGCGAATCAAAGTTGCTGACACCGTCATGCTCCATATAAGCGAACGTCCCGTTGGCAACCTGTTTCAGTCCAGTCACCGTCTCAGGAAGCAAAGGATTCTTTTCCCACGCCTGATCGATGGCTTCCGCCACATCGCCCTCTTTCACGGCAGCTAAATCAAGATCAACATAGGCCGCTCCCAGGTTCATAGGCACTGCGTCCGGAGCCTCCTGCATTTTCGCTCCCGCAAAACAGGCCACACTGGCCTCGCCGGTGCAGTCGACGACGACCTTGGCATCCACACGCATCAATCCCTGCTTCGTGGCAAGCACCACCCCGCTGACGCGCGAGCCCTGCACGCAGGCATCCACGGCCTGAACATGAACCAGATATGGGCAGTTCGCGGCATCCAGCGCATCGGCCAATGCCGCCTTCAAAAAATGGACCTGCGGATACAACCGGTCATTTTCGATTCGGACCGACTGATCCCCCTGTGCCATAAGTTGTTCGATAACCATTTCATGAATAGCCGAGCGAGGTTTCCCGTCGGGCCGCATCTGCTCCAACGGCCGCCCCATCCCCCAAACCGCTGAACCGCCGAAAAATGAAAAGCTCTCCACCAGCAGGCAACTGGCTCCTTGTTGTTTCGCGGCCAACGCCGCGCCAATGCCCGCCGGTCCGCCGCCCACAATCAATACATCGACTGTCTCCAGCAGCGGAAGCGCGGCATAGGTTGACTGAGCCGAAGCCCCGGAAAAAAGAGCGCGTCGATTTACCTTATTATTTTCTCTCATACCCTCGCTCCTTATGCCCGCGTTGACCGATTGGCCGGGAAGAGATCCACATTGTCTTTCGCCAGAATCGCCTGGACTTCCCCAACATCAATTTTACGCGGCAGCACGCCACGCTTTGCGGCGACAGCCGCAGCCGTACCGGCGCCCTGCCCTGCGGCAAACTGGTTCCCGATACTTTTGCCGGAGAGCGAAGGAATGTGATCCGCAGAAATACAGCGACCGGCGACAATCAGCCCGTCGACTTTTATGGGCAGCAACGATCGGTAGGGAATATCAAAAAGATTCATCCCGTTCGGCTTATACAGTCCGCCGGGGCCGACATCGATGCCGCCCGTGCGCCAGGCCACCGTATCGGGATGAGTCGTCCCCGATTCAATATCAGCCATGGTGAGCGTGTATTCGCCATGCAGACGTCGGGATTCGCGGGTTGCCACCTGTTGGGCCGCCCCCACCAGTTCGGCATTTTTCAGTTCATCCGTATCACCGAACTCACGCATGGCGCGAACATTCTGCACCAGTTGCCGGGAAAGCTGCGTTTCGGTCTCCGTCCGCTGCTTCAAATCCACAGCACACCGGTTCCCCAGCACAAGCGATCCTTCATTGTTCAGGAATGAAAAATCGCAACCGGCCACCTGACGGATGATGTCCACTTTCGGAAGCAGTGGATATTTATCGCGCCCCCCGGCAAACGTTTTCCGGAGCTTCTGCCAGTGATTGTAGTTTGAGCCCAGCGTCATGGCCCCCAGCATACCTTCATCATAAATCCAAGTTTCCGCACCGGCATAGTGCGCAATATCGGCATCGCCCGTGCAATCCACGATCGACTGGGCATTGATCCGCATCAGGCCCTGACGGGTGGCCACCACTACGCCTTTCACGACGTTGTCCTCCACAATGGCATCCGCCGCGCGAAGCCCGACCAGATAGTCGCAGTTCACTGCATCAAAACAGTCCAGCACCGCCACTTTAAAATATTCGACATTGGGAATAATGGCATGCTTGTTTAAAAACCGCATCGACTGCGGCCCATAGGATTCCATCTGTTTGATCAAACGCTCAATGGTATCCGAACGCGGCATTCCCTTCGGCCGCATCTGGTTCATTTCCATGCCGACCATCCAGGAAATAACACCCCCGAAAAACGTACAGTTTTCAATCACCAACGTGCGCGCACCCTGCTGCGCCGCTGCCATTCCGGCACCGATCCCTGCTGCACCGCCACCGCACACCAGCACATCGATTTCATCGAGCACCGGAAGCGATGCATAGACCTGCGACGGAGTGACCGCATCCACCCGGGATGGCCCAAGCATCGTAGTTGCACCGGCCAAACCGAGCCCAAGCCCGGCTTGCTGCATCATGTGCCGCCGACTCAGATTATTCATACCCGCCCCTGTTGCTGCTATGATCGCTATGGATTATTTATCATCCCAGTTAAACACGTCCCCTTTGGAGAGTTCCTTCTCAACAAGGATTTCCCCATAACGCACTACCAGCGGATTTCCATTCAGCGAACGGATCGTTGCTTCAGTCAGCACACCGTCTTTCCACGCCATATCGACTTCAAAACCGCCACGGGCGCGGAGCCCTTTCACAGAGCCGTCTGGCCAGGCGCCCGGCAGTGCCGGCAGCAGATTGATTACACCGTTATGGCTCTGCAGCAGCATCTCGGCAATGCCGGCTGTTGCACCGAAGTTCGCGTCGATCTGGAAAACGCGGCCGCCGTTAAGCAGGTTATCGGTCAGTCCGTGCGCAACGTAGTTATTGAGCATATCAAACGCGCGATTACCGTCGCCCACCCGCGCCCACAGGGAAATACGCCACGCGCCGGGCCAGCCGTCGTCTGCACCACGCTGAATCAACGAGGTCCGTGCGGCATCGAACAGCTCCGGGGTATCGGCTGGATTAATCTGAGCGCTCGGATAGAGCCCATACAGATGCGAAACATGGGAGTGCGGATCGTCGGGATTATCCCAATCCGCCATCCACTCCTGCAACTGGCCATGCCGACCGATAATCATCGGTTGAAGTTGGGCCCGTGTTTCAGCAACGTCAGCGCGGAACGACTCATCTATATTCAAAATTTCCGATGCCTGGATGCAGTTGGCGAACAGGTCGCGAAGAATCTGCTGGTCCATCGTCGGGCCTTCACACAGCGAGGTGCCAGCGCGCCCGATACTGAGGCCATCTTTTGTGGTGCCGCCGTGGCTGTGTTCCGGCGAGATGGAAGGTGAGGTAATCAGGAATCCGTTCTCATTTTCAATGAGCACACCGTCGCTAAGGAAAAACTCGGCAGAGCCTTTCATAATGGGATAGGCCCACTGGAGATATTCGACATCGCCGGTATAGAGATAATGTTCCCACAGGTGCTGACACAACCACGCGCCGCCGGAGGGCCACATGCCCCATTGCGCACCATCGACCGGTGCCGTGCCGCGCCATAGATCGGTGTTATGATGCGTCATCCATCCATCGGCGTTGTAATGCGTCTTTGCGGTCAACGCTCCCGGAGCCTGCAACTCTTCCACCATGCGGAGCAACGGTTCATGCAGTTCACTCAGGTTGCAGACTTCCGCCACCCAGTAGTTCATCTGAATGTTAATGTTGATCGTATACTTGCTGCACCATGGCGGGTTAACCGTTCCATTCCAGATTCCCTGCAGATTCAGGGGCTGCGAGCCCGGGCGTGAGCCCGCGATCATCAGATAGCGGCCATATTGGAAAATCTGTTCGGCCAGCAGCGGATCAGACGCTCCCTCTGCGACGAGCTTGAGTCGTTCGTCAGTCGGCAGGTCCGGTTCAGCATTAGCCCCTCCGAGGTCGAGCGACACGCGATCAAACAGCGGTGCGTAGTCTTCGATATGGCGCTGGTAGAGTTCGTCGTAGGATTTCCCTTCCACGTCGGCCAGTTGCGCATTCACCCGTTCAATCGGATCTGCACTGATGTCCTGCCAGTCGACAAAACTGGTAGCGGCCACATAAACCAGCGTCACGGCGTTGGCGTCCCGCACGGAAATTTTATCACCTTGTTCGGTCACGGTTCCGCCCTCAGCAACAACTTTGACCTGCGCGGCGAATTTCATGCCCTCGCCTTCCCACGGTCCGATCAATCCCCGCTCTTTGCGCGGTCCGACCTGACCGGTCATCAAGAGCTTGTCCCCCGCGAGCACCGTTGACGTAACATCATGGGGACTCGTCAGCAAAAGGTCGAACGAGAGCTGCCCTTTTCGACTGCTCTCCAACCGCATCACAATGGCGTTGTCGGGATTGGACGCGAAGGTTTTCCGCGTGAAGTTCACCCCGCCGAAGCTGGAGCCGATGCTGTATGAAACGGTACTCACTGCGGTTGCCAAATCCAGCTCGCGGCGGTAGCCACTCGTTTTTTCGCCCTGCGGGAACATCAGGAGCATATCGCCCAGCGGCTGATAGGCCATCTGCTTGACGGGGATACCCATCATTTTCTGGGCCTCATCCTCGGCCTGAATATATTCGCCCGCCCTCAGCAGTTTCCGAACATTGGAAAGATGCGAATAGGCCTCTGGATTATCGTAGCAATGAGGCCCGCCGCTCCAGAGCGTTTCCTCATTCAGTTGCAGTTGCTCCAGCTGAACGCCGCCATACACCATGGCCCCGAGCCGTCCATTGCCGATGGGCAATGCTTTTGTCCACTCCGTCGCCGGCTGTTCATACCAAAGTTTCATCGCATCCTCCCCGGATGCCGCCTGCACCGGTAACGTTTGAGAAAATATCACACCTGCCATAAGGCAACCTGCTACTGTCTTTCTAATAGAATTCATCGCTGATCCCCGATTGTTATCATGAACCGCTGCTAAGCCGCCCTATATTCATTTCATTCAATCAACTGTCGCACGTTGCCGGCCGGAACCCACATTATGACAACCTAGAATTGATACTCCGGTACATCAAAAAATGCACGTCCACTTAAAGCTACCCAGTTAACTTTTTTGTCAGCACACTTCTTGAAGTCAGATCAATGCAATCGGTTAACATGCTACATCTAATCGTTCAGGATAAAAAAAAGGCGGGAATGCAATATCGTTGCTTTCCCGCCTCTCATCGTCCCGATCCGGTTTAGTTACCAGTCCAGGTGAATGATTCCCCTGCCGGGAGTTCCATTTCAACGATTTTGTCGTCGTACCGGACGGTAAGCGGATTACCGTTCAGCGAACGGATCGTTGCGCTGGTTAACTTGCCTTTCTTCCAGGCCATATCGACTTCAAAACCACCGCGGGCACGCAGCCCTTCAACAGAACCGTCTTTCCAGATGTCCGGGAGGGCCGGCAGCAGGTTAACCTGACCGTCGTGGCTTTGCAGCAGCATCTCGGCAATCGCCGCCGTGCCGCCGAAGTTTCCATCGATCTGGAACGGTGGATGGGTGTCGAACAGATTATCCAGCGTCATTTTGGTCAGCAGGTTGGTCAGCAGTTTATAAGCTTTATTTCCGTCATGAAAACGGGCCCACATATTCACCTTCCAGGCCATGCTCCAGCCTTTACCTCCATCACCGCGGGCAATCAGGGATTTGCGGGCGGCCTCATAGAGCTCCGGCGTGTCATTCCGGTTGATGGAGTTCCCCGGATGCAGTCCATAGAGGTGGGAGGTGTGGCGGTGGTTCGGATCCACCTCTTCGTAGTCTTCAATCCATTCCATTAAACGACCGGTTTTTTCGCTGATCTGAACCGGCTGCAGGTTATCGAGTGCTGTCTGGAGTTCCTGCTGGAATTCCGCATCATAGTTTCCTGTCGGATCAATCACTAGAGCCGCTTCCTGCAGACTCGTGAAGAGGTCCTGGATGATCTCCAGATCCATTGATGCGGCATAGGTAAACATCGCCTGAGAGCCGTCTGCGCGGATAAAGCTGTTTTCCGGAGAATAGGATGGATTGGTGACCAGCTTGCCGGCGGCCGGCGTTCCCTCCGGCGCAACAACCAGGAAATCGAGTATAAATTCGGCGGCCCCTTTCATCTGCGGATAGGCGCGCTCTTGAAGAAACACCGTATCACCGGTGAAGCGATAGTATTCCATCATATCGCGCACTGCCCAGGCAGCGCCCATCGGCCAAACCCCGTGAACGCCGTCAGCGGGAGCCGTCATTCCGTAAATATCGGAGAGATGGTGAATCGTCCAGCCATTCGCACCGTAATGCACCTTCGCGGTATGCTCGCCGGACGGCACGAGGCTCTCGACGTAGTCGTAATACGGCAGCGCACACTCGGAAAGGTTACAGGTCAGCGACGGCCAGTAATTCATCTGGAAGTTAATATTAAAATGATAATCGCTGTTCCACGGTGCATGGAGATACTGATTCCATTTTCCCTGCAGGTTGGCAGGCAGATAGCCGGGGCGGGAACTGCTGATCAGCAGGTAGCGTCCAAACTGGAAGTAGAGTACTTCCAACTGCGGATCAAAGCTTCCCTTCTTGATTGCCTGCATCCGCTCATTGGTGGGATTTTTGACCGCTTTGGTTGTTCCCAGATCCAGTTTAACGCGGCTGAAGAGGTTTTGGTATTCTGCGAGGTGCGCCGCCCGGATGTCGTCGTACACTTTATCCCCAACGGCCTTAAGATACGCTTCGCAGCGGGCGGAGGCATCGCCGGAAATGTCGGTTGCACTAATGTAGCTCGTGGCCCCGACAATCAGGAGGGTTACTTCATTTGCATTGGAAACCTCGAGTTTCCCACCTTTGGAAACCACCTTTCCTCCGTCCACGATCGGGAACAGCTGTGCTTCATAATCAATGCCCAGTTTTCCTTTCAGAATCAGGCGGTTGCCGGATGCGGATACCGTGGTGGCTGTATTATTTTCGCGGGCCAGTCGGGCCGTGAAGTTTATTTTTCCCAGTTTGCTGGCTTTCAGGTTCACAACGATGGCCTGATCCGGCTCACTCACAAACACTTCGCGAACATATTCTACACCGTCCACGGTATATTGAACGCGGCTGATCGCGGTGGTCAGGTCGAGATCACGACGGTAGTTCTCTACCTCATCCGTATCTTCGAAATCGAGCAGCAGGTCGCACAGCGGCTGATAGGATTTAATCTTATACGGTTTACCCAGCATCGTCTTTTTTGCCAGACTCGTTGCTTCATCATTTTTGTTTTCGAAAAGCAGCTGGCGAACTTTGGGAAGCGCTTCGAGCGCATCGGGATTGGTGTAGTCGGTCGGTACACCGTCCCAGACCGTTTCCTCATTGAGCTGAAGACGTTCCTGATTCACGCCGCCGAAAACCATCGCCCCCAGACGACCGTTGCCCACCGGCAGGGCCTGATTTTCCCAATGAACGGCCGGTTTCCGGTACCATAAAGTCAACGGCTCCGCCGGTGCCTTCGCTTCTTTTTCAAATTTCATATTGGCCTTCGGGTTGTTGGATTCATCCGCTGCATGTCTGGCGGCCAACGTTGTGCCTGCCGTGCTCAATCCAATGAACACGATGGTTTGTAATGTTTTGCGCATAATTGCCTCCGGTTATTCAAATTCCTATGTAACACATATCTATACGACAGAATCGACGGTTCCACGATAACCCAATAGGCTAACCTGTTGCCTTTCCAAAATATCAGCTTTGATCTGCTCTAACTTTGAGGCGTGAAAACCATCGTGATGGATCCCCTTTTCAGCTTTTTCTTAAAATCGATTCCGATTCTGAACGCTTCATCGGCATAACGGATCGCCTTCGCTTTTACTTCTTCATCTTTGATTTCAAAAGAACCGCCTTCTGCGCTGATTTCCACTTTAATTTTACGGCCGTCGCGCATGAACATCACCGTTTTTGAGTTCACGATTTTATAGTCGCCATGCGTCATGATGGCCGTTCCGAATTCAATCGGCTTGGATGCCGAAAACTCGTCCGTAATCGTGATCGTTCCCTTACCTGTCTTGTCGTTGACCATCGTCCGAATCAAGCTTTCAAGGGTTGGAACTTCGTAGGCCGGCTTTATATCCACCACAACCCGGTCGCGGGATTCAGTAAATTCTGTTTCCAGCACTTCACCTCTGAATTCCTCACCCTTCGACTGCAGCGTTCCGTCCACGCGCGGAACCGGATGGCCCCAGGACGAACGCATGGGGTGCTTATCCGAAAAAGCACCGGCCTGATACGGCGGTGCACCGAGGTCGCCGCACATAATGTGGTCATCGCCCAGCACCATGACATAGCTGCCCACATCCATGTGGTTGTGGTTTTCGTTGTTATGCCCCCCTTTAATCGCAATCGAAAAAGGCACGTCCTGCTGACCGCGCGAAATCACAATACCGAAATCATCGAAATAGGTATGGTTCGGAAGCACGACGTCCGCAACATCCGGATCGACATATGAAACCGGGTCGGCCCATTCCTGAAGCTGCATCGTAATGTCTGCCGGGCGGCTGTAGGTCGGCTTGCGCGCCCCGTAGTTTTTAGCGGAGAGAATGTACGCATAGTTATCGCTGTCCGCGCTGAACCGCGATCCTCCGTCAGCAAAACAGGGATAGATGTCGTTCTGAATTTCAAAATTGACCGGAAAGTTTCCGACCCGCTCCATTTTTTCAGGATCGTTAAACCGAAACAGATCGATTCCTCCGTTGGTGTAATCAAAGATGGTCTGTGCAAGATACAGATAATTTCCGAACCCGTAATTCCAGTAGCCGATCCCCTCCGAGCAATAGCCATCGGCACCGAAGCCGGAAAGATAATACTTCATGCTGTTGAGTGCACAACCCATGATGGAAAGACGGACTTCCGGGTCTTCGGATGCGGTTAAAGAGGAAAACAGCGTACCGCCGGTGCAGACGGAATTCCAGTTGCTGGTGCTCCGGATCCAGGTATTCCCCTTCCGGTCCTCGCCTCGGCAGCTCCGCAGATAGGAATCCGTAATCCGCCACTCCACCTGACTGCGGATCTTGTTCTGCATCTCATCCGTCAACCGATCCTGCAGCAGCACATCCGCCAGCATCAGCACCGAGCCGAATTTACGCGCCCCCAGATCAATGGCCACCCGCTTGCCTTCAAGCACACTGTTTTGACCGTCATCATGATTGGGGTGCAGCCACGATTTCATTTCCATGATCGCAGTCAGATGCTCATTAATTTGCGGAATAAAACGGCCTTCATTCTCTATGCATTCGGCAATAACGGCCCTTTCCAGGACTTCCATCGTGCGGTAATAGCGCGGCTTGTAGATCCCGCGATTCCCTTCCTTGTTCGCCCGGCGATAAATCGCATCGGAAATCGGAACCTCCGGTTCTTTATCAATATCGGCGACCGCTTTTTCATGGATTTTCTGCGCCGATTCTTTGGTCGCGATCTGATTCCAGAACGCCCGATCGCTGATCGGCGGGGCCGGCTGATAGGTTTTTTCCGGCATGAACGGTCGCAGCATTTCTTTCTGCTTTTCGGACGGGTAGATCACCCCGTCATCCGCCAGACTCAGATATTCGCTGATATTCAGCTTTTGCCCGTTGTCCGCAAAAACCGTCACGACGGACACGATCGACGCGGCGACTGCCGCACATTTCATCAAACCATTAAATTTCATAATCCATTCCTTTCTAATCAACATACAAACGATAGAAACGTTTCGGCGCATTGGTGGTCGAAACCTCCCATTCCAGCGGCGTGCCGTTGCCGGGCACGGCATCCCCGAGCGGAAGCCATTGTGCATCCGACAAGGAATCTTTGAAGGTGAGATAATAGTCATGTCCCACAATCGATTCAACCCCCATAATCAGCCCATTTCCGCCCGGCGTTAGGCTGCAATCAAACAGCGGCAGCGCATTAACGCGGAGCAAAAAGGTTTCTGCATCGCTGAGCGCAGGCGTTCCGTTATCCAGCACCTGAATCGTCGTTGGCCAATTCGAGGGGGCCATATTCGCCGGGACGCTCCAGGAAAACGTTCCGCCTGCAGTAATTGTGGCACCGGACGGCGCACCGGAGTCGAGCGAAAATTCCAAGGTTTGGAAATCGCTTTCGGCATCGGTGGCCACCGCAGTAAAGGAGATCATTTCGCCCGGATAGACCTGCATATCCGCGATGGCGTTTAGAACCGGTGCCGTGTTTGCCACTTGATTCGCGGAGCCCGGCGTTGCATTCATTGCCGAAATCGCGCTGCCTCCATCAGGAACACGCCCTTCGCTTTGGTCGGTGGTTTGAGCCCCGAAAACCACGCTGTCGATGACGCTTCCGTCGGAGGCAATCAGCGCAATGGTTTCCCCGTTTTTCGACAGAGCAAAATTGACATGCAGCGCGGAGGCATCAAATTCATTCTGTTCGCTCTCATTATCGGCCCAAACCAATAGGAAGCCGTAGGCGGGAATCGTATATTTTCCACCCATTGGAATTTCAAACTGAGTTGGATCGGTCAAATCGTCCGTCAGGAAATAGCCGCCGAGATCAATGGCCTCGTCTCCGGGATTATAGATTTCAAACCAATCCTCGTAGTCCCCATCGACCGCATCCGCCAACGTAGAACTGTTGTCAGCCATCCATTCGTTGATGCGCGCATCCAGCGGCGCAGACTGATTGGTGTTGGCCGCGCCCGGCGTCGCCAGATACATCGCGAAGCGGGAACAGGGATCGCCATCAGGAATATCGCCATAGCTCCAGTCTGCCGCGACGGTTCCGTAGTTGAGATAATCAATCAGCTCCGGGGAGCCGTCGACATCGCGCGAAAGCGTGATGCTGCCCGACGTCAAAGTCCCCAGCTCAACCTGCAGGAATTCTCCCGGCAGGATCGTGGTTCCATCAGAGACCGGCCATTTGTCCAAATCGGCAAAGTCATCGTTCAGCGAATATCCATCCAGGTTCAGCGTTGCAGATCCCGCATTATAGAGTTCGACCCAGGGTGCACCGCTGACCGGCGAGGGCATGACCTCGTTGAGCCAGAGCGCGGGAATATCGGCATTCGGATAGCTGACATTATTGGCCATGCCCGGCGTGGCAACCTTCGAGGCTAGAGCTGAATAGTCTGTATCCACTTTCATATCAAACACGACATCACTACTACTCGTATTGACCTGATGCAGCTCCACGGCGATGACGTGCGCTCCCGGCTGTAGCGAAACATCGATCAAAACGGGTCCCACTTCCATCGCGTCACCCACCGTGGCACTGGATGTGGTCGTGTAGGTCGGCGTACCCGATGACATTCCCACCCGATAGATTTCCTCGCCATCGAGATACACCACCATCCCGTCATCAATTTGATGCGTCAACTTGAGCGAAGCTCCGCCCATGCCTGCGAAATCGAATGCTTTACGGAAATAGCACGTAAGCGATCCTCCTGACCGCGGAGACAACAGCGGGGTTTGGATGGGATGCGCCAATGTCGAGCTTTCCTCTCCAAACGCTGCAAGTCCGGAAGCCCAGGCCGAGTCATTGTATCCGCTCGACATCCAACCCGTGCCATCCAAATCAACCCCCTGCTGATAGTTCCAGGTTTCACCCCAGTTAATGATCGTCTCCCCATCCGGCGGCGTCCCAGATTCTTCAGCCACGGCCCAGAGCACCGCTCGGCGGTTGTCCTGCTCGGCATCCATCAGCTGCAGCGAGGTTCCGGCGGGCGTTGCCGGCCACGGTTCGGCGACCTCGTACCGAACCTGATTCACAACAACCTCCGCGCCATTGGTTCCAACGGGGCGGTAAAGGGTCAGCGTTTCGCCGTCCAGATCAAGCCGGCCGTCAAAGTTTTCCACCACCACATAGCCGCCGGGTTCGAGGACCGTGACCGGGAAGGTGTATCCCAGTCCGTTCAACCGCCAACCCGTCAGGTCAAATGCGGTTGTTGAGGAGCGGTTATAGAGTTCGACAAACTCATCGCCCGGCACGGTGGGATTATAGAGAATTTCATTGATCACAATGGAATCCTCCGGCGCGTCCGAGCTTCCGGTCACCGTGACCGAAACGGAGGCCGATGTTCCAATGATTGGAACCCCGTAGACATCCAGTCCCTGTAGTTCAAACATTGCGGAAGAAGCATTCGCCACCACATCAATCGCCCATTCCGTGACGGAGGTCCAGGTGACGGGATACGCCACCCCATTGACCGTCATCGAGGCCAGCTCAACCGAAGCAGTACCCGTGATAGTCACTAGATTGCTAGTGGATGAAACTGAGGCAGGGCTCGTCAACGCGAAGGAGGCGGTGTCTTCCTGCGCCACCCGGGCCAGGATCCCGATGCGCGCTTCGGCCACCCAATCTTTTATCGAACCGGAGAAAGAAGCTGTTCCACCCCCATCAAAAACCCCTGAACGGGATTCGGAATAGCTGAACGAGGCGTCGGGCGACATCCCCGAACCCGTTGCCAAACCATCGGCAAGGAACGCCTGATAGCGGACATCGAGCCACTGATTCATTTCCGCCTCACCGAAAATTTCGCCTGCCACTTCTTTATAGGCCCGCAACGCCATCCGCCGGAACGTCGGGTTTTCATAGACTGCAGTGAGGGTGGTGTCGCCCTGATAATCGCTGTAATCCGGGAACAGCCCGCGGCCGGGACCATAGGAAAGGTTATTCCCCAGCAGATGGTTCATGTCCCAGATCATCAATGCCCATCGGCCTTTGTTGGGTTTATACATGTACATGTTCTGTGCGTTCTGACAGCCAAAATGATCCATATCGCCTACGGCATGACGCAGCGCCCAGATCCGCATCCACTCCTCCATGTCGGCCTCAGCCAACATTTTTTCGGTCATGCTTTCACCGGAATTCGCCGCATCAATCAAGCGTAGCACGTGTGAGAAATCATTTCCGCCAGTTTTGCCGTAGGCGCGCGGCCCCCAGGACCAGCGATAACGCGGAGCGTGGAGGTTCCCATCCGCATTGTAGTACGGCAACAACTGAGTTCCAGACTGCCGCTGTTTATTCAGCTCCAGTGTCGCTGACGCAAGATTTGAATATTCCCACCAGTAATTAGACTTATGCAAATGTCCATCTGCATCATCCGGCCAGTATTCTTCTATAAATTCACTGCCCGGCACCTGCGTATCTTCCATCAGCCAGCCGGTCTTACGGGCCACACCATTTACATAGACATTCACATACCGTCGGTAGAGCCATGGCAGTTTCAATTTGCGCGCCACCCAGAAGCCGGCCTGCTCGCGGGTCATCGTTTGATCCTGGAACGGATTGTTGCCTGGTCCGTGAAGCTTATTAAAGTTATCGGTGCCCAGCAGCTTGTCGTCCAGCGGCATGTCCATAGAGTAGTGGCAGTCATCCGTGATTCCTGTCCAACCCTGATGATAGGGGCTTCCGACATAATGGGCGCCAAAGTTGTAGATAACGCGGCTGTCGTTGTAGACGAAGGTCCCCTCAACCGGCTCGTTGCTGAGCACCAGCCGCGTTTCCCAATCGGTGGTGGCGGCGGAGGTAAACCACATACGGTAGGTGCCGAAGCTGCTGGCACGCGTGGCATCACCAAAGCGCACCAGACATTCGCGTACATGGGCAGAATTATCCGGCGTATTGCCGGGAAACACTCGAAATGCGGACCCGGCAGCATCGGTTGCGGTAACCCGGAAGGCAACCAGTGCCCCGGCGGATTGTCCGGGAATGGTGCCACTGAAGATTCCATCCCCGGCGACTGCGTCCCCCGAAGTGCCGTTATCGGTCATGGAAACCTCAGAGTATGAGCTCGCGGGATCAAGACGGTAGTAGAGCGAAAGTGTTGCGAGACCATCGGGGTCCTCCGCGCGTGCTGTAACCACCACATCCTGTCCAGCCATTGGAACTGCGGGGCCGTGGGTTACCGTATCGATGGCCGGCGCGGCATTGGCCACAGCCTGGCTGTTCACCAGACCCGGTGTTCCCAGATTTGCAGGAATGTCGAGGCGCACCGGTGCTTCCAGATAGTTGCCGTGCAGACGTAGATAGAGCCACGGATAGCCCTTCTGCCACTTGGCTTTGGCGGCGATGGTGGCGGTGCCGCCATCTGGTATCGACGAAGACAGGCTTCCACTGATTTGGTTCGCACCGGTATCACAGCGGGTGCTGGAGCGGATATGCAGGCAGGATGTTCCTCCAACGCCGTTGGAACCTAATGAGGATCGCTCGAACGAACCACGCATCACCCAGTCACTCGTGCCGCTGTTAAAGGTCGAATTATCAACATAATTTGCGCTGTTATAAATGACCTGCACATCGTCCAGCAGACATTCGCCGGCACCCTGCAGGCCGCCCTCGACCCGGCTGGCCCCGCGGGATCCATGCTCCAACAACCCGGTCACTGAAATATCGGTCCAGTCGGCCTTGCCGGTTTCGTCGCTGTCCGCCCACGTGGTCGGGCGGCGGGGATTGGCACGCGGATCGACCCGCTCCAGACTGCTGCCTCCGCCCTTGGCCCAGATCGGCCACTGTCCGCCTACTTCATAGATGACATCATCCACGACAATATGGATCAGGTTGGTTTCGGGATGCGCCGGATCGTCATAATCAACCACCGTGTCGGGTTTATTCAGTTTGATGCGGTCGCCGCTGTTTCCGAGCTTGCCGCCAAAGTCCCCAAACGTATTCGACGCATTCAACTGCGCATAGTTGGTTTGCAGGTGGAGTGCGTTGCGAGCGACCACCACATAGCCCCCGGCAGCGATGGCTGCGCCGTCGGGAAACTCATAGTCAATGCCGCCCCGGAGTCGCCAGCCACTGAGATCGACCGTGCCCGCACTCTGGTTATAGAGTTCCACAAATTCGTCATCGTTTTCGCCCGAAATCGGGTCATACATGATTTCATTAATCACTACATCGTCGATGCGTCGCGCGCCGTTGGCGCTTCCCAGCGTCAGATTCGCCATACGGTGAAACTCTTTTCCACCGTCTGGAAAACGACCTATGGTGATCCCGTTTTCCTGCCCGCCAAACTGCACGGCGTCGATTACGCGGGTGCCGGCCGCGTTGCGGAAGATGAGGGTCTCGCCTCCGGCATTGAGCGAGAAGCCCATCTGAACCTGATCGAAAATTGCAAAGCCGCGCGCGGCCAATACGGTCCCATCGGGAATAGTGAATTTGTTTGTGGTCACATCGTCGGACAATGTGCATCCGGAGAGATCGACGCTGGCGTTGGAATGGTTGTAGAGTTCGATGGTGTCCAGCTGCGGGTCGTCGGTGTGCGCGAGGATTTCGTTGATGACGACATTGCGCAAAGCGGGTTCACCATAGGTTTCGCCCGAGCCCGGCGAACCGCCGGCCTGATCGCTGGCCTCCCACGCCTGCGGATCATTTTCCCCATACGACGGACGTGCCAGCACGAGCGAGTGCCCGGCTCCGTTTGCCGCCACCGGCCAAGGCGCCTCATTATCGTAGTCAATTTCAAGGATGGTTCCACCGCTACTATTGATCAGCCGCAGATTGCCGGAGCTGGCCAGTGAGTTGCCGCCGTTGGTTTCTCCGTATTCAAAAATCTGGACCCCGGAGAGGCTGTACTCCTGTTGGAATGCTGTAACATCTTTGGCTACCACCAGATAGGATTCGCCGGCAAGCATTGTCCCATCAGGAAAGGTAAAATCGATCTCCCCCTTGAATTGATACTCCCCGATTTCCTCTTCGAACGGATTGGAGTTATAGACTTCAATAAATTCGAGTGCATTCGTCGCCGCCGGCTTGTACATGATTTCCGTTATCACAAAGCCGGTCTTACGAGTGCAGGCTCCCGGTGA
Source organism: Pontiellaceae bacterium B1224 (assembly GCA_029432815.1). Lineage (GTDB taxonomy): Bacteria > Verrucomicrobiota > Kiritimatiellia > Kiritimatiellales > Pontiellaceae > Pontiella. The sequence goes on along the minus strand of JAROBA010000015.1, from coordinate 1,487 downwards.
CTCTACGACCACCTCCGCGGCGCCGGAAATACCCGTCATGGCCCATGCAAGGCAAATAGATTTAATCCATAATGAAACCGGTCTCATACACTGTGCCCTTACTTAAATTTGTAAAGAAGCATTCCACATCGAGCTAACCTGAAACCTTCCTCTCGATAACTGAATAGACATAGCCTATGCAGTATAATTTTGCGATCCTCTATCAGGCTTCCTTGTTAGCTTGATGTTCATAAAAAATTGAAAGCCCCAAGAGTTTCCGTCTGTACGCGCGCAGCATACGAATTAGGCACGTTATTATTCTGCAGGCTGGGCATGCTGCTACACGTTTACTGACGCCAGGCTTCGAGCTTGTAATAACAGTTGGTCCTGGAACCCTCAACCGGCACCTCAATCTGCAGGACACCCCCGTTACCGGTATTGACATCCGATGCCGCTTGCCAATCCGGCTCAAGTAGGCTTTCAGACAGCACAACCTGATAATTATGCCCCAGATTGGATTCATCCACAGACACTGCAATATAATAGCCACCGGCAGTATTGGTCTGAATTCCGACCTGATCGATCACCACATCCCCTTCGGTGAGGGGGGCCGAAGGAACCGCACTCACTTCCATGGAGACACCGCTTTCAGCGCTGCCATACAGCGCCGTCACCACGTAATAATAGCTGGTGCCGGCGAGCACCCCGAGATCACTGTGATTGGTGACAGAGAGCCCATCGACCCGTTCCGGATATGGGCCGCCGCTCGTTTCTGCCCGCTTCAGGTTATACGCCGACGCATTGGTTTGGCTGCTCCATGACAGGTCAATTTGGTCAGCATCCACTGCTTCCGCATGGATGGTTTCCGGCGGTTCAACCTGAGTTGAAGGTGTTATGGAGAATCGGTTCACATTAAACAACGTCCCCCCATTGGAGGTGCCGTCTTCCACAAATTTAAGGAAAACGGAATAGGTTCCGGAGACCACACTCAGCGGGACTTCAATGGTTTCATACATCTGCCATCCTCCGGTTTCAGGGACATCCAGCGTGCCGAGCAACGCACCCGCAAGATCATCGGTCCGGATTTCAATCTGTCCATCCGAGCGTCCCGCAGGCCGGGCAATGCGTGCACGGAAAACGGCATTTGAAGCGATAAACAGATTGTCGTACCGGCACCAGTCTCCATTTGAAATATCGGCCACATTGGTTCCTCCGCCGATGTCGACGCAGGGCTCCAACGACGTCCCGTTTTGTGCAGAAAATGCTTCCGCTTCAAACTCAACCGGATTCCGGGTTATGGAGAACCAGTTCAGATTAAAGATGGATGATGTGTAAGGATCGCCCGTGACGACAAATCTGAGATAGAGCGGATATTGCCCCGTAACCGCAGGAAGGTCCGCTTCGACCGTAGTATAGAGCCTGTCCCATCTGAGCAAACGCTTGGTTTGCAGGGCCGAAACTATGGAAAATTCCGAACATAGGAGGCATTTTTGCCTCCTATGCTGGAA
>JAROBA010000159.1 GCA_029432815.1 Pontiellaceae bacterium B1224 | reverse complement strand
TCCTTCGTAATTCCCTGTTCATTATTCGATATTCGAGATTCTGCATCAATTCGCTCCCACGCAGTGGGACAGAATTGTATGCAGTAGTCCCGCCACACCGGATCGTTGTCCGCGTTCCCCGCCATCTCCACCATTTGCAGACCAAGCCCCTCCGGCAGTTCGCTCTGACGCAGCAACTTATCCAGCACATCGTTTTTTACCGCATTGATCTCAACCGGGCGCATCCCTTCCGGGAACTGATCATTCGAGAAATTCAGCATGTCCATCAATGCCGTGAGATCATCGGGAGCAATTTCGTACGACAGCGTATTAATCTCCGCCAGCAGCGTGGAATAGTTGTGCTCCTTCCCATCCTCTCCAATCAATGCCTTCACCGCATCCGACAGTTCTTGTGGGGCAGACTTTCCTGTCCGCCCTCCCTGCCGCTGAGCAGACTGGAAAGTCTGCTCCACCTTTTCATCCGCAGGCGCAACGGCCTTCATGGCATCCTGTTGCTCCACAGAAGACAAGCCGGAGGCATGCCCGGCGTCCTCTTGTTTATCTTTTTTAAGGCCGATAAATAAAACAGCCCCGAGAGC
>JAROBA010000158.1 GCA_029432815.1 Pontiellaceae bacterium B1224 | reverse complement strand
TTGGTTTTTCATTCGTATCCTTTGGTTTATTTACTTATACCACAGGCACAAATTATATCTTAACCACTGGTTCTAAATTCGGGGGGAAGCGCAAACTTCATGCTTGACCCTCTTTACACGCTTTGGCATAGCCGTAGATGACGTTCAAAAATGCCTCGAGACCCTGTTGTCTTACCGGGCTGAGCAGTTCGAGCAGTCCCATGGATTTGAGCTCGTTGGGATCGAAAGCGAGGATCTCGTCGGGGGTACGCTCATCAAAGATACCCAGCAGCATCACCAGCATCCCTTTGGCGATGATGGAGTCGCCTTCGGCTTCGAGACGTATCTTGCCTCCTTCAAACTTTTTGTGCAGCCATGCGAGCGAAGAGCACCCTTTGATGATGTTCTCATCGCACTTGTATTGCGGATCAATGGTCGGCGCTTCGTGGCCGAAGTCGAGGATATACTCCATCTTTTCATTGTTGTCTGCAAAAAGATCGAGGTCTGCTTTATAGCCGCAATCTTACCTTTCCTCCACCCACTGCATAATTTTCGGATGCCGGAGCTGTTAAGTGCTTTGATTTTCCAACGCGGCATCAAGATACGCTGC
>JAROBA010000157.1 GCA_029432815.1 Pontiellaceae bacterium B1224 | reverse complement strand
GCGCTGAGGCCAGCACCGCTCCAATTCCAATCATTGGAAAAAATCAGCCGGGATGGAACGCGGTTAAAAAATCATTCTGTCAAATTCATCTCGCCGTACAGTTCTGTCTGCTGATCTGCTGAGGTAATATTTAGCAAAAATAATTTAATGCAAAGTGTTGGTCTCCCGAAGCGCAGGGTAGGTTACTCATTTTGCATATAATCATTTTGCTTTAAACATTCTGTCGCCAAGTACTTATTGGGATGGTTCAGGAAGGCTTGTCTTCAAGCATGGTGAGATAGAGGCGCATTTCGAATTCGCGCTGGTGGTAGTCGGGCAGCATGTTTCCGCAGAGTTTATAGAAGGCTTTGTTGTGTTCTTTTTCTTTGAGGTGGGCGAGCTCGTGCACGACGATCATATTAAGCAGGGCTTCCGGAACTTTTTTGAATATGGCCGCGATACGGATTTCATTTTTACGCTGCAGTTTTCCGCCGTGGTTCCGGGAAACATAGCTATGGGTTCCGAGCGCGCCGTGGATGACGTGAATCTTATTGTCGTACACCACTTTGCTGATGGGCGGTGACTTTTTCATGTATTGGTTTTTGAGCGCGAT
>JAROBA010000156.1 GCA_029432815.1 Pontiellaceae bacterium B1224 | reverse complement strand
TTCCGATGGCTGGAATTTTATTCGCAGAAAATAGTCCTGTCATTTAATGGTCCTGTTGAAAAATCCCGTACCGCCCGTTCGAGCGGAGGGCGCTGAGGCGCTGGTGACTACCGTCCCCAGACCTCCAGTTCCATCCGCCTTCGCTAAAGCTCCCGCCTTCATGCAATTTCGGCGCGACTGGTCCGACTTCTAGCATACGGCGGGACAGGACGGTGCGGGATGCGGCCGGCTCGGAGAGCCATCCCTACCTTTTTCCAATCATTGGAACTGCCGCCGAAGAAAAATGGACGAATATTCCTCGCGGGTCAACTGGCCGTTATGATCCGCGCCTGCTCCTTTAAAGGATTTGTGAGCATGCTCGTCCGGGGTTAGAAAACCATCGTTATTTTATCCTTCCGCTCAAATTCCTTCGTATGAAATCCGACGTATTCCGCTTTCGTAACCTGCCCATCCTGGTTGGCATCTTTTTCCAACAACTTGTCAAATGACTCCCCTGCGGATGATTGAGGTTTTTTCACCGGTTCTTTGGACATTTGAGCAGCAAGCCCGCTGCCTCCCGCCAGTGCTATTCCCGATATGATTTTTCCGATATG
>JAROBA010000155.1 GCA_029432815.1 Pontiellaceae bacterium B1224 | reverse complement strand
AAAGAAAACCATGGCGACGGCACCCGGATTTCCATACAATCCCCATAAGTAAGTTGGACGTGGTCGAGAGGCTCAGTCCAACAAAATTTTATCCTTCTGCTATTTAACCTGCTTCAACTGCGAGGACGTTTGCGTGAAGCAGGAGGGATAAAATCCTAATCGTTTGGCATCACATAAAAACAAAGGAGAAATAATGATCACCAAAGCCATTGCTACAACATTCATCATCGCTTTCACCGCTCTACTCTCCGGGTGTCAAACCGCCAGAAATGAAACAGTAAATTGGGAATACAAAGTAATCGATGTTAATAAAACTTACTACAAAGCAGTGGAAGAATCGATTAATCGCAACGCTGTTAATGGATGGCAACTTGACTCAACTATGGTCATCCCTCCCACAGACCAACATCCCAACAGATGTAACCTTATCTTCAAAAAGAAAAAGTAGACTGCCAACCACCATTAACCCCGAAGATGGACAAGCACAAAAAAGGTTGAATCCGAAAAATTATCTTCTTCGGCTTTAAGCATCCCTGAACAACGGATTCCTGCTTTATTTCGGTAATGGGTCTTCCGCCTTCGCCGCAGGCTACGGCGTGAC
>JAROBA010000154.1 GCA_029432815.1 Pontiellaceae bacterium B1224 | reverse complement strand
GCCCCTCGCGACCTTCGGTCACTCGGCATAAAACCAGACCAAATTATATTTTATTTTTTTAGGTCACTGGTTTGATGATGGGGGGAGGCTCACTGAACCGCCCAGAATGAATCTCTGCATCCTCAATAGGTAAAAATAGAAGTTCATTTTCGATAATTATAGCAAGAAGGTTATCGGGATATTTGCCGATGGAATTTTTTAGTTTTTCTGTGCCTGAATCCGTTGTTTCAATAACTAGGTAGTATTTATAACCCAAATCTACTTCCTTAACTTCCACTTTTTCCACATCTGTATTCGTGGCAATCAATTCATGGGTAAATTGTTTTGTATTTCGGTCATAATAACGAAATTCGACAGTTAAAGGATCGATTGAATTTTCATCTAATAATGACTGAACTTCACCAATGGTCGGATAATCATCTTCTTGTTGTTCTTTGTTGCAGGATGAAACGATCAAACAACCTATCAGCGTTAAACTTGGAGCAATGATTGATGATTTCATTTTTCTTTCCCTAACGTTATGGGTGAGCCGCCGGTGCTCATAAACTTCACTTAATCAACTGGCGTCGGCCACCGTAGGCTCCACCCACTGGTTCGGCTAGTTTGTTT
>JAROBA010000153.1 GCA_029432815.1 Pontiellaceae bacterium B1224 | reverse complement strand
TCGCCTATTCGAAGCCGCAGGTGGCTGCTATCCTGGATGCGGCGCGCAACCCGAAGCACCGGGCGCTGCTGATGAGCGTCTACGGCGCGGGGCTGCGGGTCGGCGAGGCCGTGATGCTTAAACCCGCTCACATCGAATCGCAGCGCGGGTTGATCCGCGTTGAACAGGGCAAGGGGAATAAGGATCGGTACACGATGCTGCCCGACCGCCTGCTCGACGAACTGCGCCGATATTATCGCTGCTTCCATCCCGGCGAATGGCTCTTTTTCGGACGTGACCGTGAAAAGCCGATGCCGGTCGGCTCCGCTCAGAAGCTTTTTTATCAGGCGCGCGACCGTGCCGGGATCACCCGCGGCGGCATCCATACGCTGCGCCACTGCTTCGCCACCCACCTGCTCGAGGCCGGCGGCGACATCTACGAGCTCAAACGCATGATGGGCCACTCCGCCATCAAGACCACCTCGGGCTACATCCATATCTCAAGAGAGCATCTGCAAAGCGTCGGCTCACCGCTCGATACCCTGAAGGGATAAGGCCATGGACCGGCCCCGCTTCGAGGTGGCCGATGTGCTGCGCGCCCACGGCGACGCCTTTTTGAAGGCCCGCCCGCAGCCGC
>JAROBA010000152.1 GCA_029432815.1 Pontiellaceae bacterium B1224 | reverse complement strand
TTATCCATTTTTTTAACTTAATAACGTTATAGATGGAAATAAATTCCAGTCTATAGAACCTATAGATGGAAAGTTTCCATCTATGACACTGTTCGACAGGAGAAAAATAATAGATGAATAAAGACCGAAAAATAAGCTACCTCGTACTTTCAGTCATATTTCTACTGCTAGCATTGTTAATTATTTATCCCTCATCAATTCTCCTTCTTTTACCACATTGGCAAATACTTGTTCTGCTGATTCTAACATTCATCATTGTCCAGATGTTATATTCAGCACTCTGCAGAATTTCGCAGTCGGAAATGAATTATGGATTCAAACTATGCTGGGTTTTATTGGTATTGTTTCTTCCAGTTATCGGATCACTTGCGACGTTAATTGTTGTAAAAGATTAAAAGGTCGAACCAGTGGCTTGAGCCTACCGTGAAAACGCCGGTCGATTCGGTCGAAGTTTATGTGCACGGCGGCTCATCCATAACGTTGAACTAAGCCGCTACGCGTCAGGCTCTCGCCAAAGCATTCATTTAGGGTAAAACTCTCGTTCGCACCGGTATTCATGAAGAGTACCGGGTTGAACCGGAGGCTCACCATGAGCACAACACCCCTGCGTGAACGCACTATCGAAGTCCTCAAG
>JAROBA010000151.1 GCA_029432815.1 Pontiellaceae bacterium B1224 | reverse complement strand
TCAGTCCAACAAAATTTTATCCTCCTGCTATTTAACCTGCTTCAACAGCGAGGACGTTTGCGTGAAGCAGGAGGGATAAAATCCTAATCGTTCGAGAAACAAAAATATGAAAATAGCCCTCCCATTGTTGTCACTGATTCTAACAGGATGTGTGGCGACCAGAATCTCACCAAAACCAGACAATTCGCTTTCCTCCAAAGCGTTGAGTTTCATCCAATCACCTTCTATTCAAACCACAGCAGAAGCTATTGTCAGTGAGAATAAAAGTATTCATTGTTTTGAACCGATGCTGTATGTACTCACATTGGGAATAATCCCCACTCATTGTAAATACAGTTATGATTTGACAGTTGAAATTAATGATGGGGAAAAGACGAATTTAATTAAAAAGAACTACATTGTCACAACCATGCAAGGTTGGTTGCCAATTCTTTATCCATTGTCACCAAACTGGAAATATGGATCGGGTTCTGATGCCGAAGAACTGGTAAAAAATACCGTTTTGAACCAGTATGTTGCAGAGATGGAAAAATAATACTCGAACCAGTGGGTGGAGCCTACGGTGGCCGACGCCTGTTGATTAAGTGAAGTTTATGTTCACCGGCGGCTCACCCATAACGTTGAACTAAGCCGCTA
>JAROBA010000150.1 GCA_029432815.1 Pontiellaceae bacterium B1224 | reverse complement strand
AACGAACTTTCAAATCAACCGAGCAGTCTTTAGATCAGCAAAATGGAAAAGATTATAGGCCAACGCGATTGACAGTCCCCATAGAAGGACCGACAACTGCTCGATTCTGCAGTGAGCGTGCAGTGTTTCATCCGTCAAATGCGTTGGGGTTTTCCAAGGGTTGGAAGTTTCAGCCCACCGTCATGGAGCGATCGGTTCCACCCGGTCTTTCGCTGGAATGGGTTTGCGTTGTTTTATGCGTCAAATGCGTTGGGGGTTTTCAAGGGTTGGAAGTTTCTGCCCGCCGTCATGGAGCGATCGGTTCCACCCGGTCTTTCGCTGGAATGGGTTTGCGGTGTTTTATGCGTCAAATGCGTTGGGGTTTTTCCATCCTCCTTCGCCAACGCTTCCTCCGTCGCCAAAGGCTATGGCGGGACAAGACAGCGGGACATGGTGGTTGGAAGTTTCTACCGGCCGTCATGGAGCGATCGGTTCCTCCCCGTCTTCTGCAATGAAGCAGTGGGGAATGTTCGGGAGATTCCTCGCAGTGACACTGAGGCGCAGAGAAAATAAAGGGCGTGTCGACAGACGCTCATCATGCCTCAGAGCCCCGTCAGAAACCGCTCATAAATCGGCGGGGCTCACCACACTCACGCC
>JAROBA010000014.1 GCA_029432815.1 Pontiellaceae bacterium B1224 | reverse complement strand
AATCTTAGAATCAGGGGATTTCTTTCGCGTATGCAATCTTCCGATGGCTGGAATTTTATTCGCAGAAAATAGTCCTGTCATTTAATGGTCCTGTTAGAAAATCCCGAACAGCCCGATCGAGCGGAAGGCGCTGAGGCCATCGCCCCGATCCCGGACGGAAAGCGCCGTGGCGCTACGCTTCCCATCACACTCCAAAACGATTGCACTGCGCCCCCATCCCATCTAGGGCAGGAGCCGGATGACGGTGGCGCCTTCGGCGCTTTCGCGGCCATCGGCCCGTACGGCGGTGACTTTGAATGTGATCTGGTCGAGCTGTTTCAGGTCGGAGGCTTTGTAGGCAAACCGGGTGTCGGCGACATCGGAAGCGATCAGTTCGTAGTCCGGTGCGTTGCCGACTGCACGGTAGAGGTTGTACGACGCCGCATCCGCGCTGCCGGTCCAGGTGAGCCCGACCTGCGTCTTGATATCCTTCGCGATCTCCAATTCCGTTGGGGCGGTGACGGGGGTGTAGGCCGGGATATCGGTTACGACAACGGTCTGGCCTTTGGTGGTCTGGATACCGATTTCATCACGGCCGTTGGTCACAAATTCCACCGACTGTCCCGTTGGAGTTTTAATCACGGCCTGGGCCACGTTAGGGTATCTTAAGATCAGGGGTCCACCGACATTGGACAGCACTTCCAGCTGGTCGGCTTGTCCATTGGACCATTTTGCGGAGACTTCGAAGTTGCCGCGTGCCAGCAGACCGCGGTAGCTGCCGTTCGGCCAGGCGGAGGGCAACGCGGGCAATGGGGCAACGACGTGGTCCTGACTCTGCAGGAGCAACTCACACACTCCTGCGGTGGCGCCGTAGTTCGCGTCAGCCTGGAACAGCGGGCCGCCGCGGTGATCGTTGAACAGGTTGTGCAGGAAGTTTCCTTCCAACAGATCCTGTAAGAAAAGATACGCTTCATTGCCATCGTGAACCCGGGCCCAGAAGGCGACGCGTTCGGCGCGCGCCCATCCGATATTGGATTTGCGGGTGCGCAAGGTCAGGGTTTTCTGGACGGCATCGAGCCAGGCGGGGGTCGAGTCGTTGATCAACTGCCCCGGGTATTCCCCAAGCAGCATGGAGGTGTGCCGATGGTGGGGATCGAGTGCCTTATGCGCATCGCAGTAGAACTCCTCCTGACGGAATTCTTTAATCTGTCCCGACTTGCCGACCTGGATCGGGTCGAGGAGCGGGAGCTGGGTTTCGTAGATTTCCAATCGGCTGTCGGAGCGCCCGAGAATCTTGGCGGCCGTTAAGGTGTTGTGATGGTTTTCGTAGAACATCTGCTGATCAAAGGTGGTACCGAACGTGTCGCGGAACTTTTGCTCCGGCGACGAGGAGGGTTTCGCCAGCAAGGCGCCTTCGATTTCCTGAACAAAGCGGGATACAAAGTTGGCCTGCTCGTACATCACAGGATAGACGGTTTCTTCCAGCAGGGCTTCATCGCGGGTGTAGTCGTAGTAGTCCCAGAACATCTGGGCGATCCATGATCCGGTGCCGAAACCGGCCACGGGAGATTTTCCGGCCACATTGTACGGGTTGGTCCAGAAGGGTCCCGACCAGCCGTTGTCTCCGTTTTTATCGAGCTGCGAGGGATTGTATTTCTTGATGTATTCCGTGGCGTACTGCCGCTGCTGATTTACAAAGATGTTGAAGAAGTCGGCATAGGAATCGAAAAGTTCCGGCAGGTTGGCGCAAAAGACCGGTGCGTAGGCCATCTGCACGTTTGTGTCGTGCAGGTATTGCGACGACCACGGCGGCCGGGCATAGACATTCCAGATTCCCTGGAGATGCGGCGGCAGTGTGCCCTTGCGTGAAGAGCAGATCAGCATGTAGCGCCCGAACTGGAACGCGAGTTCTTCAAGATACAGGCTTGAGGGGCCGGTTGGATAGGCATCGACCAGCTCGTCGGTGGGGATCGACGGGATTGTGGCGCCGAAGTCGAGGGTGACCCGGTCGAACAGCCCGGTGTAGTCGGCCAGATGGTTTGCCCGTAATTCCTCGTAGGACTTCGCAGCAGCGGCGGAGATGTAGCCGGATACCTTATCGTGCGGATGGGCAAATCCTTTAAGCTTTTCGGTGGGTTCCGGGGTTAGGAAAACCTGGGGGTCGAACTCGTAGTTGGTTCCAACGGCAATCAGGATGACCGCGCTGTCGGCATTCGAAACAGAAACGGTATCCTTGTCGGCTTTCATTTCTCCGCCCTTGGGGATGACCTTGAACTGGCCCTCGAACTGGATATCGAAATACGTCATCACACCGGCGAGCGTGATGGTGTCGCCCTTTGCCGAAACCGATCCGGACTTGCCCTCGCCCAAAAAGGGAATGGTGGGGCGCAGCGTGAAGGACAGTTTTCCCGGCTTGGATGCGCTCAGACGGATGACCATCACTTTGTCGGGATAGCTGGTGAAATATTCCCGAGTATATTCCACACCGCCCTGTTCATACTTCACATGCGAAACGGCTTCGTTCAGGTTCAGGTCCCGTTCGTAGTTGCTGGTTTTGTTGTGGTCAAAATCAATATAGACCTCGGCAAAGTTATTCAGGCCCTTGCGTTTGAATCCGGCATTCTTATCGGCCCAGTCGTACAGGCTGTTCTCGGTGATCTGGATTCGGTCGGTCGCCGTGCCGCCGAACACGTTGATGCCCATATAGCCATTGCCCATGGGAATTGAATCGTTGGCCCAGCCGAAATCGCTATCGGGTGCGGGCTCGGTGTACCAAAGACGCAGCGGCTTGCCCGTCCCGTCCGCGATCAAATCAGCGCCTTGCGCCGCTGAAACCATAGCCAGTGAAAACACGGCCCAAACAAACCCCATCAACTTACGATTAAACATGATTTCTCCAAAAAATTTCAGGTCCGCTTCGCCCAACCTACTCGGCAACGAGTTCTTTAATGCGAATATTACGATACAGCAGTTCGGCCCATTCGGCCTGCAGGCCGATGTGGCCCTTATCCAGCGGGATATAGGTTCCATCGTCCGTCTTCTGCTTGATATCGGTTAGCTCGAAAACCTTTTCGCCATTCAGGAAATAGATCACCTTACTGGCACCATGAACCTGAATTTCCATTTCGTTCCACTCGCCCCGGGGTTTTTCAACACCCAGGTTGGTCCAGACACTACGACCCGCGACGGGTTCGGCATCCGGATCATAGTACCTATCGGTTTGCGTCACGGTGGCCTGAAGCTGTTTTCCCAGCACAAATAGATCCCCGGTATGAAAGCGACGATTGCCGGTTTTGGTGACGGGCGATTCGCCGATCTGCATTTCCAGCGAGAACGGCCAGACCTTTTTCAGGTTGCCATGTACGTGATAGAGCAAGCCCGCATCGCGGTCCCAATCCGCACGAGGCGCATAACGATTTTCGAGCCACTTATACTCCAGCTTCAGAATGTAGTGGCTGTATGCCGCATCCGTAACCAGGCAGTCATTTTGCTGCTTGGAGCCGGCTTCCTGTCCCGCGTAGGTTTGAATGGCCTGTTCCTCTTCATTGACCGAGAACGCGCCCCAATCGTCGGCGCCCTCAGCCCGTGCGGCCGTCCAGCCGTTCAGGGTTTTTCCGTCGAAGAGCGGGACAAAACCTTCGTCACCGGCATAGAGGACGGAAGCCGTCAGCGTCAGAATTAATGTGTGCAGTACTGTTTTCATGGGTAGATATCCTTTAACTAAACCTTAAAAATTAGTCCGTCTGCGCTTTTTCAGCAGACACGTTCTTGTTCCGGTTTGCTCTTCGCCTGCGATTCGTCGGAACCGTTATTTCCACACCTTCATCCAGTGTGTAGACCATCGGCTCGACCGTGCCATCCTCCCGAAACGTGATTTTATCAAAGCAGACCGAGCGCTTAAACCGGCTGCCGTGGTTCACATCGCCACGATGGTAGAACAGATACCACTCGCCGTTAAATTCGATGACGGAGGTGTGATTGGGAGAGTCCGGCGAATTCGGAGCGAGCTCCCCTTTGAAAGTCGCATACTGCGGCAACGGAGAATCAGCCATCCAGTATTTCGTCACGCCGCCCACCCTTGCGCTGAAATAGTAGATTCCGCTGCGCTTAAAAACATGAACCGCTTCATTCACTTCTTCTTCGCTCAGCCGAACCCAGGGGCCGTCCAGCTCAACCATATTGTCCTTCAGCTTCGCCCCCATCATATGCCGCCCCGGATCGCCGATTTCCACAAAGTGATCATTCCCGTAGATGTAGGCCTGACCGTCGTCGTCAACAAATACGGTCGGGTCAAAAATTTTAGTGATCGGACCGGAGGCCGCTGCTTCCCAGGGGCCGGTAGGCGTTTGGCTTTTGGCCACACCCACCTCGACTATATTGCCGGGGAAATACCAGTAGTATACCCCGTCTTTATAGGCCGCATCCGGTGCATTCATATTCGATTTAAAATGTTCAAATCCCTCATCAAGCTGCGGATCTAAACACACACCATGGTTTATCCAGGTCTTCATATCCGGCGACTCAAGGATTACGTAATCCTTCATCCCTTCATAATTCCTGGCCTCGGGCTGATCGTGCGAGCAGTAGACATAGACCTTGCCGTCGAACACCTCGGCGGCGGGATCGGCCACATAAATAAAATCCGGATCGCTTTCTTTCAAAATCGGATTTCCCGCATTCGCGACCGCCACGCCAAGGCATAATCCTGCCTGTATGATAAATCGAACGTTCATTATTCTATTCCTTATGGGTCTTCTTGCTCAGCTCATCGAGCATCGGTTCTTTTTCGGCCCAATCTATATTTCGATCGAAGAGCGTGCCGTACGGCTGATAGTTGTTATACGTAACGCCCTCGGCCTTCCAGCTTTCCAGCTGTTGATCATAGGTTTTCCGCATTTGCTGCATAGCCGCACTGTATTCAGGATTTCCGGCCTGATTGGTCAGCTCCATTGGATCCTTATCGAGATAGTAGAGTTCCTCGGTTTCTTCGAACCCGTCGGCCGCATAGCCCCAATAGACATATTTCATATCCTTTGTCACGACGGCCATGAAATGGGTGGTCGGCGGGCCTGACTGATTATAGACATTCATCAACGTCAGCGATTCATGAATCGCTTCCTGCGGATGATTATAAAGCTTTGTGAGATCTTCACCGTCCATGTTTCCAGGGATTGGAAGTCCGGCCAGTTTCAGGATGGTCGGCGCAAAATCGATGTTGCCGGTGAGCGCATCGGAACGCAGTTTTTTTCCAGAGTTTGGAAGTCGCGGATCGTAGATGATCAGCGGAACCCGTGTGGACTCCTCATAAGGGAGCACCTTGGATCCGAGGCCATGGGACCCGCAGAAAAAACCGTTGTCCGAGGTATAGATAATCACGGTATTATCCGCAACGCCCTGTTCTTCCAGAGCTTCGCGAATCATGCCGACAGCGACATCGATGGCATAGACCTGCTGATTATATTTTCCCATGACGCTGTCATAGTTGTCATCATAGCCCCACTCTTCAAAGCGGCCATACTGCCGTCCACTTTTGCTCTGCTTGGAAAAGTGTTCTCCATTTTCGCGGCCATAGTTTCCCGGTTTCGTAAACGTCTTCCCGGCATAGATGTCGTCAAACTTTGGATCTGGTTGAACCGGCCGATGCGTCGCCTTAAAGCTGATGGACAAACAGAACGGCTTATCGGACTTTGCCTCCTGCTGAATAAAGTCGCGACCGAACGCACCATAGGAAAGCGTCGAATGCGGATACTCATCGGCATATGCCGCCATCGATTTATTCTTGGCGGTCTGATAGTGGGTCTGCCCCGGTCCACCGCCCCAGACGTCAAAATCGTCCGCAGGCAGTTCAAGCTTTTTACTGCCGGGCGTATCCCGCAGCTCGAAGCCGAACTTGCCCGCAAAGGCGGTCGTATACCCCGCTTCGCGCAGCAGCATGGGATAGGATTTTTTCCAGGTACTGGAAAGCATATCCCCGTGTTTGAAGTTGGTTCCGTGTTTGTATTCATACATCCCGGTCATCACCGTGGCCCGCGAAGCCATGCAGATGGCCGTGGTGTCGTAGTGATTATCGAAGGCCATGCCGTCGGCCGCCAGCCGGTCGATATTGGGCGTCTGCACATCCGGGTTTCCGTAGCACCCCAAGGTGTAGGAACTCTGATCGTCCGACATCAGAAAGATGATGTTCGGCCGCTTCTCTGCGATGCCTGCCACGGCGGCACACACTGCTAACGCCATAATGATTTGTTGTTTCATTTTTATTTTCCTACCGTTTTCAGTAATTGCCTGCAACTGTCACCAGTTCAACTCGACCTCGGCACAAGGCCGCCAGAATGGCGGCGATACGATGTATCGCCGACTTCCAGTATAACAATCTACTCAATGGGTTTAATTTTCTTTTTATTAATCTGCGGGGGCACACGGCCGTAGGACGGATCGTAAACCGGAACGCCCATGCCTTCCGGAGTCTGCCAACCGGGTTTCGGTTTGTGCGTCACATAGGCATAATATGGTGTGGCGGTCAGTTCCGGGCTGATGAATGTCGGAGAAAGCTCGGTGATCCCCTTTTTCAGCGAGACCTTAAACGTGACTTCTTTGGCACCTTCCGGAATGTCTACGGTTTCATCAATGTCCCCAATTCGCATACGCGCCTGCTTGTAGTTGTAGGCTTTGCCATAGGTGCCGTCGTTGATGCCTTTGTCGGCTTCAACCGGCCAGCGGCGCAGCGAGATTTCGTAGTCGCCATCCTGCTCCACTTCGATGGCCCAATAGGATTCCTCTGCTACCGCGCCGTTTTTGATGTGATCCTGATTCCACGGCGGCAGCTTATCGATCAGCCAGTCGTGCGAGCAGAGCTTCACGATCGGCGACTTGTCGGAACCAATGACCATGTAGCTCGTCAGATCATGTTCGCTGGAGACATCGTTCCAGAATGTATTGTATTTTCCGCGCAGGCGCTCCACCACTTCCGGATGCTGGGCGGAAACATCGTTAGCCTGTTTGGGATCGGCTTTAATGTCAAAAAGCCCCTGCCCGTCATCGTCGTTAACCAGACGCCACTCATCGGTCATCACAGAGCAGCGACGCCATTTGATGGGATCGACTACGCGCTGGGTTTCCACGACGAGCGCACGATCCGGCCAGTCCTTTCCATCGGTATAGAGCAACGGGCGCAAGCTGGAGCCATCGAACGCGATCTCCGGAGCATTCAGACTGCACAGCTCAATAAAGGTCGGCAGGATATCAAAGTGCGCCGTGAGGTTTTCGATAGATTTGCCCGCTTCGATCTTTCCGTTCGGCCAGCGGATCATGAAGGGCACGCGATGGCCGCCGTCATATTCCGAGTTTTTCATGCCGCGCATTCCGCCGTCATAGCCCCGGCCGTCGGCCAGTCCGGATGCCGATCCGTTATCCGTCATGAAAACAAGTATCGTGTTATCTGCCAGCCCCTCGTCATCGAGCATTTTCATCAGCTTGGCGAGGTTGTCATCAATATTAGAAATCATCCCGTAGAACTCGGGATAAGAAACCTGCGGATTATTTTCGTAAGGATCGCTGTATTCCAACGGGCAGTAGAGCGGTTTGTGCGGAGCATTCAGTGCGATATAGGCAAAGAAGGGTTTATCTTTATTCGCTTCGATAAATTTCATGCCCTCGTCAAACCAGATGTCTGTACAGAACCCTTCAAAGCGCTGGAGCTTGCCGTTAACGACATAGGTGTCGTCAAAATAGTCGTTGCCCCAATAGTCCGGGGCCTGGCCGACGCCGCCGGCCTGGTGGTAGACCACATGCTGGAAGCCGCGATCTTCCGGGCGATAGGGATAGCAGTCGCCCAGATGCCATTTTCCGAACATGCCGGTGACATATCCATTCGCACTGAAAATATCCGCCATCGTCACTTCGCGGCGACGCAGCATGCTGCGGCCCTGCACCGTGTGCCAGACCCCGACGCGGTCGGAATAGCGCCCGGTCATCAGCGCCGAGCGGGTCGGCGCGCAGGTGGGATCGACGTGAAAGTTATTGAGCAATGTGCTTTGAGCGCGCAGCGCATCAATCGTTGGTGTATCTATGGCGGGGTTGCCGGTGAAAGCCATATCGCCATAGCCCTGATCGTCGGTAATCACAATGACAACATTGGGCTTTTCTGCAACGGAAACGACTGCTAAAGCAATGACCACCAGCGCTGTGAAAACGGAATATCTTTTATTCATAAGGGTCTCCTATAGAAAAATTCAAATTAATGAAACAGCATACTCAATTCGTACAATTTACACATCCCTATTTTGCGGGATGCCTCCCCTCATTTTCAAAACGCAAAAATAGCCGAATGAATACTCTGCTGCCGGCTTATTGATCCTCACGTACGGGCACCAGCATCACGCTTCGTACTTTGGGTTTTACGCCGGTGAAGTCTGACGCAACCTCCAGAGTAAGAGTTTGCGCACCGACTGCACTGATCTCAACCGTTCCCAGAACGCACTGCACATCCACGACTTTTGAATCCATGGCCGGCGTCACAACACGCTTATTTTCAACCAATTCATTCTCTACAGATTGCCCGGCCACATTTGCCCGCATGCGACCTGCCACCTCCCACGGTTGGTTTTTACCAACATGACACACCACAACGACTTCATAGCGGCCCGGCTTATACATTCTTAAATCCCAGCTCAACGCCTGCCCCGTTTTATCGAAGCCCGTAACAGTGAGCCCTCTGGCCGGCATAATCCCCTCGCCCTTCGCCGGGACTGTGATCATTTGCATATCGATTGCTTTGGAAGGTTTGTCGGGAATGGGTTCCAAATCGTGGATCGTGGCATTATAGGTTCCCAGCACGACCTTGCCATCGCTGCCCTGCATGAAGGTCCGATCCATTGACACGGTCCCCGACACATCGAGCTTGATTACCGAGACATATTCATCCGGAGCCTTTTTGGGAATGTTAAGTGTGATAATATTCTGGCCGGCAAATGCATCGAATTCGGATGTGTATTCAATCGGTTCGCCGGTGGCCAGAAGAGATGCCTTCAAAACGGCATTGTTCACACCAAACAACGTGAAGGTTCCGTCTTCGGGCCAATCCACGACATTCAGATAGAGGCTGGTATTTTCGTTGTCCTGACGCTGCGTGATGGTTCCCCAGCTTATTTCAAAGGGGTACGGTCCGGCTCGGGTTCCGTATATGGCTTCCCCATTTTTTTTGAGCCAATCGCCCATGATTTTCATTCTGCTAGCCATGGCCTCAGGAATGACGCCCTCATGATCAGGCCCGACATTCAGAAGATAATTCCCCCCATTGCCGACCGCATTGACCAATTGTTCCAACAGGAATTTTGGAGTCTTCAACTCTTTATCGCCTTTGTAGTGCCAATCGTCACCCATCGTCACCGCAGATTCAAAATAAATGCCCGGATTAAAGGTAGGAGCAAGGTTATCATTCATGCTCAGATAATCGACAATGCTCAACGCATCATCATCGCCCAACCGGCTGTTGGAAAGAGTGCCGTAGGTATGCAGCATATCCACCATCTCCAGCCGGCGAAGCAGGGGCTTATATTCAGGATTTCTGAATCCGCTTCCGCCGTCAAACCAGATGAGGCACGGCTGATAGAGTTCGCAGAGCTCTTCGAGCTGCCCGAACATAAAATCGATATACTTCGTGATGTCTGCACCGGGAACGGTGCCCTTTCGTCGGTTGGCTCTGTTCTGATATTTGGGCTCGTACAGGGGATGATGATAGTCCGCAATCGAATAGTAGCAGCCCATCTGGATGCCCTCGGCTTCACAGGCCTCTGCCAATTCCTTCACGATATCACGCTTGAACGGGGTTTGATCGACCACATTCCAATCGGTTAATTCTGAGTCCCAGAGACAGAATCCAACGTGGTGCTTGGTGGTTAGAACGATATATTTCATTCCACCTTCCTTCGCAATACGCACCCATTCGGCGGCGTCCCAATCGACCGGATTGAATGCACTTTTATCTTCAACCCCAAAATGGATGAACATACCGAATTTTGCATCCTGAAACCATTCCATCCGCTCCGCCAGAGTCTCTCCGGAAGCCAACCCAACCCATGCCGAACAAACAGCAATGAGCATCAATAAAAATCGTTTTTGCTTCATAAACTTTTCCCTGAAAGTTGTACGAATTACTTCTTCTCTGAAAGGGCCTCGAGAATAACGCCTGCGACCTCATCACCCTGCGCACTCCAACCGGTTTCATTATAATGAACGTTATCGGGAGCAATCCACCATTCGGATTGATGCGGCTTAGTGAAGGAGTACAGATCATTAATTTCAATTTCCGGATAGCTGGCCAACACCTCAAGCGCGGCCGCATTGTATTTCGGTGAATCGCCTACTTTACGGCCTGGCTCTTCCGGTGCCACCGGAGTGGTCGTCGCGAAGATGAGCGTCGCATCCGGAGCGAGCTGCTTCAGATACACAATGATGTCTCCAAGATTTTTCTTATACGTTTCGATCGAAGAAACCTGCGTGCCGTTCACCTTGTCGAGCTTCTTGCCGTCGAGATATTTCAGATCGTGCAGGCCAACGTTAAACTGGATGACATCCCACTGAAAATTCCACGGATTCTCCAGCTCTTCGTCGCACATGGCCGATTGCATCTTCTTCATTTTTCCGATGAACGAACCGGAGTCGCCGCCATTCATGAACAACCGATACACATTCGCCTGGTCTTTCAGCTTTTCGCGCACGCGCGGTGTGTAATGAATGGAGATCGAATCGCCATAGATCAGGACGTTGGGCAGCGCCGGATTGTTCTCAACAAATGCAAACGCCGGACGCGTCGAAGGTCCCTTTCTCGCCAGTTTAATCCAAGCCGCCTCTGCCGATTCAGCACGGGCCGCGCCGGCAAACAGGATCGAGCTGAGCAGGAAACAGCTAAAAATGCGGCGCATAGAAGGTAGGGTTCGATCGCCGCGCGCGGCATACCGAACCAGCCACTGAAACGATCCAGCGTGCGGACGGCTCGGCGAGCCATCCCTACCAAAAATGTTCTGCATTTTCATCTATTCCCCAACGCTGTCCGCGAAACTGACTTTCACCACGGTGTCGTATTCATTGAGCGGCTCAGCCGGCACAATGATTTCCAGAGCATCGCCATCCTGAATAAATTCTGCTTTTTCACCGTTGGCTAAATAGGTTGCTTCCGTTACGTCGGAGGCAAAACCGTTCACCGAAACCTTTCCGGATTCGGGCCATTCGAGGATATGCAAATAGACTGTCTTGCCATCCTTGCTGGCTGAGATATCACCCCACTCCGGTCGCTCGTCGAGCGGGTTGCGGACGGTGCTGTAGATGGATTCACCATTAACCGCCAACCACTCACCCATGATGCCATAGATACGAACGGCTTCGGGATCGAGCTGACCATTGCCCATCGGCCCGTTATTGATCAGCGAGTTTCCTCCGGCGCAAACCGTATGAACAAAGCGTTCGATCATTTCTTTTGGCGTGTGGCAGTAGCAGTCGCCGATGGTCTTGTAACCGAAAGAGGAGCTGACGCTATCGGGCGATTCGAAATACAGCGGAAGCTTGCTGGTGGGGACTTCTTTGTCGGCAATCGACACGTAGTCGTAGAGCGGCAAATACTGCTCTTCGATTACGCCTCTTCCGCCATGAATGATGCGGGAATTGATCACGCAGTCCGGGCGATACTTGCGTACCACGTCGCTATACAGTTTAGCGCGCTCCATGGTCATGTCTGAAGGGGTGTCGAACCAGATGAGGTCGATCTCATAATTCTTCATCAGCTCTTCGACCTGGGGCAGCCCCTTTGTCGCAATATAGTTGTCGAAGTCAGGCTCGAAATCTTCAGGCAGATCCGGATGGATGATACGGCGATGCCCGTTGAAGCGAGGTTTGATGAACGGTGCATCCGGCTCGTCCCAGTCCTGCGCTTCGGAGTAGTAGACCCCGAACTTGAGGCCCTGTTTATGGCACGCCTCGCTGAGCTCCAGGATGATATCGCGCTTAAACGGCGTATAGTCGACGATGTTGTAGTCGCTTACCATTGAATCAAAGAGCGCAAAACCATCGTGATGCTTCGAGGTGATGACAACATATTTGATGCCGGAATCCTTGAAGACCTTCGCCCATTCGTCGGCATCGAAGTCAACCGGATTAAACGCAGCGGCTACCTCGTGATATTCTTCAGCCGACATCTTGGCAGAGATCTGAATCCACTCGGAGTAACGATGTTGCGAACCACGGCCTTCGTATTCCCCTTCCAGTGCGGAATAGACCCCGAAGTGAATGAACGCCCCGAACTTCGCGTCGCGGAACCATTCGTCCAACCGCGCCTCCGAGTCAGCAGTCTGCTCCAGGTCATCGGAAAATCGATATTCGAAGGCCCATTCCGGATTGGGTGCTTTTGCAGGTTTCTCAGCCGCTTGCAACGGCAGCGTGACTGCCGAGAGCGTCATTAGGGTTAACAGGATTCTATTCATTTTGATCTCCGAATTCCTATAGGATTAAAACTGTTCAGGCGCCCACTCGGGGATGCCTTTTTCTTGAAGCTGTTTGTTATAACGAACGGCCAGCGGCTGATCTTCCGGGGCAACCTTCGGAAGATCCTCATTGACCATCAGCGGCAGCACTGAATCCCACCACTGGTCGTAGGACTTTCGAAGTTCGGAAACTACTTCAGGGTGCGCGTTCGCCACATCGGTCGTCTCGGACGGATCAACGGAAATATCATAGAGATTCTGATTATTCACAAAACGCCAGCGCTCCGTGCGTACTGCGGATTTCTTAAATTTAAAGTCATCCCGTTTTCCGGGGTTCCAGCGGCCGCAGTGCACAAACAGCTCCCGATCCGGCCAGTCAGCTTTGGGATCGTTGAGCAGCGGCACCAGCGAGCGGCCATCCAGTTCCTGCATTTCAGTCGGCAGTTTAACACCGGCCAGTTCGCAGAAGGTTTTGTAGATATCGATGTGCGCCGTCAGCGAATCCACATCAAGGTCCTCGCCGAACATGCCTTTCCAATACCAGAAAGCCGGGACATGGGTTCCGCCTTCATAGGGCGAGTTTTTCCCCCCTTTGAGGTTGGCATTGAAATGCCTGATCTTCTTCCCGTTCAACTTGCCACTGAGATGGGTTGCACCATTATCCGTCATAAAGATCACCAGCGTATTATCCAGCGCCTTCCATTCGGCAAGCTTATCCATCAGCTCTCCGAAATTATCGTCGATGTTTTCAACCATGCCGTAGCGACCGGCAGTACCGGCGTCGTAGCCAAGTTCAATAAACCGCTGGGTATATTTTTCCGGAGCAACCAGCGGCGCATGCGGCGCGTTGAGGGAAATGTAGGCGAAGTACGGTTGTTTGGCCTCCTGCTGTTTTTTGATCCAGGCCAGACCGGCATCAAAAAATACATCCGTGCAGAATCCCTTGGTCTGCACGATCGTATCGTTGTGCAGCAGGACATTGTCGAAATAGAGATTTTCCTCATTCGCCGGGAAATCGCCATAGCGCGTCTGCCCGATTCCGCCGGCACCATGAATCAGCACCTCGTCAAAACCGCGACTTCCGGGCAGATAAGCTTCCTCGTCACCAAGATGCCATTTGCCAAAAATCCCGGTGGTGTATCCCGCGGTCTTCAGCGCCTGCGGCAGGGTGTAGGTATCCAATGCCATGCGCTCGCGCTGAAAAATGGTATGCGTCACCCCGTTTTTAAACGGTGCGCGCCCGCTCATAATTGCGGAGCGCGTCGGGGCGCAGGTCGGGCTCACCTGAAAGTCGGTGAAACGGACCGCCTGATCGTGGAACCGATCAATTTTCGGCGTCTTAACGACTTCATTGCCCATGCAGGAAAGGTCGCCCATCCCCTGATCATCCGTCATCACCAGAATAATATTCGGCCGACTGCCCGCCAGCGGTTTTGCATAAACCGCCCCCGCCAGTAAAACGCCGCAAATCATACAGATCCAGTTTCGAGTCTTCAGTTTCATTTTATTTCCTCAACAAAGTTATCTTAATCATCATCGGATTGGTTCTGGTTAAATGGATCAGTGGTTGATCGGCACAAGATAGAGCGTCTTAAGCGACAACCGACTACGTTTGGGGAATCCAGCAAATTGGAGTGTACAGGCTGTGTTGCCCACGTCATCGAGCTCGATTTCGCCAAGCTCAACGAGCTTCATGCCGTTCGTCGTCTTTCCTGAAAGCGTTGCCTTCAACTCTTGATCGCCGACCGTTAGCGTAACCCCCGTGTCGCGCCTGAATCCATAATCACAAAAAATCTTCACGGCAAACTTTCCGGGAGCAATGACATCCATATTCCAGCTCGCCGAGTCAGCTCCGCCCTTCCAACCGACCGCAATGCCGTCCTGCAATCGTAACGTCTTTCCTGAAAGCGTTGCATCGGCTGCCTTCAGAATCAGCTCGTCACCTTCCAGTTCTAAATCATAGGAGACCTCAGACAACTTCAACCCACCGCTATAGTTAAAACGAAGCACCGTCGCGTAATCCGTGGGTTGAACCGAAGAGAGATCAACGACAATATCGTCTTTTACCAGCTGGCTGGGCAGCGGAATGCCATCGTACGTTGAAACCTCAACCGTTCCGGCAGAAACACCACGCACACGCAATTCTCCATCTTCGGGCCATTTAAAAACATACCCGAAGAGCTCGCCGCTCTCAGCAGTCGACGACTTCGATTGCGTCATACAGCCCCATTCAGGTTCAGCCACAGCAACAAACTCGGTGCCATATACCGCCTCCTGATGAGCCGAATTCCATCTACCCATTTCGGCCAGTTGGCCAATCGATGCTTCAGGCCATGAGCCGTCAGCCTGGGGACCCACATTCAGGAGCAAGTTGCCCCCCTTGGCATTAATATCGATGAGCTTCTGCACCAGCACCTCGTTACTCTTCCACGTGGTATCACTCTTCTTGAAGCCCCACGAATGATTGACCGTCCAACAGGATTCCCACACATGATCCAGCGCCGCCCCCGGTGTGAAGTTTTCCGGCGTTCCGTAGTCCTTCTTAAATTCGTTTCGCTTGGCGACGCGGTTGTTAATGATCATGTCTGGACTGAGTTCGCGCAGGTAGTTATACAAGTCGACTCCGTCGTCCATTGTCCACCAAGGCGTCCAATCCCCGTCAAACCACATGATGGCCGGGTCGTAGCGGTCGATCAGCTCTTTGAGCTGCGCTTTCATGTATGTAACGTAGCCCTCCTTGTCATTCATCGGCGTCTTATTCAAAGCCTGCTGGGCACGTTGCGAAGGATGATGCCAATCGATGATCGAATAATAGGTCCCGAACTGTACCCCGTATTTATCACAGGCCACTTTAAGCTCGCCCAGTATGTCGCGGTCAAATACAGTCGCTTCACCCAAATCATATTCCGTATAAGCGCTGTCCCACAAACAAAAGCCCTCATGGTGCTTAGTCGTAATGACCATGTATTTCATACCTGCGTCCTTGGCCCGTTTCACCCAGGCGTCCGCATCCAGCGCATCCGGGCTGAATTGCGCGGCCAGCGGAATATATTCCTCCGGCGTAATTTTTCCCCAGCGTTGAATCCACTCTGCATATCCATTCACCGGCTCCCCGTTCCACTCGCCACCCAGGACAGAGTAAACGCCGTAGTGAATGAAGAGCCCGAACTGAGCGTCCGTAAACCATTCCATGCGTTGATCGAATTCCGCATCGGTTTCAGGTTGCACTTCGACTGCAACCACCGGATGAAGCACTGCCATCAGCATGACAGTCAAAAGTGTGCTTTTTAGTTTCATTTATTCCCCATTCCAGTTTTCGATTCTTACAAAATATCCAGCCGACGGTTTATCGTCGTGGCAGGCCAGAAAGAGATATTCGGGCTTGCCGTCTTTCCATAAAATACTAGGACGTTCGCTGCGGGCTAATTTATCCCCGAAATAAATCTCATTCGTCTGATAACCGACCTGCGGCTCATCCCAATGGATCCCGTCTTTGGATTTATAAATCAGACCCGGGCGATATCCGCCCTTTCTGAGCTGGTCGGCTGGAATCGGATTACCTTCCAGCATATCTTTCACACCCTGACGGTCCTCGACGATCATGTAGTACAATCCGTTGTAGTAGAAGGCGTAGGGATCTTCGATGTCCACCTTCTCGTCGATGTAGCTGATGACCGGATTATGTTCATAATTCACATAGGGCCCTTTGATCGAATCGCTTTCGGCAAAGGAAATTTCGCGGAAGCCTTTTTTGATCGGATAGATATCAGTCATCGATTTGTAATAGATTCTGTACTTTCCTTCCGGCGTAACGACCAACGTCGGGTTCGAGGCATGAACGATATTTTCACCCCTCATCTTTCCAGAGGCTGGAACGACCGGATTGAGCGGGCTTTCTGTCCAGGGCCCATAAGGCGATTTGGCGGTCGCAATTCCGACTTCCTGCTTGGAGCCGTTTTCATCCTTATAGCGATTCAACAGGAAAACCAAAACATAGGTATCGCCAACTTTGGAAACCTGCGGGTTATGATAACTTGCATCATCACTCGCAAACACATCCCCGAGTAACGTATACGGGCCCTCCGGCCCATCGGCGGTCCAGTGTACAATTTTACTTTGTTTGATCCAGCTGCCCGGCGACGGGATAACAGAATTAAAGATATGCAGTTTCCCTTTTTCATCGTAAATCGGCGCCATTCCCCAGGTCCAGGATCCCTCCTCTGCTTCCAGAATATAGTCTCCCGGCACCTGCGCTTTACAAAAAGAAGACTCCTCGATACCTAATGCCCGATCACTTGTTGCAAGTAACAAAAGACCAACCCCAAACATGACAACCGTTTTATTCATAAAATATACAACCTGTTCTTTTGCCAAACTGCTTTATCTAGAACCTCATGGTCACCCCACCGAAGGTTCTCTGCTCTAAACAGACAAAAGATACACACCATCGGGAGTTTTGGACATCCCCATTATTAGGGATACTCCCGTCTGGGCGACTTATTCTTCTTCGCTCTGTCCGAGGCTCGCTTCCACCACAAAACCGTTGTCATCTGTTTTAATGTTGGTGAAATCAATTTCCAGCGCGGCGGCAGTCTGCTTCCACTTCAGGTCAGCATCACTACCCAACAGACGTACGGAAGTCACCGTTCCGGAAGCCGTCCCCAGCGATTCAATTCGTACGGTTTCCGGAGCCGGCGTAATCGACATGGCATAGACCTTGTTGTCCTTCGCACTGAACCAGAATTCGCCCGGCACTGACTTCGCGTTCTTTGCGGGATTCACATTTTCGCTAAAACGCGTCCAGCGGGTGGTTCCATAAACCGCATCCGCATTGGTTTTCACCCATTCGCCCATCTCCAGAAAACTTTCGGCACAAGGCTCCGGCACCCGGCCTTTTCCATCCGGCCCGATATTCAGCAAATAGTTCCCACCTTTGGAAATAATATCGACGAAGTTACGCAACAGCTGGTTCGGCGTTTTCCAGTCGTGGTCATATTCCTTGAAACCCCAGGAATGGTTGGCCGTTCCGCAGGTTTCAAAATATTTGGCCACCAGCTCCCCGGCCTGCGGGGTCGTGTTGTCCCCGGCGTCCATGTAGTCGCCATACTCATAACCAACGCGGCGGTTCACCACAATATTCGGGTTCATCTCATAAATCATTTTATAGAACCGGAACGCTTCCGCTTCCGAAATCAGGCCCTCACCGTCGAACCAGATCAGGCGCAGGTCGGGCATCAATTCAATCAGCTCAGCAATCTGTGGATAGGCTTTGCCTTCCAGATAGTCCTGATATTCATTCGGGCTCGGATCCCAGAGGTTTTTCCCGTTCGGTCGGGTCGGCACGTTATAGCGATCGTTTTTCTTTTTGACGTTCGCATAGTCGGCATCGCAGCCCTCCATCCAGTCGTGGCCATGGGAATAGTACACGCCGAAATCCAGCCCCTCGGCGCGGCAGGCCTCGTAGAGTTCTTTAATCAGATCGCCGTCATACGGCGTGGCATCCGCAACATCCCACTCCGACACCGCCGAATCAAACAGGGCAAACCCATCGTGATGCTTGGACGTGATCACCACATATTTCATGCCTGTGTCCTTCGCCAGCTTTGCAATATTTTGAGCGAACGATTTATCCGGATTAAACTGCCTGGCGAATTCGCGGTAATCCTCACGCGAAATATTGAAGGTGAACATCAGCCATTCGGCAACGCCCGGCCCCTTGATTCCTGAATCCTCGATCTTCACGCCCTGCCAGCGTCCCGCCGCCTGCGAATAGATGCCCCAGTGAATAAACATGCCGAAGCGCGCGTTTTTATACCATTCCATCGCCGCCTGCTTCTCGGGCGACTCGTGCATTTTGATCCATTCGTTGTAGTATTTTTCCGAGCCGGGGGTAATTCGACTCTGCCAGTAGACTTTCGGAATAATCCGTACTTTGGTCGGCTTCACACCGCATTCAATGGCGACCGAATATTTTCCAACCTCTGGAAAAGTTACAGGCGATGTAAACGTTGAAACAATCCCCTCTTCGATCCAGGCCTCGCGCTTCAAATCACCGCCCACCGGTTGGCCGCAAACGAGAGCCGACGCCGCAAGCTCCGTCCCCGCATCTTCAGGTGTGTGAACGAGCTGAACGACATACGCACCGGGTTGGTTCAACTGAAAATCCACGATCAGCCGATCGTCTTTCATCTGTGACAGCTCCGTGTCTATCACCACACAGCTGTCCTCACGTTGGACCGGAATATCCGCATGAACCGACTGAAACAGCAGTACGCCGCACAACAAACATAATCGTCGCAATATTTTCATTTATCCTTCCTACGTAATTTGGATTCTCCAATCAGATTGCTAATAACGAAAAAGTATACGCAATTGATCTCATCGGAGTATCCCTATTTTGCGGGATATATTCGGGATTTTCACGGAAATGCGTCTCAGAGATCTCGACGCATTGTTTTTGCCTTGCGTTCCCCTTTGCCAGAACGCTCCGCCATTTGCCTCATTTAGGATGAGGATTATCCGTAAGCATTGCGCGCAGGGCCATATGCAGGACTTTCGGAAACAGTCACTCGCTAAAAATAAACGGTTCGTCGACAGCACCGACAAAACATCGAAGAAATAAGCTCCGAAACACCTCAGCTCTGCCCCTGCATGTATAGCTGGTGATAATAGCCTTCGGCGGCCATCAGGTCGTCGTGCGTGCCGGATTCTTCAATGCAGCCTTCCCGGAAAACATAGGTGTAATCAGCATGTTTAACGGTGGAGAGTCGGTGCGCAATAATCAGCGTGGTCCGCCCTTTAAACAGGTGATTCATCGCCTCCTGCATCAAGCGTTCGGATTCATTATCCAGCGAGGACGTCGCTTCATCAAAAATGATGATCGGCGGATTTTTCAGGAAAACGCGCGCAATCGAAATACGCTGGCGCTGCCCGCCGGAAAGCATCACGCCCTGTTCGCCCACCATCGTATCCATGCCCTCCGGAAGCGAATCGATGAACTCCAGAATATTGGCCTGCTTCGCCGCTTCGCGCAGTTCGGCTTCTGTGGCATCCGGTCGGCCAAACCCAATGTTATATCGGATGCTGGAATCGAATAAAAAAGGAACCTGCTGCACCACTCCGATCTGCTGACGCAACCAATAGAGCGGCTGTTTTTTAATATCAGTTCCATCCAGTAAAATCCGGCCGGTGGTGGCTTCATAAAATCGCGAAACCAAACTGGCCAAGGTCGATTTTCCGGCACCGGATTCGCCCACCAATGCAATGATCGCTCCCGGCTCCACCGCCAGCGTCACGTCATTCAGTACTGTTCGATCCGTCCCGTCATAGGCAAACGAAACCTGATTAAACTGAAGCGCTCCCTTGACCTGCTCGGGCGGAATGGCCGCAGGGTCCTGTTTAATTTCCGGCTGCGTATCGAGAATCTCCGCAAACCGCTCAAAGGCCGCAAGCCCTTGCGCATATTGATCGGAAAAACTGACCAGCCGCTCAATCGGCATAATCATAAAACGCGTGTACATCATAAACGCAATCAAGTCAGCGATGGGCAACTGATGAAACACGCACATCAAACTGCCGGCCACGGTAATCATGAGTCCGTGCACCCGCATGAAGCCCAGCATGAAAGCCGCATAGCTCGCCGCCGTTTTGGCTAAATCAAATTTGGCCGTGCAGAAGCGTCGATTGATTTTTTCAAACTCCACCATCTGCATTGCTTCATTGGCAAAAGACTGCACCTCACGAATGCCCATAATCGAGTTTTCCATGGTGCTGTTGATTCGCCCGATGTCGGCGCGAATCCGATGGGAGTGCATCTTGAATTTTTTCTTACTGCGGATGCCCATCCACACCGCAACCGGTAAGGGAAGAATGGCAATCAGCGCCAGCGGTGTATTCATCCAGAACATCACCACCAACGCCCCGAGCAGGGTGAGGAGTGTATTGAGCAAATCCTCCGGCAGTTGATGCAGTGTTCCGGAAAGGGTTCCCAGATCATTGGTCATGCGCGCCATGAGATGCCCGGTTTTGTGGGTATCGTAATACGAAAAGTTGAGTTTCTGCAGATGGGCGAACAGATCCCGGCGGAGATCGCTCTCAATGGATGCCCCGATTTCTTTACCCACCCGAATGATTTCATAACTGCACCAAACCATCCCAACAATCGCTAGAATGATGCCGCCCACCCAGCCCAGATATTCCCAGGTGTGATCCGGCTGAAAATAGAACAGCTGGCGGGTGAGCAACGGGATCAGCGTCACGCAGCCAATGCGCAAAATGATCAATGCGATATTCGTTACAAACTTTCGTTTGTACGTACGGTAATACGGAACAATTTCTTTTAGTGTATGATTCTGCTTCATCGCAAAAACCCTCCCCCTTTTCAGCTTCCAAGGATTGGAAACTAGCCTAAAAAGAACCGCGATTGGTTCTCGATACGATGATGCAGAATCCTGGTTTCGAATACCTCTTCGAGCCGCTCGGTCGTCAGCACCTCTTCGCGGGACCCCTGATATTGAATGGCCCCGTTTTTCATCAGGATAATTCGATCGGCATACATCGCCGCCAAATTAATATCGTGCAGAATACACAGCACGGTCATTTTGAACCGTTCAACCTGTTGCCGCACGTAACCCAGAATCTGACTCTGATGCCGCAAATCCAGCGCAGACGTCGGTTCATCCAATAGAACAAACGATTCCGGCCGCTCCCACACCTGTGCAAAAACGCGCGCCAATTGAACCCGCTGTTTTTCCCCACCGGAGAGTGTTGAAAATTCACGATCCACCAAATCCAGCGCATCCACACTCTGCAATGCCTGCTCGACAATCCGATGATCCTCTTCCGACTCCCGGCCAACCAGGTGCGGGTTACGCCCCATAATCACGACTTCATGCACTTTAAACGGGAAGGCGATTTCGGTGGATTGCGACAATACCGCGCGCCGCTGTGCCAGCGCTTTGGCCGAATAGTCCGAAAGGTTTTTTTGATCAAATTGAACCGTGCCGCCCGTCGGTTGATGCGCCCCGCTGAGGCATTTTAACAACGTCGATTTCGCCGCGCCGTTCGGGCCGAGGATGGCTGTAATTCCGGCTCCCAGTAGCGTCAGACTCGTCGGCTTTAAAATCGATTTATTACGAACCGAAAACTCAAGATCGCTCGCTTCAATCATTGGGCTCTCCCGGAATATTGACGAATCAGCAACCAGAGGAAAAAGGGTCCGCCGATCAGACTGGTAATGATGCCCACGGGAATTTCCGCCGGCGCCACCACCGTTCGGGAAATCGTATCGGCCACCAACAGCAAAGCCGCACCAAGCAATGCTGAAGCGGGTAAAAGAATACGATGATCCGGCCCGATGAACAGGCGAATCAAATGCGGCACCACCAAACCCACAAAACCGATAAATCCACTCACTGCCACGCCCGCGCCTACCGCCAATGCAATGGCAATGACTAAGCGGTTTTTCAATCGATCGCAGTCCACGCCCAGATGCCCGGCATCCTCTTCGCCGAGCAGCAGCATATTCAGATTTCGGGCATTGCGCATCATCAAAAACAGGCCGGGCACGACACAGCTCACCGCCACAATCACGGTGGGCCACAGCGCACTGGCCAAACTGCCCATCGTCCAAAAGGTCAATGTGCGCAATTGCTGGTCGTCGCTGATATAGGTGAGAAAGCCCGTCGCCGCGGCCGCAATGGCATTCACCGCAATCCCGGCCAGCAGCATATACATCACCGACAACGACTGGGATGCCCGCGCAAAACGCATTATCACAAAACAGGTCAGAATGGCGCCGATAAACGCCGCCACACTCAATCCATAGGTTCCCAGAAATCCACTGGTTGGACTCACCAGCACAATCATGATTGCCACGGCCAAAGCCGCCCCGCTCGTGATGCCAATCAATCCGGGATCGGCCAACGGATTTCGGAAAAGCCCCTGCATGGCCGCACCGGAAACGGCAAGCGCAGAACCCACAATCACGCCGAGCAGCATACGCGGAATCCGGATCGACCAGAGTACCGCCTGCTGCAATTCGGTCAGGTTTCCGCCGAGTAATTCCGATGGAGAAATGGCGACGGCTCCCACCGAAACCGCCATCCCCATAATCACGAGCAGCAAAATACCGAGGCCAAACAACC
Organism: Pontiellaceae bacterium B1224; assembly: GCA_029432815.1. Lineage (GTDB taxonomy): Bacteria > Verrucomicrobiota > Kiritimatiellia > Kiritimatiellales > Pontiellaceae > Pontiella. Next base: position 98,199 of record JAROBA010000014.1, on the reverse strand, counting down.
AACGTATATGGAATTTCGATTTAGTCATAGGCATTATGCAACTGTGCTGCCGCCTCGACGGTGCGCGGACCAAAGCCCAGCAATAGCAGAGAATCCATCACGATGATCTGATCGTTCTTACCCGCCGGCGTCAGCGCCACTCCGGGAATTTTCAGAATGGCATCCGAGCCCCCGCCACCGGGGCCGACACCGCTTGTTGAGCTCAGCACATAGTCCGGGGCCAGCTCAATCAGCTCTTCCGGCGAAAGCGGTTTATAGCCCGAAAACGCCGTGGCCACATTTTCACCTCCGGATAAAGCAATCATCGCATCCGCCGCCGTTCCGGCACCGCCCACACTGGGCGCACCACCATGCGTCAAAATGAACAGCACTTTCGGAGCCGCTTCCTGATTTTCCAACTCCGCATCCAGTGCTGCTTTTTCGGCCGTCAAACGGGCGATCAATGCATCCGCCTGTTCGGTCCGCTCCAGCTGTGCACCAATCGTTTGAATGGTTTCAAGAACTCCCTCAAATGATTCTGCAGCGGGTACCTTGAGCACCTCCACTCCGGTACTTTCCAACTGCTGGATCACCGCTGGCGGACCGGCCTTATCCGTCAGAATCACCAGATCCGGATTCAGCGAAATAATACCCTCGGCCGGCAGCATGCGCTGATATCCAACCTTTGGAAGTTTGAGGGCTTCCGGCGGGTAATAACTGGAAACGCAATTTCCAACCAGCAGGTCTTCTGCGCCCAAGGCATACACGATTTCATTCACCGCGCCGCCGACCACGACCAACCGCTCCGGTACGGCATGGGCCGTCCAGGCCGCCAAGGCCAGTACACTTAAAAGTTGCCGCTTCATGCCTTCACTCCTTCGGCCGGAATTTCGGCCACGATTTCACGCCAGAGTTTGAGTTCGGGAATGCCCGGTTTACGCTTGCCGAAGAAGGTCGCAATAATTTCACCGTCGGCATCAAACACTTCCACCGCGGTCACAATGCCATCGACCGTTGGTTTTTTGGTGATCCAGGTATTCGCAATGGAACCCTCTTTCAGGTGCAGGTTGAAAATCGGGTCGAGCACATTAAACCAGCCGTCTCTTTCCATCAGATTTTCAACCGGTCCGGTGTGAATCTGAATGCAGCCTTTGTTGCCGACAAAAACCATGATCTCGCACTTGCGATCGCGCGCCAGTTCAAGAATTTTGCGCGAGGTTTCATTGCTGACCGGGAAGGCAAAATCGTCGCCGATATGACGAAACGCCTGCTGACGGTCCACCTTGAATTTACGGAGCATCGGATAAAAATCGTGCGTGTCCTTCATGCCTTCCCACGCCGCGCGGAATTCGGACCAATCCACAGCATCATCATCCACGGTGGCCAATGGCGGTTTGGCCGCTTCCACCTCAATAAAGAGCGGCTGTTCGTCCGCCGTAAAATCGGCTACCAATTTATCGTATGCCGCTTCATCGGATTTTCCGGTTACATAGATTTTATGAATGGCCGTTCCGGTCGGATCGAAGAACTGAATGCTTTTACGCATATGCCCGTGCGACTCTTCCTGCACGGCAAAACAAAATTTCCAGTGGTTCATGAACAGGCGCAGGTCGATGTCCGGATTCACGAACAGCCCCATCGCCATCGGGCCGTGTTTTGAAAAGGAATGGTTGGAATACACCCCGTTGCGTTCATGCACGCAATCCTCGTTGCGGGTCAGTGCCATCACTTCACCCAGTCCTTCAATCTGTTCGAGAATTTCCTGCGGTTCATCCTTCAGGCGAGTCACACCTTCACCGACGCGACTGGCAACCAATTGACCTTCAGAAACCCCCAGTTGAGCGGCGGCATTCCGCACCCGCAGCATCGGCGATTCTTCCTTCAGTTTGAAGTAGGCCTGACGCAGTTCCAGTGCGGCTTCATTGCTGTTAATCTCATTCATTTTATTCTCCTTGGTTAGCTTGCTTATAACGCAATATTCAGTTCTAAAATTCCATTAATCCCCGGCTGGACTGCCAGCTCAGGATTTTCATTAAACGTGTGATCGCTTCGACCGGCATTGGGCCAAACCCAATATTTTTGATCGGTTAAATTTCGTATTGTGGCCACCAGCGAGATGCGCGGCGTAATGTTCCAATAGCCCGTCCAGTCCACCACAAAGGAGGAGGGAGGAATGAAAGCTGTCCACTGCTGGGATACTGCTTTTTTTTGGGCCCGGTATATTCCTGTCAGACGCGTTCCCCATTTTCCGGAGACGTGGTCGTAGCCCACATAAATCACCGCTTCAAACGGCTCAACAGAATCCACCTCGTCATTTTCGCTTTGATTTTTCCCGTCCGTGTAGACCATTTTCATGCCGGTCGAAATCCCCTCCAGCGGGAGGCCCCATTCCGCCGGCCAAAGATCAATCCCGGCTTCCGCGCCGTAAATATCCACCTGCCCGACATTCATCAGCATGGTTTCGCTTTTGCCATCCGTGTCTACCACGCCCGTTTCGCGTTCTTCGATGAAGCCGTCATAGAAGGTGTAAAACAGCGAGGCATCCACCGATATTCCCGTGTGGCCAAAGCGTGCGCCCGTTTCAAACGCATCGCTGCTTTCCGCTTCCAGGTTTGGATTCGGCACGCGGTAGAATCCGAGCTCGTGATCAAAGTAGCCCACGTAATCCTCCAGCGAAGGGTTCCGTACTCCATGCGCATACCGCCCCCATAGCAGCGTATTTTCGGAAGGCTGATAATCCACCGATGCACTCGGGGAGAGGGACCGATTTTCATAGTCCGGTTTAGGCAACGATCCCGTTTGGGCCAGATAGTCCGGATCATTCCCGGGCAGGATGCGGTAGTCGGTTAAGCGTACGCCGCCAATCACATTCCACCGTCCCCGCGCCACGGAATCTTCAATATAAAATTCGGCGCGATGCAAGTCCGACGGATCAAATGCCGTCGGTGCATCGGTATTCATCGGGATGCCGTTTTGAACCAAATCCCGATTAAACGAATTTTCCCCATGCTCATAGCCCAGCTCCATCCCATAATTTAAATTGTGCTCAAATGCGCCGGTATCAAATAAATGATTCAGTGCCAGCGTTCCCCCCACCAGGTCGTGGGAGAAACCAATTCGATCAGTGCGATAAATCGTATTCGTGGAGGGGTCCAATCCCGGGAAAGGCGGCGCATCAACCCAGTACGAATTTCGATTGTTCAGACTGTTATTTTCCGATTGTTGGATATAGCCCTTGGCGGACAGTTGATCCCACCAGCCCGCATCGGGCGTGTTTAAATAATCCATACTGACGCGCGAGCGTTCGTTCGTATTTTCCGTGCCCACGTAATTGACGCGGCCGACCTCCGAACTTTTGAGGCGGGACTTCCCGTGATACAGAAAGTTTTCACCCGTCACCCAAACTCGGTTCTGTTCACTTGGAATCCAGGAGACGGTCGACAAAAAATGGTTTTGCTGAAAGTCCAGCGGATTGGCCTCCACATCGCCCTTCGCATTTTCCACTTCATGCCCGTCGGTATAGGAGTCCGTGGCCGTGATGTACATATCGCCGCCGCGCACCCCGGCACGTACCAATCCATTGATGCTCTGATCCACCGATTTCAGGGTGGTGCTGCCCTGCAGCAGCCAGGGGCGCGGAGAATATTCAAGTTCATCGGTCAGCGATTTACTGCGAAAGCCAATTGCGCCGCCGAGCGCTTCGCTGCCGAACTGAGCCGATCCGGTTCCCTTCAGAATCTGCACGCCGCCATAAACCCGCGGATCAAAAAAGGTGCGCCCCATTCCTCCGGCCTGATCATATTCCGGCGGTTGCCGAATGCCATCAATCGTCAGCAGCAGCCGGTTTCCACCGACCCCGCGAATCTGATAGCTCGAAAATCCATTGTTGCCATACGGAACAAATGGATCCGCGCCAGCGATATCGAACGGAATTGAAACTCCCGGATCATATCGCACCACATCTTCGGCATCGGTGACCGGTCCGGTTTTCTCAGAAGCAAAATTCATCTCAATCATCGAGGCCGGTTTACGCGAAACATCCCGGTCACTTTTCTTCGTGCCGACCACCTCCGTAACGCCCAATTCGGGCGGGGGAATTTCCCCCTCCCGAAGCTCGGACCACGTTTGTTGTGCAAAGCCGGCACAACCACTAACGACAAGAAGTAATCTTATTCGATTCATACGGACGGCATGCTCACTCCAACCAGGATTCAACCGTATAAAACTGTTGAGGGTTCAAAGCGGAATTAGTGGAAGTGAATGTTGATCCATCGCCCGAGATCGGCCCTTGAATAATCGTCCAGTCTGCCAACGCATTCGTGAGTGATTCTGAACACAGCACCTGGTAGGCCACGCCTGGAACCGTTTCGAACTGCACCACCGGTTCATTTCCACTGAACGCCAATTCAACCATCGGGGTGGGTGCCATCGGAACGGCGGCTTGCGTATTTAACCGGAGTCCATCAAGACTGGAGTGAATGATGGTTTCGAAAAGGATGCTGTAGTTCGTCACGGCATTATTTCCCAGCTCCCATTCCAGTTTATAGCCCAGCGTGTGATATTCCCCATACGCACCCTGATCATCGATGAATTGATAAAAGTTCGTTGAGGAAGTTGGTTCCAGCTCCATTCCACCATCTAAAACCAGACGAACCGTTTCATTCGAAAGTGCATTCGCATCGCCCCAGGTGAACAATTGCAGGCAAATCTTTCCCAGATTGGTGGCGGACGAGCCCGTCAGCTCAAAAGACAGATCAGAAGAATAACTATAAATATTCCCGCCGCCAGTAATGATAGCCGGGTTAAACTGTTTCAATTCCAACCCGGGCGAACCCGCCTCCCATTGGGGTGTATTCACTCCGGAATTTGTCGTGGCATGGGTAAAGCTCGACCACTGGGCAAACTGAGTGACCCCCGTATAGCCCGGGTCAACAAAGTCCTGCGCCGAAACTGCTACTGTCCATAGCGTGAGCGAAAGGCCGGTCAGCAGATACAGATTCATTAATGATTTCATTAAACGTCTCCTTTAATTCGTTTCGGCGCAGAACAAATTAATACATTTTAAGTCGACGGATAAACGTCAGCGCCAACCCTGCTCCGCCCAATAAAACCATCGTGGCGGGTTCCGGAATCGCGGCGGAATACACATCGCTCTGTTCCAACTGTAATCCGTATTGCTGATTGTGTTCACCAACATCATAGCTGATGGAAAATGAAGTAACCGTTTCGCCCAGACTGCTCAGATCCCACTGGAAAACATCGGTGGTGAGCGTAACGTCATACCCGCCGATCGTGTCGTCATACGATCCCAGATTAAACGTCGAGTCAGCGCCGCCGACCACAGTCAGCCCATTCACGGTCAGCGTCGGTCCATTGGTAAAGCTCGGTGTGGTGCCCGCTCCGTAGCCCACAGCGAACACGATGGTCTCCAGACCGGAAACCACACTATCCTGCGACACTTCATAAACACCGCCAGCCGAAGAATAAAGAGATGACGATGCTGCATAGCCCGTTCCAGCAACCTTGCTCAGCTCACCACCGTTAGAGCCCGCTTCATTCGCAACCATCGCACCCGGCCAGGGGCCTGCCCCCGGATAGGATCCATACCCTGGATATTGAGTCGCGCTCAATCCATCCCATCCGTCATAGCTCTTGTTTCCGCCCAGACCGAAATCCGTCAGGGAAGCCTGTGCACCCGCCGCCACTAAAAGGGCCGCGCCAAAAAGTACTGCATTCATTTTCATTTCATTCTCCTTGTTGAATAGTGATGGGTTATTTATATGCAGTCTAAATAACCCCTTCTACCCCGTGCGGGAGCAAGAATGCCCCGAGACGGATTTGAAAAAGAAAAAAGGCCGGACAGGAACCAACCCATCCGACCCCACCACGAGCGCTGAACAGGCGCACCGCGACGTGCTAACTAACCGTAATCAAATCGACAGAGGGATAATCTGCTCGTTGATCATTGGATTCGTTATACGCGATGTTGGAATATCCATTCCACCCGACCGCGGAGTGAAAAAGCTCTGTAACGGAGTAACCGCACGCTGATTCCTGAAAAGTATGTTAAGGCTAAGACTGATACCTTGTCCAAATAAGCCCATTTTCCGTTTTTTCCGTGAAAAACAGAGTTAAACTGCTACCTTGTTCGTCGTTGAGCACGGTGCTCGACGTCACCAATAACCTAGGAGTAAAACCATGGCCTATGTAATTTCAGATAGCTGCACGAACTGCGCTTCTTGCGAAAGCGAATGTCCAGTTGAAGCCATCAGCGCCGGCGACGGACAGTATGTCATTGATGCTGCAAGCTGCACCGATTGCGGTGCCTGCGAATCAGTATGTCCGGTTGATGCGATTTCAGCTGGATAATTTTTCCAACCATTGGAAAAAGAAAAACCCCGCCAAACCAGCGGGGTTTATTTTTTGTCAGCGTTGTACGTTCAAGAGATTCAGCTTACGCGCAGATCTCCCTTAGTTTACGACCCATTAAATAGTGTAGATTCACACTCCAGAATTCTCCTGCTGGTGTCAGACGGCACGGATCGCCGATTTTCAGCAGACCGGCTGATACCCAAAGGCTGAGCATCGGCATCAGTTGATTCAACAATGGCTTACCGGCAACACGCTCCAGGGCTTCCACATCAATACGGCATTGTTCAATTTGCCCAATAGCCGCCGAAATTAAAGCCGCACAGGACGGCTCAGAGGCCGCCGAAGCGAGCGGTTTTCGACCCTTGGAAATCACCTTACCGAAACGGCACACATCGCTTTGCTGGAAAAAGCGGGTTCCTCCCCATCGTCCACCCGCACCTGCGCCCATCGGAACACAATCGACATTTAATTTGTTCCAAAGGTTGTACCGATTTCGTTCGCGGGCATCGCGCCCCCAATGGGCAACCGACAACCGATCAAACCCATGTTCCAGCATACGCTGCCGTCCGGCCATAAAAAGATCGGCCTGTTGCTTCACGTCGGCCATCGGCGGAAGAAACTCCAGTTTTTCAACCAGCGGCGTGGCGGGGAGCAGATTGATCTGATAGAGGTCCAGCCCATGAATCCCTGTTTCATTAACCCCGCAATCAATGCTCTCAATCCATTCCTTTTCGCCCTGCCCCGGCAGTCCGTAAATCAGATCAATCACCACAGCCGCGTCATAGGAATCGCCCAGCGCAGAAATACGATTCAGCCGCTCCACCAAATCTTCCCGGCTCAATATCCGTCCCATGTTACGACGGATTTTGGTGTCGAAACTTTGAACCCCAAAAGAAAACCGGTTCGCCCCGGCATTCAAAACGGCTTTCACCTTTTCATCATCAAAGTCAAAAAGCCGCCCTTCCACCGTAATCTCACAATCCGGTTCCAGCGGAAACTCGCGCCGCACGGTTTTAATCAGCAGTTCCAATTCTTCCGCTTTCAGATCCGTCGGCGTGCCGCCCCCAAAATAAACGGCGCCCAGCTTCCGGCCCGTTTTCCGAAGTTTGGAACCGGTTAGAATAATATCCTGCGCCAACGATTCAGAATAGCTCGCAATGGCACCCGGCTCCGTTGTTTCCGAATAAAAGCCGCAGAACAAACAGCGCGTGCAGCAAAATGGAATATGAAAATAGGCCATCGTCGCGGCATCCGGATCCGCCGTTTTTTCCAAGGCCTGGAAAAAGTATTTCTCCGCATCACCGGCCAGATCATTGCCCCCGGTCATATTAGCATGCACGCCATACTTCCGGGCGAAGGCCTCATGAATGGGATCTGCCGTAATCTGAGGGTCCGGATAACGTTGGCCCGGATGCCCACAGCCCGATTGCATCGACTTAATAAAGCCCGCGTCGATTTCGGCCCGCTGTTCCTTTCGCGCCCGGAGTTCCGCCTTTTCGCGAATCTGCTCGCGAACAAATGCCGGAGCCGCACCGAGCAGTTCTTCCGCTTCGTCAGTCCAGAGCATTGTCAAAACCATCCTTGAGTACAGCCTTCCGCTTTTCCCAGCGGGCCCGTTGCTCCAAATAGCGCTCGCACTGCTGGCGACGATCATACCCGAGCATGGTCCCCAGCATGAAATCCTCTTCCGGGGTATACGCATTCAGATCATCTTTTCCAATCGCGCGAATGCAATCAACGCTCTCCTTTGCCCCGAAAAAGATATTCATCCGATCCGTCTGTTTCACGGGATAGATTTCGTAGTCAATTTCCGCAATCTTTAACCGTTTGATTGCGGCGTCGAGTTCGTTTCCACTGATCGTGTGCAGCACCAAACTACGCAACCCTTTACGGTATTCATAAACATGATGACCAAAAACCTGCATGCTCATATTTACACCTCTTCCTTCAATCGCTGCACCCACGCCGAAATCCGGTCGGCCGTTTTTTCAGATTCATTATCCTGATCCAGTGCCAACCCCGAGAAAGAGGTTCCGTCCTGTGCTCGCGATGCAGAAAAGGCATAGCCATCCACCGGCCAACGGCCAACGAGTTTGAGACCTTGATCGTCCAATGCCTCAGCCATATCTGCGATACCGTCCACAAAACTGTCGCCGAATCCGAACTGATCGCCCAACCCGAAAACCGCCCCGCAAGACGCCGATATATTCAACGATTCAAGGCCGGAAATAAAATCCGCCATATCATCCTGCAAATCGCCCATGCCCCATGTCGAAGCACCCAGCACCAAAAATTCACACCCTTCAAGCGCCGCCGCATCAGCGTCCGCTGCGGCAATGGCCGTTGCACCCAGTTCGGTAGCCAGATCCTCTGCCACCGCTTCTGTTGTTCCCGTCGTACTTCCGTAAATAATAACTGTTTTCATGTTCTTCACCTTCGTTCTGTTTCCCAATCAATCTTGTTTAAATGTATCCTGATGCATGCGCCTGAAATCTTTAGGAAGCACCCCGAATCGTTCCTGAAAGCCACGCGAAAAATGGCTGGGATTGCTGTAGCCCACTTCGTTTGCAATTTCGAGCACCGAGAGTTCATCCGTCTTCAGCAACTGTTCCGCGCGTTGAAATCGCACATCCCGCAAATAGCCGAAAACGGTTATGCCAAACATCGCCTTGAAATTACGCTTCAGCTTGAATTCGTTGATGTAGAACCGCCGACAAAGATCCGCCAGCGAATGCTCTTCCGCCAGGTTTTCTTCCAGAAAGAGAGCGACATCGCGCAGGGCCTTCACATCATAATTCGAGCAACCGAACTCCTTTGCATCGATCGAAATCAACGAAGGCTGCTTGAATAACTCACTGATCCATTCCAGACACCGCGCTTCCAAATCGAGGCGTTTCCCCGGAGCACTTCCGGTCTCAATGGAAATCTGATCCGCCAGCCACTGCAAACGCGGGGAGGACTCCCCTTGAACCAGGGTCGGCTTTTGCTGATTCACACAGGCAAAACAATGCAAAGCATCCGCCACATCCACCGCACACATCGAAAGCAATGAGTTCATGACCTTCGGGCAAAATGAAAAGGCCATCAACTCAATGTCGCCTTCCGCCTGCGTTAATACCGTCATGGCATCCATTCGGCCGATGAACCAGCCGCCCGAGCGCACGGTTTTTCTTCCAAGGTCTGGAAGAAGGATCGTCTGCTCACCCCGCCGGATGTATCCGAGCCAGACGGAATCCCGGGCGTACGACACAGGAATCCGGCATGCTGAATCCGGGAGGAGTTCAACTTCATGCAAACGAATCCCTGCACGAACCCGTAAAGAGCTTCCGCGCAGTCGCGCATCCTCAATTTTCAGGTCATATTTTTTAGGCTTCTCAAAGAGAAGTTCTTCATTCTTTTTCTTCATTTCCTGTTCATTCATTTTATTCACTCAGGTGTATCACCGGAACAGGAAGAAGCGGAATGACCCTATCTTTTCATGGCCCGGCGACGCGGTCTCCATCGTGCTGTTTCCTCGCGAAACCCGCATCGACAGTCTATAAACCAAAACACCTTCAGGACCACCCTGATAGGACGAGTTCAATAGGCCTTTTTCCAAGGATTGAAAAAGTTAGGCTTTCTGAACTTTTACTGCCGCGAAATCTACAAACCTCCAAAAGTTTGTAAAGCCTAAATTTGAGATTGAATCTAAATATGCCGATTTTTTCGTTTGATTTAATCCCGGCCCTTCGCAATATTGCCCGCGATTTTCCAACCATTGGAAAACCAATTTAACCCAGCTGTCGGGATGAGCCCGAAGCTTCATAACCCATTTTATTGCAATCACTTTCGGTTTAGCGATTAAACGAAACTTGCAACAAACGCAGCGATCTTTACGCGTCGCAACGATGAAGCTCCGACATCCATGATTATAAAAAGCAAAATCACCATCGTACTCCTTCTTCTCTGTGCAGGACCTTCCTTTTCAATCGCATCGCCTTCGCCCGAAGAGACGCGCGAAAAGCTCTCCGAATGGCTGCAACTTCAGAAAACCATCAGTGCCGAAGCCGCAAATTGGCAGGCCGAACGCAACCGACTTTCCCAGCTGAATTCCATCCGCAAGCAGGAAATGAATAAGCTCGATGAACTGCTCGCCCACTCCGAATCGGCTCGAAATCTTCAAACTGAAAAACAGGAGGAACTTAACCGCAGTGTCACCGCGCTCGAAGCCCAGCGCGAACAGCTCATTGCCAGCATTGCAGCGCTGGAAAATCAGCTCATTCCGCTGGTGGATTTTTTACCTCCTCCGTTGCAAAAAAAATGTGCGGTGCCCCTCGGCCGACTTCTGCAACCCGATGCAGCAAATACCCTGCAGGATCGCTATCGCGACGTGTTCGAGGTGCTCACAGAAATCGCCGAATTTAATCAAACCATAACGACCGACACCTACCTATTGGAGCGTAACGGCCAACGCACCGAAGTGGACGTGCTCTATCTTGGTTTATCGCAGGCGTGGTACATCAACCGCAACGGAACCGACGCGGGCTACGCCCTCCCGACTTCCAAAGGTTGGAACTGGATTTCAGACCCGGAAAGTGCACCGGCCATTCGCAACGCCATCCAGATTGCTGAGAAGCAAGTTGTCCCCGATTTTGCCGCACTCACCATCCACCCGTCGGAGGCGAAATAATGAAACGTCTCTTCCTGTTTTTTGCACTGCTCGCTGGAGCGCAGGCTCAATCCACCAATTCCATCGACACCGATTTGCGCATGGCTCTTCAACAGCTTTCCGAACAGCGCGAACGTATTGCCGAAGAAAAGCCCGCGCTCGCCCGCGAAACCAGCCGCATTGCATCCGAACTTTCCACAAAGCGCCAAACCGTCCAGTTGCTGCATTTGGATCGGCAGGATCATCAGGCCGAACAAGCCGCCCTGTCGGAACGCATTCGTGAATTAGAGGCCGAATTTAATGCGATCGATAATTTAATTATGGATTATCGGAAACAGTTCGAAGTGCTGCTGCCGGTTTCAGAACTTGAATCCTTCAGGCCCATGTTGCTGGCAGCCGACCAATCGCTTCAGGCCCGGCTAGATTTCCTTTCGCGTAGCATCCAGCATTTGGAAACTGGGTTTGCATTGTATGCCGCGCCCGGCGAAGCCCTCAACGCATCCGGCACCCTCCTTGACGGCACCTTCCTGCGGGCCGGTCCCGTGGAATGGTTTATTTCCAAGGATTGGAAACAAGGCGGACTCACCGTTGAAAACCGGAATCTCCTTCCCGAAATTGTTGAGGGAACGGCCGATCTTCAAGCGCTGCAAAAGCTGTTGAAACGCCAGTCGGGCGCTCCTCGATTTGATCCCACCCTCGGTTCCGCCATTGCGCTCGATCAAGCCAAAGGCTCCATCATCGATCACGTTCGAAAAGGCGGATTCTGGGTCTATCCGATTCTCGCGCTCGCCCTCATTGCATCACTGGCCGCCATTGGAAAATGGATGCAGCTTTCGCGGATTCGCGATCTCCGCCCCGGCACCATGCGCACCGTATTGGATGCCGTTAAAAACGAGGATCGCTTGAAAGCCGAAACCGCGCTAGCCCCCCTCCGGCATCCTGCCAAGGCGTTACTGCAGCGCGGCATTGAACTGAGCAACCGCCCCGCCAGCGAAGTGGAAGAAGCCATGTATGAAAAGTTTCTGGAGGCCGAACCGCCGCTGCAACGCGGCCTTTCCTTCATTGCCATTGCTTCGGCTACGGCTCCGCTTCTCGGGTTGCTCGGCACGGTGACCGGTATGATTTATACCTTCCGCCTCATTAATGTATTCGGAACCGGCGATGCAAAATCGCTGGCTTCCGGGATTTCAGAAGCGCTCGTGACCACCGAGCTGGGGCTCGTCGTCGCCATCCCCGCCCTGATTCTCCACGCCTTTCTTTCGCGCCGCGTGCAATCCATTCGTTCCGCCATGGAACTGGCCAGCCTGGCCTTTGTGAACGGGCTTCCCAAAAAGGAGGATCGACCATGATGCAGGAACTGTTTCATGAACTGCGCATTCTCGCCACCGAAGGCGGTTTCAGCTTTTGGGCCCTGGCCCTGCTGGCCTTCGGCATCGCGTTTTCTCTGCTCTCCATTTCGCAGGCATTGCGTTTGCCGGGCGCTCCCGTGCTTTCACAGCGCCACTGGAAATATATGCTGACCCGCCGCGATATCCCTCCGCAGTTGCTGCTGAAACTGCAGAAGGCGCTGAACGAAGATTTCCCCGATGATCCGTTTCATCAGATCGATCACCTCCTGTTTTCAAAACTCGACCGCCGCTTCCCCTTTGCTTTTGTACTGATCGGGGCGGCGCCTCTGCTCGGTTTGCTCGGTACGGTTTCCGGTATGCTGACCACTTTCAACGGAATTGGTGCGGCCGATGCTGTCGCCACCGATGCCATATCCGGCGGTGTTTCGGAAGCATTGATTACCACGCAGGCCGGACTCGTGATCGGGGTCGTGGCTCTGCTGGCCTGCTCGTTTATGCGCTACCGTTTTCAACAACTTCGCATGGGCTTTCTGCGTGTGGAAGCATCCATTAAACAACTGAAAGATTAAAAACCCATGGCCCGTAAATTCCCTCGATTTCATGAACGAAGCTCCTGTGCGGATGGCGATATTAATATTTCCCCGCTCATTGATATCGTTTTCATTCTGCTCATCTTTTTCATCGTCACCACCGTGTTTGTGGACGAAACCGGCGTTGAAATTGATAAACCGCGCGCCGCCACCCAGGAGGATATTGAACGCAACAGCATCCTGATTGGAATTAATCCCTCCGGCGCTGTTTTTTACAACCATCGCGAGATCGGGCTCGGCGGCGTTCGTGCCGTGGTGCGCCGCTTGCTGCAAAGCGACAATATGCCCGTGATCATTCAGGCCGACCGCCGCACACCAACCGACCGCACCATTGCCGTACTCGATGAAGCACGCAGTGCCGGAGCCTCCAAAGTATTCGTTTCAACGGTGGATCCATAACGATGCCGCACTCCCGTCATTCTGAAATCAGCCCCCCGCATTGGCCGGGCCGTCTCACGGCTTTCGGGTTTCAGGTGGTCGGTGCCCTCCTGCTTACGGCCCTTTTGCTGCTCTTCCTCGGCTGGTTGCGCTGGAAGGAAAATCACCGCGTACCCGCGAACACCATTCGCACCGTTGAATCAATTGCCCCCGTCCAGCCCCCGGTTCGTTCAGCGCCGCCCCCATCAACTCCTCCCGAACCCGTTCAACTGCCCGAATTGAGCCTTGATACACCGCGCATTGCCCCACCGATCAAAGCCCGCATCCAACCCCCGCTCAAACCCGACTTCCAAACCTTGGAACCCGATTTTTCCCTACCCGTCGCCACCGATTTTTCAGCACCGGAATTTTCCGCCCCGCCGGTAAAAACGTCCTACGATGTGAATGAGCTCGATGCCATGCCGGTGCTGTTGAATCGGCCGGCGGTCTCCTATCCCGCCGCGCTCGCCCGCCAAGGCATTCAGTCCGGCACGGTTGTCATGGAAGTTTCGATTGATCCCCACGGCCACGTGGAGGTGCTGCGCTTCACCGATTCATCCCACCCCGATCTCGAACGAATGGCTCGCCGCTTTGCGGAACGGGCCCGATTTTCTGCGCCGAAAAAAGAAGGCCGACCCGTTACAGCGACCTATCACTGGCCATTAAAACTTTCCCGCTAAGGACGCCCATGTCGTATTTAAAAAACAGTGTATCGCTCAGTTTGTTCCTCCTCGTTCTTCAAGCGGGTGCTCAAAATAAATGGCCGGTTTCCAACCATTGGAAAACCGATCAATTCCAAAACGCCTTCACCGCCAGCTATGGCATTGATGCCGCCGTTGAACCCCGCATCCGCCCGGAAGCCCAGGAGGTGCTCCGATCGGTGGCCGACAAAATGAAAGACCAGAATCGCAAAGGAGCCGTGATTAAACTGCAGGAAAGTATCTGGCTCAAAAACAGCCCCGCGCTTCAATTCTCCCTCGCCAATCTGTTGGTTGAAGAAGCCCGAAATGAGGACGCCATCGGGCACTATGAACGAGCGATTGATCTTTTCCCCACCTATCGCGATGCCTACCGGAATCTGGCCTTTGTGCTGGTTCGGGCAGATCGCGCGGCGGAGGCCCTGCCCCTGCTTTCGCGGAGTATTGAACTGGGGGCCAACGACGGCTTAACCTTTGGTTTATTGGCCTGGTGCCACACCGAAGCCGGAAGGCATCGTTCCGCCCTGCAGGCCTATCGGCAGGCACAGCTGATCGATCCCGAACAGGTGCAGTGGAAACAAGGCGAAGCCTTTGCGCTGCTGGCTTTGGGACAAGCTGGACCCGCCATTAACACCTTTAATGAATTGATGATTGAGAACCCGGAGACGCTTGCGTATGTGCAGGCCCGGGCCGATGCGTGGATGATGCTCGGCGATTATGATAAGGCCATTGTCGATCTGGAATTTGTCCGGCGATCCGCACCGGCTTCCGTCGATTCTCTCATGGCTCTGGGTCATCTTTATCTGCAAATCGGACTCCCCAAATTAGCCGTCGATTGTTTTCTGGATGCGGCCCAAAATGCCGATGAAATCGAATTCCTTTATGACGCGCTCGATCCGCTGCTCGCCCGCGAATATTGGAACGAAGCACAGCAACTGATCGACGTGCTGCAAGCGGCATCAGAATTTGAATCGCCTAGATTAATCCGCGCGCAGGCCTTCCTTTCGCTAGAAAAGGGCCAAACCGAATCCGCCATCCAATCCCTGGAAAAAATCACACAGGCCGATCCGATGGATGCCGATGCCCTACTGATGCTGGCCAAAGCGTATCGAATCACAAAACGTCCAGCGGAAGCGGCGCTGATGTTAGAGCAGGCCGCCCTCGTTCCCGCCGTTCAGCTCAGCGCTCTGCTTCAATTGGGTCAGGTGCAGGTGGAACTCGGTTTATACGACGAAGCCATCACCACCCTCGAACGCGCCAACCGGCTCGACCCGCAGCCCGCCATTCAGGAATACATCGCCGCAATCCGGAACCTACAGTTTTAGCCCACATCGGTGAAGAAGAACCGCTCTTCCAACCTGCCCTTATTTCTTCATAGTCGAACCGTCGCAGACAGGCTTGGAACGTATAACGGAATATTTCCAGACATTGGAAAAATTCAAAAATCACTTCTGCTATCTACCGCCGAATCACATTCAGGTGATCCAATCGCGCGAGCGGCTGGTTTGCCGATAGCTTGATTTGGTTTTTGCCTTTGTTCAAATGCACCGTTATTCGGTCCCAGGCCCAGACTGAATTCCCGGAGGTACTCCAGAAAATGATATCGCTCTGCACGGCGTCATTCACATGCACGGCCACCGGATATTGACCGTTCTCAAGTGCATAGCGGAATTCCAGCGTATACAGCCCGTTTTCGGGAGCTTCACAGGTCCGGATGATGGATGACGAGTCGGTTGCCGGATCAAAGTCAACATAGAACTAAACCTCCAATTGACTGGTCTATTTTTCGAGTTGAATACGGTAGAACAACGAACCCTCAGAAACAATATTCGTTATGGAAACATTACTTCCAATGTCTGCAAGAGCTGATTCCAATCATTGGAAAACACGGCTCCCTCAGTCCTGCCGGATCATGAGCTGGAAGAACTTTGCCGGACCTTCTGCGACATACCGATTCGTAACCGGCTCAAAGCCTGCGGCAGTCGGCCCGACGAGAATTTGGTCCTGTGCATTGGTGGCAGCGATGGATTCCACTAAATTGGTGGAGTCAATCAGCAGATAGCTCAGTCCCAGCCCGGCATAGTCCGTTCGACGGCTATGGACATACTCGAACCAGTTTGTGCCGCCCTCGACCCTAGTGCCGACGGATTCCATGGATCCGGCATCCGAGTTAGTCGGGTTCATGCCCAACGCAAATTCTGCCAAGTTGTCGTAGCCGTCCTGATCGATGCTATCGGCATCGCGCAAGGCATCGTTGCCCGTCAGACTGAAGCGAGACGCCCATGCAGAAAATT
This sequence comes from Pontiellaceae bacterium B1224, assembly GCA_029432815.1. GTDB lineage: Bacteria > Verrucomicrobiota > Kiritimatiellia > Kiritimatiellales > Pontiellaceae > Pontiella. Next base: position 81,852 of record JAROBA010000014.1, on the reverse strand, counting down.
CATCGGCGGCGGGCATGGTGATTGTATAACTGACATGAATACTACCAATGTTCCAGCGATCCTTGCTATTCCCCACATTGCCGTTCGCAAGGGTGAAGCTGGCTACCGAATCTGATCCCGCAAGCGCTTGAAGATCGATCGTTTCGGGAGAGGCAGCCATCTTCAGCCCCCCTGCGGCATTGGCAACGTCGCCCGCGACCACCTTGACTCGGTCGGATGCATTATGCGCATTATGAACAGTTATAGACTGGAACGAGAGATCTGAAAAATCATCAACAGTAAGATTCCCGCCGTTGGCGTTGAAATCGACAATATGAATGTTCGCAACCGAATCGACGGACTGCGTTAAACTTCCATCAAATGTGTTCCACCATCCACTGGCCGCCTCGCCGGAATTTATGCCCCATAAACCGCCCGCACTTGTGATGGATGTTCCCGCCATGGGATCCACATCGATCGCGATCCGGAAGGTTGCCAACTCATCGGGGGCGGTCAGAACGTCAGAATATATCGTCGCGATCGCGTCGGTGCCATAGTTATTAGCCGTAGCAGCCAGAATATCGGTGCCCGAAGTGATGTCCCCGATCGGGAGATCGCTGCGGAGTTTGAACCCCGCTTTTCTGAAAGCGTCTTCACCATCCGTCACTTTAAAGGCTACCCCCAAGGTTCCGAAACCGTCCGACACGGTTCCTGAGAGAACACCGCTGCTCGACAAAGTAAGCCCGGTAGGAAGCCCTGCGCTGGAGGCCAACTCCCAGGTATAGCTACCAACTCCTCCTGTGGCAGAGAGTTGCTGGCTGTAGGGCCGGTTAATTTCAATACCCGGCAATTCATCGGTCAAAATCGACAAATCACTGTCAGGGACAAAGGCAGAAGTTTCAGACATGAAGGCAAGCTCTTTGACCAGATCGTGGCCGGTTTCAATCGCGGTCGTCAGTTGCGCATGCGTCCAGGACCCTCTTCGTATCGGCAAGGTGTCCGGGATTGAAAGCTGAGTCCCGAGAGAAGAGGCCAGCATCATGGAGGCATTCATGTAGACCATCGGATCCGAGAGATGCAAATCATCATCAGAAGCAGCCAGGTTTTGAATTTTTTCATTCAACCGCCCCAACCCAACGGTCAGAGGAATCGTCTTCCAACCCCGCTTGTGATAGTGGTCCCACAAGTCGGCGCAATCCTGATTATTCAAGGCAGCGGTTGTGGATGCCGTTCCGGTATAGCCATCAAACCCCTTGATCCAGTCGAACACCATCGGAACCAGATTAGCCTGATTTAAATCAATGATGTCTTGCGCGTTTGCGCCTTCATCCGTCCCGCCCACATATAGGAACAGCCCCTCATCTGCATATGTAGCAAACGTAGCAGCTCTATTCGCAAGATCATTGGTCGTCCAATCACGGGTATCATAATTGAGTTTACCGATCTTGGTTTCCGCTGCCGTCAGCATATTGTTGGTAATGATGACATTCAGCCTTTCTGCGGTAAAATCGTGCGTACTCGTCCCTTTGTAGAAATATCGAATCACATCGTTAAATGGCGTACCGGAAACATCCATGGTGCGATACACGACGGAACCATCGAGTTCATAGCTGGTCTTATAGTGTTCGTTGGTCGAATGCGTTTCAACGGCATCGACCGCATAATGCCTAAGCGTAGTTATATCGGTACCTGACAGATACATTTTGTAGTAATCATTAGACCAATCCTGATGCGTATAGCTCGGTGCGTAGCCTGTCCCAGCGGGATCCAATCCGGTGATTTTGGCATAGATGGCACAGGCGGAAAGCCACGCCTGTTTTGCTCTGGCCTCAGCGACCTGCTTCCCCTGCAACCCGGCCAGCTCCATCGCATATCCGGCGGGAACAACCTCCACCCCACAGCCATTGGCCGCCCGATAGGTATATTCGCCATACAGCTCGGTGTCCACATGGTCGGAATAATTCATCATTAACAGGGGCGTGCCGCCTGCATCGAGAACCGTTTGCGACAACTGCCTGCACCCTTCATACATCATCTCGGGATAGGCCGAACCCTGCTCGGACTCAAGCAGGATCACATACTGATAACCCGAACCGATCGTTGCTTTGAGATCTGCGTGTTCCGGGTCGTAATAAATATCCGCCAGTGAGTGCGCATTAGCTTCACTTTCGAAATCGACTTGAGCATCAGCAAAGCCATCCGTCGCGTCCAGAAGCCCCCATAAAAATTCGGCGATATAATCAACCGTGACATCTGAGCTGTAACGATAGCCGGTCTCTCCGAGCTCCGTCGTTGCGGCATGAACCAATAGAATATCATTGGAAGTGCCCTGACTTAATGCAGGGATCAATGCCAAAAATCCTACCAGGATGACCAGGCTTCTCATCGAACTATGTGGCAATGTCCGCTACTCAGAAGCATCGGAGGAGACATAGCTTTGAATGGCAGACAGGCCTCTGATTTTCATATATTCCCCGCGGGTTTCGCTGGCAAGTTTGCTTAATTTAGGATCCTTCGCAGAAGGGCTTCCCTCCGGCACAAAATGAATCACATTGATGGTGTATTTTACCTTATTGCCAACCCCGCTTTTCACGGCCGAGGTGGCCTTCGATTTACTTTGTAGATTTTTAAAAGCTTCGACCATCATTTCCGGTGAGTAATTGGCATAGGTGGTGCCGCCGGGAGGAAGGCGTGCCCCGGGAACGTATGCATTCACCAATCCCCGGTCCCCGCGAGCAATCACCCGAGGAGCTTCTCCCTTGGCTGCCCGGCGTTCATTTTCCTTTTTGAAGAGCGCCCGGGCCTTTGCCACGTTTTCTCTGTACTTCTTCTGATCATCCTCATCCCAGTTCCGTTCTTTGGTGCCGGTCTTGTAGCGAAGCTCATTCCCCCATCGGCAGGTCAGAAGAAAAACAACATCCGCCTGTGACTGCATCGCCATGAGTGTTGGCTTTGCCCAGCCACCCGGCGTATTTTTAAGTGGCTCTATGGTATAACTTCCAGTGATGCGGCTTCCTCCGGAACCAAGTGTTTTGGGACCATATTTCGTTGACCCTGCATCCTCTTTCACCGCATTCAGCGGCTTGAGCCAGGCATCCGCTTTGGCCACATTCGCCGATGATGCCGAAACCATCTCAGGAAACAGCGTTTCTTCACCACCTCCATACACCGCAACATTGAACAACACGGTCGGATTTAGTCCTTCCAGAATGCGGATCAGCTCCGACTTAATGATGCTGTAGGCAGCAATACCGCCCATATTGTCCTGCATCATATACGCGGATGAATCCAGAATGATGAAAACTTTCTCGCCCCGGCTCTTAACACCAAACAGATTCATTTCCGGCATGGAAAAACCGACTCCGCCGGAACCGCCCATTCCATCGCCTGCCGCCCCTATGCCGCCTTTGACCCCGGTCATTTCGGGCATCTTGATATCCGGCATCGTCTTATTCAGTTTTGGCTGTACCACAATACGTTTGCGCAGCTTAGGCTTCTGAGTTCTTTTCTTCTCTATATTTATCGGAGCCTGCAGTTTCCTGCGTTGCATTTTCGGACGGTTCACCGGTTTGGCCTCAAAAACCTGGTCCTCTTTGGTGATCACCGTGACGGCCACGAATGAAAGGGCCACAATAATTAGTACTGCGTGTATGCCTATACTGACAAGCATTGCACTCGATTTAGCATGTTTTGCAGCAAATCCTTTTTTTCCACTTTTCGCCATTTGAAGCCCTTTTTTCTTTCCCTTAATTCGTTACACGTAGTTCCCATCTACCCTGTTCATGAATAAAATCGGCAGACTGTTTCTCGATTTAGTTAAGTAATGTAGCGATTTTTTCGTCATTGGACATCCCCATAAGTAGTGATTTTTCGTTTTTTATTCGGAAACACGCGTTGGCTCAGTTCCGGGCGGTCTGTTGCGGTGTGCTTTCAAACTTCTCAAGCGGAATAAGTCGGATAGATTTCAATTCGGCGGTTTCGATATTTCCCTCAAGACAGGAGACCGCCACTTTATATTTTCCAGGGGTTGGAAAATTGAGCCAGCCCATGGGAAACTCCTGATAGTTGTGCGAAGCATTCTGCTGATTCTGTATGTGCTCGCCGCCAATCACATCGACGCCCCAGACCAGACGGCCTTCGCCGGTGTAGGTGAGCGAAACGTCATAATCGCCCGGCACCAGCACATCGACTTCCCAAACTGCTTTACCGCCGGGTTGCCAGGTGGTGGCCGGATATACGCAGATCCATTCGCCAAACTTTTCCATCCAACGATCTTTCACAATTTCCGCACCATCGACCTCGGCGAAATCCGCAAAAATTTCGGTCCCTTCATTGGGATCGATTCCAAAAGCCGAACCCACTTCCGGAGCGTCGGCCAGCTCCACTTCAACGACAGATACCAGCTTTTCCGGTGCACGGGGCGGAAGTTCGAAAATGTTCCAACCATTGGAAACCGTATATGCAACCGCTTGTGACGCGCTTCCGTTCAGCAGGCGCACGGATTTAATTTCGGTTTCCAGGCCCGGCAGAAACAGCTTACCGGACTCCGGCCAGTCAAAAACAGACAGAAACAAACGGGTTCCCTTAACGGTGACATCACCCCACGGCATGGCGTGTCCCCACGGGGAGGCATCCGTGCCGTAGACCACCTGCGGATAGCGGTGGATCCACTCCCCGGCTTCGCTCAGCGAACGGACGGCACGCTCCGGCACAGCGCCTTTTCCGTCTGGGCCGATATTGAGCATGTAGGTGCCGCCTCGGCCGACGCAGGCAATCAAGCGATGCAGGATTTCTTTCGGTGTTTTCCAGTTCTGGTCGTACCAGGCATAGGCCCACGAATCGTTGGTGGTGTCCACACTCTCCCACATTCCTTTGACATTTTTATGCGGCACTTCCATATCGCCCAGGGTTTGATAGTCGCCCAGATTGTGCCCGGCACGCCCAGAGACGAGCGCCTTAGGCTGGTTCTTGCGCACGACATCCACCAGCTGCTGCACATATTTTTTCTCCATACCGCCCGGTGTGTCGAACCAGATCAGCTCAATCGGGCCATACTCGGTACAGAGCTCCTCGACCTGCGGCAGGCACTTTTTATAAAAGTAATCATCGAAGGAGGCGGGATTCCCGTTTTCATCAAGTTCAGGCCCGTTTCGTCCTCCGGGAAAGGTCCAGTCCTGACTGTGGGAATAATAGAACCCAAAGCCCAGCCCCGCCTCCCGGCAGGCCGCGGCCAACTCCTTCATCGGATCCTTTTTCCAGGGAGTGGAATCAACAATATTAAAATCGCAGGCCTTGGAGTCGTACATCGCAAACCCTTCATGATGTTTGGCGGTAATGACGATGTATTTCATGCCGGCATCCTTCGCCAGCTGAGCAATGGCCTTGGCATCGAATTCTGTTGGATTGAAGGTTCCGGCCTGCGACCTGTATTCCTCGACGGGAATATCGGCCACGCGAGGATTCATAATCCACTCGCCGATGCCGTAATAGGTCTTGCCCTCATACTGGTTGGCTAACTGGGAATAAAGCCCCCAGTGGATAAACATGGCATAGTTTCCTTCGTCGAACAGTTCGCCCCGCTCCGCATTTTCAGCGCGCAGCTTAACGGTGGTTTCGCCCCACATCTCATCCATATTTTCAGCGTACACACTTCCAACCAGCAGCGTACCGAGCAAACCTAACACCATATTCTTCATCGTATGCTTCCTTCTTAGATCTCCATTTTGGAGCGTCTTCCATATATAAAAAAAAATGCGCCGCTTCGGTTCGAAACGACGTATTCTTACGGTCCGTCCAGGATTATTTCATTATGCGGCGAATAAAGAGTGTCCCAAATCCAAATAAGGCGATTAGCCCCAACGTCGCTGGTTCGGGGATCACCGACACGGAGATTCCGGAGACGGACCACCTGTTATTGGAAGCAGTGGTGTCAGGCTCTATATACATTGCCGTGGATGCAGAACTGAAATTCCCAAGAGACGGCAGATCTATCGTTACGGGTTTCGTTATAATTGTTGTAGAGGTACCGAAACCCGTAAAGGAAACAGTAATACCATCCGGATTAGCTGTTCCATTAGCGATATCGAGCGATTCGAATGCAATACTGAGATCACCTTCCGTAAGCCCACTGGTACCCGCATTAAAGTTGGTGATCAAAAGGCCGGTAATTGACAGCTGTTCACCGTCGTCGCCATCGAGCGATTCCTGGTTGCCGACGTTAGGGTCACTGGCAGATCCCACTCCAAAATAGGTTCCGCCATTTGAGCGCACAAACGGAGCCGGGGAGTTGCTTGTTGCGAATGCATTTAGCGTATATTCAATGTCGAATGTCGCACCATTGTAAGACACGTTTGTTGTTGTGAAGGTTGACCCAGAGACATGATTTCCTCCGGCGGGTAAATCGAGAATAACCACATCCGCCTGCGCAGCCCCTGCCACCAGGAGCCCCATGCTTATTATACTAATGATTTTTTTCATTTCTTTCCCTTTATTCATCGGGCACCCCGAAGGTTCGGGGTGCCTGACTTATTAGTATTAATTCACCGAACGGTTATTCGCTCAGCTTGTAAAATAGCGCAGGTTCACTGCCGACCGGAAGAGTCACCGGAGAACTCGCCCCCGAAACCGATACCCCCCAGCCGCTCGTATTCCAGAGAATGGAATTGGTCAGCACATCGAATGTCGCAGCACCTTCCCAACTCAACACCATGTCACCACCCGAATTCATATCGATCAGGATGTCAGGAACACCGGACTTGGTCACCGAAACAATGATTCCGAAGTCGACATCCCGAACCCGCCAGTTATACGCTTTGTTATGCGCTTCTTGATAGTTATTGGCCTGGGAGACAAACAGATTATCGGAAACCTCGGGAAACCCGCTAACATAGAGAGCGTTGTCGTTCCAGCTCACTTCATACAGACCAGTTCCTTCACCAAAAACGGTTTGGTGCGAGTGCGCATTACCGATTTCCTGCAGGTGGGTTCCTACGAAGCCGGTGCCCTCAGCACTGCCGGTTTTTGCGGGGTCCGTCAGATTCACATTTATATTCATCAGTGTGAATTCCAGCGACTCTCCAGCATACATTCTTGCGCTGGTAACACCCCATCCAAGACCACCGACATCGCTGATAACAACAGGAACATTCGTTGTGCCAATGACCGCCGTACCGTTGGTACCATAAGTACCCCCGTTACTTGATGCCACGGTATTGGTGATCACACCGTTGGTCCAGGCCTGTACCAGCACATCAAACGTAATGGTATCGTTGGAACCGTCGCCGTCAATATCCGCCCCCGAAAAGGACGCTGAATATAGATAATCGTTACTGTTTACGAACACTCCGGTCACTTCGGCGGGTACGCCACTGACATTCAGCGTATTGTTCGACAACCCTGTATTGAGATCTTCAAAGGTAAGGGCGAACCCATCTGCCGAAACCGAAATCGATACCGTTGCCGGAACGCCGTCATTGTCTCCATCATTTGCAGTATAGGTAAAAGTATCAACTCCGGTGAAGCCGTTTGTCGGGGTATAGGTTAGATTCGGTGCTGCGCCGCTCAGAACACCGCCGGACGGCTGTGTCGCCACATTGAAACTCAGACTGCCGCTTTCATCGGGATCATAACCGGACAATATAATTGAAACAGGGGTGTCAGGCTGCGTCCAGGCGACTTTCGGATCCGCAACGGGAGGATTATTGAGCACATTAATCGTGATGGTTGCATCCTCACTATCAGCCAATCCGTCGTTAACTTTGAAAACAAAACCATCTTCTCCGGTAAAGCCGGTCTGCGGAGTGTAAATCAGGTTCGGTCCCGCATTCGTATTGAGCGTACCTGGGCTGGTCGGAACAATCACACTATACGTCAGGTTGCTGGGTCCATCCGCATCGCTCCCCGTCAGTGTGATAGCCAATGGGGTGTTACGATACGCGTTTACGCTCTGTGCCGTCGCAACGGGGAGCTGATTTTCTACCGTAATCGTTACGGTGGCCGGGGCGCTGTCATCCGTTCCGTCATTGACGGTGAAAGAAAAGCTGTCTGTCGCCATGAACCCGCTGTTCGGCGTGTAGATCCAGCTATTCGTTGCCCCTTCGAACAGACCGTTGTCCGGATAATCAACCACGTTATACGTAAGATTGCTTCCTTCCGGATCACTGCCTGTCAGCGTGATAAGAAGAGCAGTTTCGGGCAGCGTGATTAAGTCCTGTGCATCGGCTACCGGAGGTAGATTCCCTTCCACCGGAACGTCGAGCCCAATCTGAATTCCTCCGATGGAAAACCTGTTTTTTGAGCTGACACTATCAACAATGAGATACAGATTCGTTGCAGGAGCAACGTAGTTGGCTAATCCAGTCACGCTGATGACCTCACCGGCGCCAGCTTCGGCCCCGTTAAGATTTTGTTGAGCCCGGTTAGTGGTCCAGCCATCAAAGGAAATAAAAGCTCCATCCTGTGCATTGCCAGCGGCACCGTAGCTAAGGCCACTGAACGTGAGCCCTGTGAAATCGCCGAGTTCATGCCCGCTGCCGTTGTCGGCAAAATTGCGGATCGTGAGATTGGTCAAAGAAAAGCCTTCACCATCGTTCCCCTCGAGTGTGCCGTAGTGGGTGGCGATATCGCTATCAGATCCGATCCCAAACAAGGTGCCTATCGTATTAACACTAACAAACGAATTTGAACCGTTTGCCACGGAATCAATCGTGTACACCACATCAAATGTCGCACCCTCATATGTCAGAGAGGTCGCAACCTCAGTTGCATTCGAATAGGTACCATATTCAGGCAGATTCAGGTCAAAATTAAACTCCACCGCCTGCGCGGTCCCAGCCAGCAGCATGCCCGCCAGCGCTGTTATGATTCCCAACCGTCTTTTTCTCATTTTCCATTCCTCCATTTAGGTTTCCCACATATACGAACAATAAAGCACACGCCTTATTCGGAGTGTTCAAGTAAGCTATCCGATTCAGGAACCCTGCCTATCCCAATTTATTGGGATGCCGACCGCTTTTTTATTTTTTTTCCGCTTAATGCCGGGTTTTCTGGTTTCAGAGTGTATGCAGCAGGTATACAAAGGAGCTGGTTGCAGATCGCACTATTCACTTAACTAATCCTGCCGGATATCGAGCCTTATGAATTTCTGAGATTCATTGGCCTCATATCGATTGGTGACCGTTTCATACCCATCATTGGGCGGGCCTATGAAGATATAATCCTGAGCATTCGTGGAAACGACTGAACCCACCAGGTTTGTTGAATCGATCAGCAGATAGCCCAGCCCTTGTTCGGCATAATCCGAGCGGCGATAGTGGATATATTCGAACCAGTTTGTTCCGCCTGCAGATGTATGATTTATCCAATCTCTGGAACCGGCATCCGAATTCGTCGGGTTCATACCAAGGGCATATTCCGCCAGATTGTCGTAGCCGTCGCCAAGGCCGCTATTTTCCGGATCAGCATTGGGCGAAGCATCAGTACTCTCCAGACCGAAACCGGAAACCCAGGCGGTATATCCATCAGCAGCAGGCACATTGACCGCATAACTCACATCAATACTTCCGACCGTCCAGCGATTCTTGGAATTCAAATTGCCATTTCCCAGGATAAAGCCGGGCACCGAAGCAGATTCCGCAAGAGTCTGAAGATCGATGGTTTCAGGAGAAGAGGCCATCTTAATGCCCCCCGCTGCGTTGGTTACGCCTCCTGCAATAATTTTGACCCTGTCGGCAGAATGCTGCCCATCCAGGACCGCAACGGACTGGAATGAAAGGTCGGTAAAATCACCACGCGTCAGATCCCCTCCGTTGGCACTGAAATCAACAATCCGGATATTTGAAACCGAATCCACAGACTGCGTTAAACTTCCATCAAAAGTGGTCCACCAACCGCTATTCGCCTCTCCGGCATTTATGCCCCACTCACTTCCTGGCCCGCTCGTGATCGACGTTCCCTCCATAGGATCCACATCGATGGCAATCCGAAACGTCGCCAGTCCATCCGGAGCGGTCTGAACGGCAGAATACAGGGTCGCAACTACGTCTGTTCCATAACTGGTATTGGCTGTGGCCAGAATCTGAACACTGGTTTGGACCGGCTGGCTCGCAAGCACGACCAGCTCCACGTTCCGTGAACCACTCAACCCATTCGTCTCCGTTGCCTCCAACGTAAATTCGAGTGTGGTCGCTTCCTGCCCTGTTGGAATTCCACTTAATATCCAATGATTGGAATTCGTTGGGTCTTCCTGGATGGTGAGCCAGAATGGTGCATTTCCGATCGGGACGACACTCGTAATATCATCCCCCTCGGGATCCCAGAAGTCTTCCCCCTCGACCAGCACATGGTAATACGCCTCCCCGATGACGGCATCCGGCAAAATCGTATAGGCTCTCGCCCAGTTCGGCGTGCCCGGCGACTCATATTGCGCTAAATAGTCATCCAACCCTTTGAGCAAAGCGTAAGCTTCGCTATAAAGGCTCGAGGTATTACCTCGAGTGGTTGAACCGCTCCAGGTCATCGTCCCGCCAGCTTGCAGTGCCTCCAAATTCCACTGGTTAAAGTCGTTTTGCAGCCAGGAGGGCGGGTTGCTGTATCTCCATGAAATCGGGCCGAGTTTGGAGTGCATATTCCCAACCACTAACTCATCAAAATCCTGATTTCCACCCACATGAACATACCCATCCGTTTCAGTCATCCGCGTGATATGCTGGTAGTTTAAATTGAACTGCGTCCCCGTTGCGTGGTCATTATTCCCGCCGAACGCATGACCGAATGTAAAGTCATCGAAATGTGTGGGTCGTTGAAAAGGATAAGCGGAGTAATTCCCGGTACTTCTTCCCAAATTGAAGGCCAGCGGGATTTCCGGGTTTCCGGCATGTACGGCATTGGCAAAGGCCTGAAAGATTCGTTGGTCTTCTATAAGCCCGTTGTTTTTGTCACCGTTACTGGTTATGTCTGCAGCAGAATCCCAGATCCAACTATCAATTAAGTGTCCGTAACGAAGTGCGAAATCTTTGAGAACGAACTCGGCGTAACAAAACATATATTTGCGATTCACCGGTCCAGCGGTATCATATTTCTGTGTCGAGCTGTTCCACACATTGGTATGGAAGGGCTGACTGGCGATAAATGCCAACGCCTCCGGATCATTATCGCACCACTCTTTCCAACGCACTACGAACTCTTCAATCGTTGCACTATTGGCACCGATGAATTGTTCGGAATTCGAATACACCTTAACTTTAAAGCCCGCCGCTTTGATGGCTTTCATTTGGTCATGGACCACATCCGTTTCCGGTTCATCCAGATTTAAGTCACCCCAGGAGGGGACGACTGAAGTAATGGGTGAATTAGTTCCGGCATATCCCTCCAAAGCGAGTCTTTCCAATAATTTATGGGGAACAAAATGATTCCCGGACGCCGTCGCTCCGTCATTAAAACGCGCATAGAGGGTATCCAGTGTTTTGAAGTCACTCAGCTGTTCAACTGCATCGTGATCAATTGACGCCCACGTTCCTCGCAGGCCTGCAGCGCGTTCTCCAGATACATAGGCCGTTTCCAGTTTGACGGATTGGATGGACGTTCCGCCACCATCATCGTCCTGCCCGTAAACAACGACCTGGTAGTTTTTACTCAAATCAATTTCATCAAGCAGCACTCCGGAAGCTTCGTAGATTCCGTCAATCCGGTAACACCAATAACCGCCGATCCCGATCTCGATGGTCACTTCACAGGTTTCGCCAGCTTTGAACCCGGCACGGGTTCCGGACGCATCCAGCGTAGTGCGAATCGATCCATCGGTAAAGTGAAGACCCCGAGCTTCCGTGCCATCATCTGCGATCACATTCGCCCCGATGCTGTAGACACCTGTCTCCGAAAGGAAGGGATTAAAACCGGAATAGGTGGAGCAATCCGTATCGCTGCTGATGAGACCAAAGGACAGATTATGCGCCCCCTCGTCTCCAATGAAACCGGTGGTGTAATTGACCGAGAGTCTGAACCCGGAGTCCGATTGAAAGCTGTTTGCCGAATACAGGATCGCCCTGCCCGTGTCGTTTGTGCCACTGGTAACAAATATCGCATTGCCGTCATCCGCCCAGGCATGATCCTGAATCGTATGATTCGCCGCACCGCCGCCGATGCCCATATTCACAGCAAGTGAATCGTTATCAAAGGTATCCTGATACAGGATTTCTGCCGACACACTTGCTGCGGTTACTCCTGACAGCATAACTGCTACAAAACATGATTTGATCTGCATTCTCGATTTTCCCTTTTTATGAAGGCTTAATCTGCCGCCTGAAGGAAATTCGACCATCCCTATTTTTTACGATGAAGACCGAGTCTGGCTGAATCTAGGTTAAAGGGAAATCAGCTGTCATCGGATTGGCCGTTTTTCCAAGGATTGGAAAAAAAATACCCCGCTGCAGGCAGCGGGGCATTAAACCAATAGGATCTGTACTAAAGGTCTACTTTAGAACGAACGCACAAACGCTATTCGCCGGGAGCTCAACCGTAATTTCCTGATCTTCCACTTCAATCGCCTGCGTGCTCGGAGCATCTTTCTGATTTTCCAGGAAAACAATCAGGCCGTCTTTATTCTGAACCACAACGGCTTTGCCTTTGCCATCAATGTCGGCTTTCAGCAGTTGGTCGCCCGGACGGATATACCGGCTCATCAGCGCCACCGGGGCAAAGTCGTTGTTATAGATAATTTCGCCGGTCTTCCGATCGATCCGCACGAGGCTGTTCTGCGACCAGTCCCAACCGCTCTTACCTTCCTCGTTCAGAACCATGTTCCAGTAGCAATAGTTTTCGCAGCTGGAGTTGAGCCACATCGCAATTTCGCCAAAGCGGCCTTTCGCCTGCTTCACCGTATTTTTGCCGTTTGCGCAGCTTCCTTCGGTGTGCATCATTTTAAGTTCCGGATACGTGTCCCGCAGCTGCTTAAGAATCTTGTCCGAGCAATACTGCATACCCAGGCCATCAACGACCTTACTGGCCGGCTGCTTCATGAAGTCCAGTGTTTCGTTTTTACGAGCACCCTTCTGCCCTGTTCCACGGAATGTACCCGCCCAGATTTCAGCATCCACTTTCGACTTCGTGAACTGCGGGCGGAGATACTCGACAATAAACTCCGACATTTGCGCGGGCAGCATATCGCACCCGGGGTAGACCGGACTCATGTCCGTTTCATTCTGAACGATAATCCGATCAATCGTCACGCCGTTCGCGGCATACGCCTTCACGTATTTCTCAAAGTAGAGCGCATAGGCTTTATAAATTTTCGGATCATTCTTCAGCACGTTTTTCGAGCGGTCGTGATCCTTTCCGGCATCCATTACGCCGTTTTCCTTCATCCAGCCCGGTGGGCTCCACGGAGAAGCAAACATCTTCAGGTCCGGGTTTTGCGCCATCGCCGCGCGAATGAACGGAATCACCGAAGTCGTATCGCGCTCGACCGAAAAATTCTTCATCTGATAATCGTTGGGCGTTTCGGCATAGCTGTAGGAACCCAGGCCAAAGTCGGAAGAACCGATCGCGGTGCGGCAAAGCGAAAAGCCCGCTCCGGTTTTCGGATTGAAAAGTGCTTCAGCCAGCGCTGCACGCGATGCCTCGGGCAGCGTCATAAAAGCTTCACCGCCCTGCTCATTAAAGGCGCCGCCCAGCCCGGCGAGCGACGATGTAATCACATCATCCAGCTCAATTTCAACTTCCAGCTCCGGATCATTCGAAGATGTTTTCACATCCGTTACCGTGATGATTGGATCGGCTTTCACTTTCTCACCGTCCAATACCACATAATTCATTTCCGCCACTTGATAGGTTTTCGCCTCTGCTCCAATACTCATTCCTGCAACCATTCCAATCACCGCCACCTGCAATGCACTCATTGATTTAATACTCATAATCTTCTCCAGTTATAAAATGATTTGCCCATAGTATGCCTTCACAAACAATTGTAAATAGATTGATTGCTTAAAACTATTGGACAATATGCTCACATGATTTATAAAAACCCCATTCACCGAAATTTTCAGACCATGCCGCGACGCTTCGACGGTTTATGCCTGCACGGTGCCGGTTATTTCCCCTGCAAAAGTGAACGGGTCGACCGCGCCGCTCCCACGTTCAACTATTCCATCCTCCTTTCCGGTCGGGGAACTTACGCCTCCGATGGGCAGCAGTTTTCCGTCGAAGCCCCGTGCGTACTCACCCAGTTTCCCGGCGTGCGCGCCACCTACGGACCGTTGCCGGGAACCACCTGGGAAGAGTTCTATCTATCGCTCCCTCCCGAAAAGTTGGCGGGCATGCAGGCGAAGCGGCTGATCGGAGAAAATCGGCATCGATGGCCGATCCAGAATCTGCCCGCCGTAACGCGTGCCATCCGTGCGCTGCTGCCTCTGTTGGAAACGCCCGATCAACGCCCCGGGAAAGCCGACCGAATCGATGCCCGCGCCGAACAGATCATTATGGAAACCCTGCTGCCCGGCGAAGAAAATCTCGACCCCGGGGCCGAAGCCGTAACCGCCCTCGCTCAGGCCATGGCCACCTCGCCCGAACGGAACTATAACGTCCGGGAAATCGCCGCAGATTTCGGCGTCTCCTTCTCCACCTTCCGCCGACGCTGGAGCGAACTGTTTGATGTGCCCCCCGGACAATATCTCCAGAACCTGCGCATCGCAGAAGCCTGCCGACTGATGACCGAGACCGATCTTCCAATCATTGGAATTGCCCAGCGCGTCGGCATCGAAGACCCCGCCTACTTTTCCCGCCTCTTCAAACAACGCATCGGCACCTCCCCCTCCGAATACCGCCACACCCCCGATTCGTCGCGTTAGACCGGACGTGCTCGAACCACCGCAGGACAGGGGCCCATGTCCCTCCACTTTTTCTGCTGGAGCGTCGACGGCCTCGGCGACCCACGCGCAAAGGTTTTTGGAGGGATAGACAGAATCTGTTTCCAATGATTGGGAAATAGAAACCTCTCATTTCCCCATCTGAATTGTTTTAGGTAAAAAAATGGGTGGCTAAATATTTCCTCTATTCTACCCGGATATTTTACACCCCTCATATTTTACCTACCCGATGTTCATTCGCGTCGCTGCGCTCCTTATCCACCCGGCCATCCTGATGGAGCGATCACCCTCGAAGAACTCTCCACGTTCATTCTGGATGGAACCAAAAACACACCCGCATTGAAGATGCAGAAAACGAACCAGACCCTCAAATGACAGGATCATATAATCCCGGCACCGCAATCGTTCTTCGCCCCACATCATAAGCAGCGGGAAATTCAAACTTCCAGGCATTGGAACCGGTGCGTATACGGCGGGTTTCCAACGACTGAAAGATCTGCGTCAATCGGCGTTATCTGCGGTTAGAACTACCGATTCGCGAAGCAGAGCATTATATCGTTATTGAGCGGCGGGTTCATTCACCACATATTTGCTCCAGAAGTCGTTCACATTGGTGACGTCGGTATCTTCGAAGATCCACCAGCCCTCAACGATGTCGGAATAGTCCACGCCGCCTTTTACAATTTTCAGATTGTCGTAGCTCGCCGTAGCGACGTCGATGATTCCCGCGGCTTCTTTCCATAGTGACTGGGCGGTTGCATTGGACGAGGTTGAGGCTGCGATTAAATACGAAGATTCAGCTGAAGTATAATCGGGCGTGGCATTCTGCTTATTACCATCCTCAATTTTTATATAGGTTGCCTTCTCCTTCACATAGTTCAGATCGCCCCCATTCGTACTCTTTTCATTCCACCTGCTGTGTTGCACCACCATCACATTGCTCTTGATCCGCTCTTCAGAAACCCCATCCTTAATTAAGGCCGCAATCCAGTCCGCCGTGATATTCGACTGCCCCGCCTCCAGCACCCAGACCTTCCCGCCTGCATCCAACGTGGATTTCGCCCGATCTTGAATACGAGCCACCGATCCCGACCAATCGTTATGCGCATCCGTCCACCCGACATTCTGTTCGCCGAAAGCCAGATTCATCAACGAGGTTGAATCAATGAACGTATATTTCTCAGGCTGATCTCCATATGCCCCGGCCACCGCCAAATAGTTCACGCCATTAAAATTCGGATGCACCAACATACAGCCCAGCGCGGCCTGCGCATGGATATCATCCGTATCGGGTTTATTATCGAATTGTGCCAAGAGCAAATCCGTCTCCTGATCAAAAGACGAGCGCGCCCGAACCTGATTCACTAAACCGGCCACACACAGCAACACCATTATATATTTCATGCGTTTCTCCCATTCTGTTCCGGCCGCCTCTCCACACGAGTGGCCATTCAATTTGCCGCGTTCCAAACATAGCGCGGTCGGCGAAGGGCCCAGCGTAGACAAAAGACGAATCTTTCCCTAGTTTTTTTACGCTAGCACGCTCCCTATATATGGGATTGCGATATCCCACACAGCCTCTAAAGTAGCACATTTATAAATGTACAACATGGAGAGAGTTGATGAATCGTGCAGTCATGGGAATTTCGCTTTGTTTTAGTTTAGTCTTCGGCATGGCGGCTTCGGCCGAAACCGAAGAAGGATTTAAAACCATCTTCAACGGGAAGAACTTTGACGGCTGGTATCTGAAAATCCGAAATGGCGACGACGAGCTCGCAAAAAAAGTCTACGCCATCGAGGACGGCGCGGTGCATGTGTTCAACAGCGAATTCCCGGATGAATATAACCTGAACGTGGGCGACAACGATACGCACGGCCTCTTCTACACGGAGAAAGCGCATACAAACTATGTCCTGCGGTTTGAGTATAAATGGGGCAAACGAAAGGCCAATAATTTCGGCAGATGGCAGTACGACGCGGGCGTTTATTACCACGTGATCAACGACGCAATCTGGCCGACCGGCATTGAATATCAAATTCGCTACGACGACTCCAATGATCGCAACCATACCGGCGATCTGATCCGCCCCAGCGGTGCGGATTATGTCTGGACGCAGGCGAAGGACAGCAATACCTACCTCCACCCGAAGGACGGCGGGATTCCAGAAGTGAAGCGCGACTGGATGAATCTGGCAAAACCCACCACCAATTATCATGCACTGGATGATCAGTGGAACCAATGTGAGATCATCGTGATGGGCGGTCAGTACGCCATCCACAAACTCAATGGCGACATCGTGAACATGGCGACCAACCTGAAACCGGGCGCTGGCATTTTTGGATTCCAGTCCGAAACCGCCGAGATCTTTTACCGCAACATCCGGATCAAAGAGTACGTTGACGTAGTCCCTGCTGAGGAATTCCTGACCGAATAAAACAAACAGGCAGTTCAGCCGGCGGAGACCTGCTCGCAGGCGGCCCTGCCGTTTTTTCCAAGGATTGGAAAAACGGCGTTAACCGGTGTTATCTGCGCATAAAATATATTGCGAACACGTGCCGCAAGGCATTGCATGTCAACAGAATGGTGGACAAGGCCGTGCTATGCAATCACACCGATCTGTAGTACTATTTTCAGGTTTTATATATGAATGAACATCGTATAGACACCCTGTGTCCCTATACGGCGAATGAGTGCATAAACTGTAATGATCGGATCCGGCCAAATGACAAGCAACCAAACGAATAGAATCTCTGCGTCATCGTCGATTGGCCAGTTTTTAGTAAGTTGTTTTTGCCTGTCCATAAGTTTGTCTGCATTGGCCGCATCGCCATCCATTTCAGTGCCGCCGGAGCCACAAAAGGTCTTCATTGGCAACACCGCGATCTTCAGCGTGGATGCCAGTGGTACCGCACCGTTAAGCTATCAGTGGTATCGGGATGGCGCGGCCATGAGCGGTGAAACATCCAGTACACTGATGTTCACCACAACGGCCGATGATGACGGCGATCTGTTTTCGGTTGCAGTCTCGAATGGGGAGGGATCGGTGACGAGCGGGTCTGCCGAACTGTTGGTCGACTTCGGCATGGCAGGCCCTTCACAAACGAACCGGCTGATTGAAATCACATCGCCATGGCGTTATGAGGTGAGCGGGACGGATCTGGGGACCAGCTGGCGGAATGCGGTCTATCCAGATAGCTCATGGGCGGTAGGCGGCGGCTTGCTGTATGTTGAATCCAGCGCATTACCTGCGGCTAAAACGACCGCACTGCCCCTCACGGGAGGCAGCATTCCGACCACGTGTTATTTCCGCACAGAATTCACAAACAGCCTTCCATCCAACCCCTACTCCATGAGCCTGGTGGCAAATACCGTTACTGACGATGGCGTGGTGGTTTATTTGAACGGCACCGAAGTGTTGCGAAATCATATGGATGCAGGAACTGTTTCATTCACTACATTCGGGACAACGGTCGGTAACGCCACGATGGAGGGCCCGTTCTTGCTCGATACGGCCAGCCTGATTTCCGGGAGCAATATCGTGGCCGCTGAGGTTCATCAAAGCACGGCCGGCAGTTCTGATATCGTGATGGGGCTTACGCTGGATCTGATCTGGAGCGAACGTGTACAGGATACGGTTGCGCCGGTGGTTGCAGGTACCACTCCGATGCCCGGTTCATCCGTAACCAATCTGACCCAGATAGAGATCGCATTCAGCGAAGTCGTTCAAGGCGTGGATGCGGCCGATCTCTTAATCAACGGAACGGCGGCATCGAGTGTTTCGGCCGTTTCGAGCTCAGAATACGTCTTCCAATTCGCAGAACCCGCCGAAGGCATTGTTTCGGTGAGCTGGGCCGGAGACCATGGAATCACGGATGCATCTCCTTATGAATACCCTTTTGCCGGCGCGGGCTTCAGCTATTTATTCTCCAGCTCGCCTTCAGATGATACGAAGCTTGAATTTACGAAGGTTTTCCAATCTTCGGATTTTAACCCTTCCACCAAGGCGGTCGATGCGATCGATGGGTCTATCGCCACGCACAGTCTCACAGAGGATATCCCCGGCAGCTATTGGCAGGCGGAATTAGGACGGCCGTTTGAGCTGACCCGAATTGAGCTGATCAATCGTGCCACGCCGGACGATGCAGAGATGGATGGCCTGACGCTGTCGCTGTTTAATATGGATGATCAGATCGTCTATGAAACCATTTTGAGCAACCCCGGATCCAGCGGCATCGTTTTGGTTGAAGTGCCCGCGGGCACCTCTGCCCGGACGCTACGAATCGGCTTATCCGGAAGCGATACGAATGGAGCGGGAAATCACCGAGTGGGCATCTCCGAGGTGCGGTTGTTCGGCCCGCCCAACATTCCCTTTTCACCGGAACCGTTTATTCCCGACGAGACGGAGGTGCCGGATGTTGTGGTTTCTCAATCGACCACGCTGTCGGACTCGTATCCTGCGGAAAAAGCAATTGATAACAATACGGGTTCGTTCAGCCATACCGACAATGCTTCGCCCAACAATTACTGGATCTGCGATCTAGGTACATCGCGTCCCATCACTTCGGTTGAATTAGTGAACCGCAGCGGCAGCAGCACGACACCCAGAATGGGTAATTTGACGCTGCGAATTTTGGATGCAGCGTCTAACAGTATGGCTTCTGCGACTACGACAAATCCTGGAGATGGCGGAACCTACACGTTCACCCCTCCAGCCAATACATCAGGACGCTATGTAAAAGTCGGGTTAGAGAATGGTGCGCTGAATGGTCACGGTGACTATGTGGTTTGTCTGGCTGAAGTCGCGGTTTTTGACGGTTCCATCGACTGGCTGGGTGCGGGCGCACAATCCACATTGCCGGAACCGACCGAAAACCTCGCCACCTCAAAACGCAGTTTCATGTTGAGAATTTCAGATGCCGATGCGCCGTCCGGCAACGCAAACGATGGTGACTACGCCACAGAGACCCGCACCACGTCCAATGCCTTCGACGGTTATTGGGAAGTGGATCTGGGCGCAACCTATGCGCTCTACGGGATTCGCGCAATCGCTCCGAATGATCTCGCGGAACGATTAGGCTACACCATCGCACGCCTCTATGACGAAGAGCATAAATCGGTTCATTCTCAGAAGGTGACGGGCTCATCGTACCTCTGCGACATCGATTTGAATGGGCCAGTATTTGCGCGATACGTCCGGATCGGGCTCGAAAACAAGACGACGCCCAACGATACAGGAACGGTCAATGAATACGAAATCGGCTTTAACGAAGTGGAAGTTTTCGGCCGAGCTGTGAGCGAGGTTGGCATCCTGTCGTTCAACACATCCGACACGTCCGTTTCATCCGGCCAGAGCGTCACACTCGATTGGTCGGTCGAAGATGTAAAACGCGCGGAAATTTTTCCAGACATTGGAAGCGTTGGGGCGAATACTGACACCAACGGCGCTGGTTCGATCATCCAAACGATGACGACTTCCACAGAGTTCATTTTAATCGCAACGAATAAGGCAGGCATTTTTGCAGAAGCCGTGGGCGTTGAAGTCGATGGGATTCCCCTATCCGTTCGTATTAGCGAAATCGTTGCGGAAAATAAGTATTCATTGAAAGACGGCTACGACGATGCACCGGACTGGATCGAATTGCGCAACACCGGAAACAGCACCGTCGATCTGACGGGCTGGGGACTGACCGACAACCCGTCCAATCCCATGAAATTCGTATTTCCTTCAACCACGCTGGCTCCTCATGAAACGCTTATTGTGTTTGCGTCCAACAACGATACACCGGTCGATCCGGCAGGATTGCTGCACGCCGACTTTGCATTGGGTAAAAATGGTGAAACGCTTCAGCTGACGGCTGCCAATGGCTCCACGGTTATCGACAGCGTGAGTTATCCTGCACTCGATACCGACCTTTCTTATGGTCGAGATTTAGCAGGCATCTGGACTTTTATGGAGCCCACCCCCGATGCCGTGAATTCAGGCGGCACCTACGAAGGCTGGCTGGAACCGCTCGATTGGAGTCATGCCCGAGGATACTGCAAAACCAATTTCACGCTGACCGTAACCAGCGAAAATCCCGGCGCGACGATCCTCTACTCACTGGATGGTTCGAAGCCGTCTATTCCGTATACGACCGGCCTTCCAATCACTGGAACATCCGCCGTGCGTATTCAGCCGGTTCAGGCGGGGTACAAATCGCCGGTCATTCAAACCAAGACCTTTGTCTTCCTTGACGATGTCATTGCCGCGTCCAATATGGACACAGGCATCACGCAGGACCCCGATTATGCCGCGCGCATGAAGCCGGGGCTGCTCGATCTTCCGGCCATTTCGATCGTAGTGCCCACAGCGCCCGAATATTCGGAGCAGGCTTGCTCCATGGAAATCCTGTGGGGCGACGGCCAGAATCCCATACAGGAAAACTGCGGCGTTTCGTTATACGGCGGCGCGGTTCAGACCTTCGACAAAGAGAGCTTTCAGCTGGCCTTCCGCTCCGAGTATGGGAATGGAAAATTGGATGCGCCCCTGTTCAATGGATTTGATCATGGCGTATTAGCCAAAACATCGTTCGACAAACTGCAGCTCCATGCCGGCAATCAGGATCGGACCACGGGATTCTACATGTCCGACCGCTTTGTCCAGGACAGCATGCTGGAGATGGGCAGCCTGAACCCGCACGGACGCTATGTGCATGTTTATCTCAATGGCGAGTATTGGGGGCAGTACAACTGCAAAGAAATGCTGAACGACAGCTTCCTTGCCACTTACCTCGGCGGCGAGGACGAAGACTACGTCGACGTCAAAGGCAACAATAACGACCGGACGGGAATTTCCTGGGCCATTGGAGTTGGCGACCCTCCCAATCCCGAACCGTGGGAGCGGGTTCGCGCGCTGCGGGATGATTTCGTCGCGGTGAGTCCCTATCTGGATGTCAGCCACTACATCGATTTCATGCTGCTCTGGGGATATGGATATGCTGAGCAGGAATTCAAAGCCAGTGGACCTAAGGACGCCGGAAGCGGATACAAGTTCTGGATGAATGATTCGGATCGCTTCCTGCGTGATGGTTCCGGGGACCGACTGGAAAACACGGTCGGCCCCGGTTATATCTGGAGCAGTCTGCTCAGTGAAGCACATCCGGATTTCATGATGCTGCTGGCCGACCGAATGTATCGAAACTACTTTAACAACGGCGCTATGACCCAAGCCGCCTGCGATGCCCGGCTCGTGGCACGCATGGACGAGATTCGCGACAGCTTCCTCGCCGAAGCCGCACGCTGGGGCTATGTAACTCCGGAAAGCTGGGAAACCAAAGGAGAAACCATTCGTTCCGACATGTTCCCCTACCGCGCGGGCGAGCTCATCGCACAATGGCGAAGCTTTGGGTGGTTCCCCTCTTTTGATCCGCCGACGTTTAATCAATATGGCGGGTCCGTGCTGGATGGCTTCCAGCCCATCCTGACCAGCACCGACGGCACGATCTATTATACGCTCGATGGTACCGATCCGCGTTTGCCGGGCGGGGCCATTTCTCAATCAGCCCTTATTTGGTCGGCCGGCGCCGTGACGGTTACAGAAGATATAACGATTACGACGCGCGTCCGCACACCGGATGGTGAATGGTCGGCTCTGGCCGGACCCCTCTTCCTGCTCGGCTCGCGTCAGGTTCCTGCGGCAGGCGAGCTGCTGATTTCGGAAGTGAACTACAACCCCGATGGACCTGATGAATATGAATTTATTGAACTCTGGAACCGCGGAACCAATCTGCTCGATCTCAGCGGCGTGAACATCAGCAATGCCGTTCGCTATATTTTCCCGGAAAACACCACACTGAATCCCAATGCGCATATCGTGGTAGTCGAGGATGCAGCAGCCTTCGCGGATCGCTATCAGAATATTTTGTCGCCATGGTACTGGGACGGCATCGAAGTCGCCGGCGAATGGGTCGGCGGACTGAGCGATGGCGGAGAACAAATTGCCTTACTCTCGGCCGACGAAACACTCATCTCCTCGGTTCATTATCTTACCGATGGCGATTGGCCGGAACGCCCCGATGGCGGCGGCAGTTCGTTGGAACTGAGCAATCCCGCTTCGATTCCTTCCGATTCGGCAGAACAAGCGGCCTACCTCAACGAAGGCCGCAATTGGACCGCGAGCTCGCTTTATCACGGATCGCCCGGCCGGTTTGATTCAGAAAGCATAAATGTCGTGATTAATGAAGTGCTCGCGCATACCGATGTCGGCGTCGACTGGATTGAGTTTTACAATGCAGGAAGCAGTTCTGCCGATCTTTCAACGATGGCCATCACCGACTCGCTGGATCTGCCCACGCGCTATCTGATCCCCGGAGGAACGTCGATCGATTCGGATGGCTACCTTACGGTTTCGGCATCGAACCTCGGATTCGGATTCAGCGAACTCGGCTCTTCGGCCTATCTGCTCGAACTTGCCGGAACCAACATTATCCGCATGGTCGATAGTGTCTCCTTCCCGGCGGTTGAGCGGGAAGAACCGTTTGGCCGCTACCTGCGTTCCGATGGAATCGTGGACTTCACCGAGCTGCTCACCATCACGCCCGGCGCGGCAAATGCCCTTCCAAGGGTTGGACCGGTGGTAATCAGCGAAATCATGTTTGTTCCGGAAATCGGGCGCTCTGAATATATTGAATTCATGAACATCAGCGATGCGGCGGTACCGCTGTATGATCCGGCCATTTCTTCCAATGTCTGGAACGTAGCCGACGTGGGCAACTTTGCCTTCCCGGAAGGCACCGTGCTGGCCCCGGACGAAGTGGCCATTCTTTGTGCCACCAACCCGGCTACTTTCCGGTCCCAATATGGCGTCGATGCATCGGTTCAGATCTTCGGACCCTGGACCGGCGGATTAGCGGCCGAGGGAGAAAAGCTGCAGTTGCTCAATCCCGGCGATCCTGAATTTGACGGCTTTGTTCCGATGTACAGAATGGACCACGTTTCATACCGAACCAATGCCTTTTGGTCGGTCGCCAACAGCGGCGACGTCAGCCTAGAGCGGATTCCGCTCGATGCCTATGGAAATGATCCGGCCAGCTGGCGCGCCTCCCCCCGCAAAGGCACTGCAGGTTTCGTCATCGGCGAAGTCTTCGACATGGGCACGGCACTGTCGGCCTCCCCCGGCCAGATGCCGATTCTATCCTTTGAAGCCCTTGTTGGAGAATCGTATCGGGTGCTCTATACCGATTCGCTCGTGGACCCGGACTGGCAGCTCCTGATCGATCTGCCGGATGTAGATGCGGATTGGGTTGAAATAATCGATCCGGAACTGGAAGTCCCCGGCCGATTCTACCAAATCATCTGGGACCGATAGATCCCGAGAGAAAACTGCCGGCCTAAACTGCCGCATTATTTCTCCCGGAGATGCGGAGTCGGATGAATAGAGCGGGAGCCGTGTTTTGAGGAGGGCCGGATTCCAACGATTGTAAATTTTTCGGAGCCGGGACCAAGAGAACCCCACTGCGCACACGCCTCTTTTTCCCTATTGTTTGTTGAAATAAACCACTTACATCGATAAATACGGCCGCTATGAAATCGATTGTTGTATGTGCACTTTATAAATTCGTGACGCTGGATGACTATGAAACTCTGCGTCAGCCGCTGCTTGATTTTATGCTGGAGCGGGAGATCCGTGGAACGCTGCTGCTGGCCGCTGAGGGGATTAACGGGACCGTGGCAGGATCGCGCCGGGCGATTGACGAACTGCTGGCCTATCTGAAAAACGATGTGCGCTTGGCGGAGCTGGACAGCAAAGAATCTTTGGATGATACCAACCCGTTTTACCGGACCAAAGTGCGTCTGAAAAAAGAGATCGTTACGCTGGGCGTGGAGGGCATCGACCCGCTCCGGTCGGTGGGCACCTATGTGGCTCCCAAGGATTGGAATGCGCTGATCAGCGATCCGGAAACTGTTTTGATTGATACGCGTAACGACTATGAAATTGGCATCGGCACTTTTAAAAATGCGATTAATCCGGACACGGAAACGTTCCGTGATTTTCCAGCCTACGTTGAAAAAAATCTGGATGTTTCCAAACATCGGAAAGTGGCGATGTTTTGTACGGGCGGCATTCGTTGCGAAAAATCGACAGCCTATCTGAAGGAGCTGGGTTTTGAGGATGTGTATCACCTTAAAGGCGGCATTCTGAAATATCTCGAAGAGGTGCCGGAAGAAGAATCGATGTGGGAAGGCGAATGCTTTGTGTTCGATAATCGGGTGGCGGTGGGTCATGACCTGCAGAAGGGCGACTATGACCAATGCCACGCCTGCCGCATGCCGATTACGGATGCGGATAAGCAGAGTGAGCTCTATGTGAAGGGCGTCAGCTGTCCGCATTGTCACGATACCTATTCCAAGGATCGGAAAGCCCGTTTTCTGGAGCGGGAACGGCAGGTTGAACTGGCAAGGGCGCGCGGTGAAGAGCATATCGGCGGGTCGGTTTTGCAGACTGCAAAAAAACATCGGCGGGAAAAACAAAAGCGAAGAGAGGCTTCAGCTCAGCAAAGCTAAGACCATGGCAAACGCCGCACTTCCCAGAGCCAGCAGCCGCTGCCGGGGTCGAGAACAAATGGTGAACAGCGCAATCAGGCTTGCGTACCAAAGCACTACGGCGAACAGCGAGGGCGGTTCAACCCGCCAGCTCGAACCGGGTAGACGGTCCAGCCATTGAACACTGCCGAGCAGAAGGTCGATGAAGACCACGGCGGCCGCGTTGAATATTCCGGCCGCGATCGGTAGCAGAATGGACAGCCAGCCGCACAGCACAATGCAGAACGTGAGCGGCACAACGATGATATTCCCGATGAAGGCAATTGGCGCAAAGGTACCGAAGAACAGGGCGGCCAGCGGAATGGATGCCAGCCCCGCCGCCACCGATGTGATGAGAAGCGATTTCGTATATACCCAAATCCACGATCCCCGCGTCCAGTGTTTCGGAACGGAGGAATAGACCATCACCAGAAATGCCACCACCGTGAACGAGAAGATGAAACCAGCCGATAGAATTTCCAATGGTTGGAAAACAAGCAGCACCACGGCAGCAAAGGCCACTGAGGTTGGAATGTCGGGTTTGCGGCGAAAAAGCGGCGCCAGAATAAATACCGCCGCCATCAGCAACGCACGGATTGCACTGGGTTTCATGCCGGTTGAAATTACATAGAGCGAAAGCAGCGGAATCAGCAGCAGTCCGAATTTATCGCGCGGCATGCCGAATGTTTTCAGCACGAGCGCCAGCAGGAGGCCGACAATACCGACATGCAGCCCGGAGATGGCGAAGATGTGCAGCGCGCCAGTTCGGCGAAATACATCGGTGACTTCGGACGGCATTTCTTTGCGATAGCCCAGCACCAGCGCCTTGAGCACCTGCTCCTGCAAAGGATAGGTATCGAGTCCGGTTTCCAGACGGGGTGCAACGGAATCGCGCCACGCCCGTCCCCAAGCGATCGGAGAACCGATTCCTGACGATTTAAGAAGCTGCACGCCGGATACCCGGGTATTGATGAAATGAGCGTTTCTACCCGGGAAATAATTTTGCTGTAACGTTCCGGTTACCTCTATGACGTCTTCATATTTGAGATCTATCATTGGCGGTGCGGCATTGAGTTTGACATCGATTTTACCGCTGGCCGTTTTCCAATCATTGGAAAACGAAACAGATTCGACCTTTAACGGCACAATCCAGAGCCCCAGAACACCGGAATCGTAGGCATGAAATTCAGGGAAACCGCTCACGCGGCCGGTGAGCTGAATCTCGGTGCCCTCCGGAACTTCCAACCGGTTCAATGAGTCGGAAGCCAGATCCGGCTGCGCAATTAAAAAACGGCAGCCTGCGGTGAGCGCGACTGCCATGAAAACCAGATGGGTTGATTTTGCGGAGTGGATAAATAGAAATGCCAGTGCCACGCAGAAGATGGCGAGAAAGAACAGCAGCGAGGGCGACAGGATTTGGGTTGATGCCATCAGCATTCCGACCGCAGTGGAAACTGCAATGCCAACGACGGGACGCCTTGGTATTCCCCCTGACTCCATATGCTGAATAATATCCTCGTCTATTTTGTGATCATTTCGTGATAGGCCATTCTAATCTTATGTTTGAAACTGGACAGTGAAAACCGGTCCGCAATCAGCTGCTGCCCTTCCGCTCCTAACCCGATGGAGAAAAGCGGTTCCTGAATGACACGGATGATTCCTTCGGCGATGGACTCTGCACTGAAGAGCACCTCGATGGAGTTTTGATCGTTGAGCAAATCCGAATAGGCCCCTTCCAGCACGGCGACGACCGGAGCCGGTGCGTGCAGCAGTGTGAAAATTTCAGGATGAACGTATCGATTTCCATGCGTTGGAACCAGAACGGCAGCGTCGGCAATGTCCAGTGCGGATAAAAACGTTTCCGTTTCTTCATTGCTCAGAAAAATACAGTGATTTTGAATATCCAGATTGATGGCCATGGCCTCGGCCTCCTTCACCAGACTCCCCTTCAGGAAAAAAGAAACTGCGGGAATGGCATCGATCACCTTGCGCGTGGCCATCAGCACTTTGCGCAGTTCTTCCTGAGTACTGGGGAGAATGCTGCAAACTACGATGGAGGAGGTTTCCGCTTTAAACCGCCCCAGCAATTCTCCTCGCTCCACCTCTCTGCAACCAAACAGGGTTTGAACCGGAACATCCTCAATCTGGAGTATACGGGCGGCGGGGCTGAGGTTCTTGATGTCAGCACAAAGGGTTGCACAGGGCGCAAGAACGCAAAGAGCCTGCTTTAAAATCTTTTTTTCAACCTTTTGATAGTGTTTCGGGAACCATTTCCAATGTATGGAAGGTTGCTGTCCAACCGGGCCGGTAAAACAACGCACGGCACTGTAAATCAGTCGAATTTTGCGAAAGCGGCATATGCCGGCAGAAAACAGGACGGCGTCGTCAACCGCATGAATTGCATCGAAATGAAGGCTTCCTGTAGCTTTAATTACGGCTTTCCACAAATGCCAACGACTGAGTTTGCCGGACGTCCGGCCTTCGAGAACGGTTAGGTGCGGATGCTCCGGCAGATCAGTTCGGGCGGCAATTGCGAAAATCTGATGCCCGGCATCGGCCAATGCACGCAGAATGGAAACCGGGCGAATACTTCCCCCGTTTATTGACAGTTCCCCAAAGGTGACGAATAGAATATTCAAAGTGAATACGACGGATCATTTTTCTGACGGCAGTATCTCCTCTTTCAGGATGCCGTCTTTCGGAAGGGTAAGCTGTGGTTCAATATCCTCGCGCTCATTGTTTTCCATTGTTTTAGCCACTTTTTCGAGCCACTTACGAAACTCTTCCCCACCGATTCTATCAGCAAATGCCTGAAAGCTACGGTCCTCACGAACCGGATCAAGCCGAGGGTCCTGAATCCATCCCATCACAATATTCTGACCAAAAAGGTGAGCGGCTTTACCTAGCGTCTGTACGGTTTCCAACCCCTGCTCCAACTGAGCATGGCAGACGGCGATTGAACGATAGGTGTTTGAATCGCGGTAGTTTATCAGCTGCAGTTTTTCCAGCGTTTTCAGCGCCGCATCATATTCTTCCAGATACATGTAGGCTTTAGCCTGCTGCTCCAATGCTTCGGCATCTCCGGGAAAATCTTTTAACACCCGCTCATATGCATTGGCTGCGTCCGCAAACTCCTCTTTGATGAACAAGGAGTTTGCCAAATGGCGCTGTACATTCGCGTTATGCGGGTTTTCCTCTAGATACCACGCAGCCATATACGCTACTGCATTGACATCACTATTTGCATCCAGCGCCTGAATCACCTTTTCCTGAAGATCAACGCGGGAAGGATCTATACTGAGCAGCCGAACATAGGAATTGATGGATTCAACATACATGCCTCTGTCATAATACAGTTGCGCCAGACGTTCCAATGCTCCCACATGCCAGGGACTGATCTTTAAGGCTTCCTGACACCGAGCGATGGCCTGATCATAATTATTCCGGTTCAGCAGACCATCGGCAGAACGAACCAGACGTGTTGCCTGTTTCCAAATATTGATCCGTTCAGCAAACAGTTCGCGCGATTCCTGACTCTCTACATCAAAGTCATCAACCAGTACCATTTCCTTCATAACCGGAGAAAGGTCCTGCTCGTTTTGTGTCTTAATAAAGACGCTTTCTTCGTAAATACTGATCCCCTTCCAGAGCATGAAAAAGGCAATAAGCAACAGTATAAATATGATGGATAACTTCAAAATGGCCAGCATGGCCATTTTTTCCCGAGGATCTCCCCCTTCTTCCCGCTTCCCCTTCGCGGCCTGATGGCGGCCGGTTACATGCACACCTTTCGCGGAAGAATGATGCTGCTGGCTATACAGCGGCTGTTCTGATAGTGAACCGCCTGCATAAAAATCTGAATTCGAACCCAGTTGATCGTAGCTTCCAGCTGATTTCGGCGTGCTGTTTATCTTCTTATTTCTTTTCATAAAGCGGTTTCCGATGGAAATGCGCACCCTTAATACGCAAATTATTCTATGAACAAAGGGATTGAAGTATTAAACGGCTCAGGGTAAGAGTCAAGTTCTGCTCGATTGAGGCAATGATTAATTCACAGGTATATAATGAATACTTTTTTATCCATGTTTACAATTGCACTTTTGTTTATCGCGGTTCCGATTGGAATTCTGGCGACCATCAATGCATTGCGCAAAAAACAACCGGGATGCTCCGGAAGTCACGACTGTGTCGTATATAAAGGCGAAAAAGTGATGTGCCCCTCTTGCGAGCTGAAAGAACTGAAAGCCGAAATTGCAGCGGCTCAACAGCTCTAAACAAACCTTCGGAGCACATACCCCGAATCCTGCACTAGGATTCCTGGCAGTCTTTGCAGGTACCAAAGACCACAATCCGATGATTTCGCTCCGTGAACTCGTGCAGTTCGCAGGCTTCTTCAATCAACTCCATGATCTTCTCGTCAGAAAACTCGATAAACTGACCGCACTTGTCGCAAATCATATGTTCGTGATGAGGATGGTTGAAGGTATGTTCATAATGAGCATGAACATCGGTATCGCGAATAACGCGCACCAACCCCGCCTCTTCCATCAGAGCCAATGTACGGTATACCGTTCCCCGGCTGACATGATTCAGCCCACTGGAGAGCTCTGCAGCTAAATCGTCGGCACAGAAGTGATCGTGACGGGAAAATACCTGAGTGAGAACAATCTTTCGCGCCTGGGTTACACGCGCATCCTTCTTCTTCAGAAAGTCCACAAACAGCGGCCAGGCTTCTTCCACTGATTCCCTGACTTCTTCGGGTAACTGCTGTTCATCAATACTCATTTTTGCGCAACTTCCTTTTTTAAATTGAATCTATATATAAACATGTTTATGGCGCATTATTATTGATGTAATCAAGATTTTTACTGTTATATTGCTCCGTTTTACGCAAGATAGAGTTAACTAACCAAGAAGGAGACCATCATGGCCTATGTTATTTCCAGCGAGTGCATTTCCTGTGGTGCATGTGAATCCACGTGCCCAGTAGAAGCAATCAGCCAAGGCGACGATCAGTTTGTCATCGACGCTAATACCTGCACCGATTGTGGTGCCTGTGCTGATTCCTGCCCGGTAGACGCAATCTCCGCCGGCTAGACGGGATTTATGCTCATGTAAAAAAAAGCGGCCAACCGGTCGCTTTTTTTGTGTTCCAATGCCTGGAAGATCAGAGATGAATAAAGCGAAACGAAGCGATCGCCGTTGCAATGCCGGTCAGGCACCCCATCAAGACCTCGAGCCGGGTGTGACCCAGAAGCTCCTTCAGCTTGGTTTCCGACAGATGATGCTCCTGCAACAGCTCATCGACGATCTGGTTCAGCAGTTTTGCCTGCTCTCCGGCCGCCTTTCGCACACTCTGCGCATCAAACATAACCACAACAGCAAAGGCCGCGCCCAAGGCAAAGATGGGCGAATTAAATCCTTCGCACAGTCCCAGCGATGTTGCCAGCGATGATGCCATCGCCGAATGAGCACTCGGCATCCCGCCAGTACTCATCATGTAACTGAAATCCAGCCGACGAGACTCAATCAGACAGTTCATCATCTTTGCGGTCTGCGCAACCAGCCATCCTAGAAGTGCCGCCCATAAAGCAGGGTGAAATAAACTCATGAAATACCTCTTTATTCGTTTCCGGTTGTATATGTCTGCGCTTGATGGAGATCAATCGGAAACATCTTATTCCTTGGACTGACCGCCGGACGTAAAGTTCTCCAACCGCCAGGAAGGATCTGCCAAAGATCCGCTCAACCGGAGTTCAAAGAGTTTAAATATCGGGTTTGTAATTGCTCTGATAACCATTCCAAGTCCTTTTTTATTCAGCAACTGAACCTGCACCATCGCATCGAAGCCCGTTTTTTGCGAATAAGTGCCGGAAGCTTTCGCACTGAAAACATTTCCCTCAAAGGCCACCTTGCGAGACTTTAAGACCCCGGCATTCATCGTATAATCCGCATGCAAACTGGTGATTGACAAGGCATTGAAGCCGGGAATGACCTTTCGCATCAGTTTTGAGAACCCAGCAAACAGAGGTATATCCGTAAGCTCCCCATCCACAACAGCGATGGTTCCCGTTCCATTGGCCGACTCGAAGAAATTTTCATGCATATCCGCTTCAAACCGCGCCGATGCATCCATGGTCCCCCCCGTCCGTTCTCTACAGGGGAGCTCCACAAACTGCAGACACTGTTTAAAGTCTGAGCCAAGTAAGTCAACGCGGGCGGAATATGGCATTCCAGCTGATTCCGGATCAAACTGAATGGAAAATTCGCCATTCCCTTTCCCTCCGTAAATATCAAACACAGCATTGGAAACGGAGATTTGCGGGCCATCACCGATTACGACTCCGGTAAAATGGTCCATTGCCGCAATAGGGATTTCCATTCGTTCTGTCTCAACCTCGGCCCTGAAGTCCGTGCCCTTCATCGTCTTCCAGTCCAAGGCCCCGCGGGCTTTGATCTGGGTATTTCCGGACGTTTTGATCTTATTACCAAACAGATTGAAATCCGAATACACGGCATCCTCTAGTAACTCGGGCGAAAGCGTTCCGAAAGCGTCGAAATTAACGGTGCTGCTTCTGAAATCGAGAGAGGCCGTTCCTTTCATAAAATCAGCACCACTCATAATTGCGAGGGGATCCAACCGCAGCACCGCATTGGAATAAAAGGCGGTCGTATTCAGGGACGAGCAGAGTCCTTCATGAAAACGCACCTGATTCCCCATCCCCTGAACCTGAATAAAAAATGTGCTCCAATCCACATAACTCGCCCCCAGTTCGAGACTGATCTGAGGCGAAGTTTCCGGAAAATGGAATCGGCCGATCACATTGGTTGCGATCGGGACAATCGCCAGCGGTTGCAGGAACAAATTCGGATCCATGGATCCTTCGGCTTTAACCCCGAACCAGTTCGCGTTTGCATCCCAGTACACGCTACCCTCCATAGAACCGCCCTGCAACGCACTGCCAACCTCTTCCGCCCGGTCTTCCTGCCCCTGGACCGTTGCGTGAATCCGGGATAGATCCAACCGATTATCCTTCCGCTCAACGTGCCCCCGGGCGGATTCAATCACCAGTCCGCAATAGGTTAGGTTTCTAATGGAAAACGACCCGGAAACCGCATCCAGAATATCAACTGCTTCAGCCGGCCCCAGCTGCAGCGAAAACTGAGGTAATTCCTCAATCTGAAATTGAGCTTTCACCAACAGATCCAGCACCACCTGGGGGGCTAACAGCAACATTTCGGGAGATTTAATCGAATTATTAACATTCGCCTGAATCA
Source organism: Pontiellaceae bacterium B1224 (assembly GCA_029432815.1). Lineage (GTDB taxonomy): Bacteria > Verrucomicrobiota > Kiritimatiellia > Kiritimatiellales > Pontiellaceae > Pontiella. Next base: position 49,176 of record JAROBA010000014.1, on the reverse strand, counting down.
ACTTCGTCTGGAGGTCATAAACCGTATCCATGGCGAAAGACGCTCCGCCCCGGCTTACACGGACCTGCTCAAACCGAAGCTCAGGAAATGCATAGCTCCCCTTGATCTGAAGCTCATCAAAATCAATATCGCGGATCGATACCCGCCGTGCCTCAAGCGAGATATCAGCAGCGGATTTGGAATAGTCTTCGGCATCAATCAGAAACCCGATATTGACTTCGGCTTCGCCATCAATTTTAAGAATCCTTAACTGATCTTCGAATGACTGAAACTGCTCAGAACTTACGTACACCGGAAGTACGGTGCTTTGTTGTCCACCAGGCTTACTTCGCGGCCGGATGGAATCCGATGCGTCCGGGTCCGGTTTTAGAACCGTGCCCTGCAACTTGAAATCAACCCCCAACCAGGTCATTGCTCCCTTACTGAACTCGACACGATCGGGAAAAATGCCGATAGAAAGACGAACCGAATCAACATTCCGGCAACTGCTGTTTTCAGGAATACTCACACCCCACTCAACCGATGGATTCCACTGAATATCAGATGCTTCTATATCAATTTCCCAGCCCTTATCGGTTTCTCCCGGCAACACTCTCTTGCGAAACAGAAGCACTTCCTTTGCCCGGAACAATGGGCCCAAATCGTCGGGATGTTTACTGTAATAGGTAACGTTGGATGCCTTCCAACCCCGGAGTGTCAGCATAACATTTTCGACATTTACGGGAATTCCTGCGATATTTGCTCGTCGGACCAGTTCCCTCAGCACAGGGCCGGGAATGCCGTAGAGCCGCAGGAAAACGAAGGCACAAACCAGTAAGACCACAAGAACACTAATGAGACGTACCGTCATTCGGACTACATGATACAGTCTCCTGGATACCCGTTTACTGACTGGCTTTTTTCTCATCTATTCATTCACTGGCGCAACCAATTCAGAATTTTGAATCAAATCAGCGGTCAATGCATCAATCACCGGCTTTTCTAGATAAAAGATGACATCGCGTCCCTTGATCATTGAATAAAAACCATCGGTGGTTTCTCTGCCAACCAGAAGCACCCGGCCGAGTTGGTTCGTATCGCTTAAGCTGATATACAGTTCGGCTGCCGGTTCCGCCAGACCATAGATATCCAGATCCCGTGGATTATAGGTGATATAACCCGGCGTATCGACTCGCTGCAGTCTTCGCATCAACTTGTTCAGAGCCGCCTCATTCACCCGAACATTTCCATTGGTTCCGGCAGGAGAAAATGATCGATCCTCCGACCGCTCAACCATCTGCTGTAGATACCCGTCCTTCTGCAGCGTCACCTTGTCAATCAGCTCCGGATCTAATTTCCAAACAGTGCGGTTTTTATAACCTAAAGGATTTATAATTCCTTCAGGAACTACCGGAAGGTTGATCCTGTACACCGCAGGATCATCATCCCGCCGAATCAGCAGTCCCTCTTTACTTCCATTAGTTGGAAGAATTTCAAGGCGGTTTGTGGTGCCGAATTCCGCAGACCCGAATTCAAGAATCCACTCAGCAGGTATACTGTTCGTCACAACATCAAATTCAGTTACAACGGCAGCGACCCATAGCGTAACGAAATCAGAAATCGCCCGAAGATCCGCTTCCCATACGACTGGACTTCTGATGTTCCAGCCTTTGGAACTGTCATACGCCATGCTCAACTGCTCTTCACCATGCGTTATCGAAATAGAGGAAATACTCCCTGGAGGAACAGAAAGAACATTGGCATCGCGGAATCGTTCAGCAGGCACATTTACCAGCTGAAGCACATCTGCCGAAAGGCTGAATACGGATGTATCGTCGGCCCGCCGTGCATAGACAAATCCGGGATCCTCCGGAATGTCATCGCCAATAATCAGCATCCGTGAAGTGCCGTCAGCATGCCCCAGCGAAATCTGACGGGTTTCTCCCTGCAGACCATAGATGGAAAAATCGGAAACATTATCTGCAATAAACTCTTCAATGCGGAAGTGATAGAGTTTTTCGATATATGCATCCACTTCCTTCACATCGGCTCGGGCAGCAACCGGTTGCTGAAGGCGCCAGCCTTCCTGCGGATCTTTGACCAATTGCATAAACCCGGCAGGACCTCTAATTTCCACCCGCCTGACCCCGGCGGCCTCTCCCGGAAAAAGAATTCGATCGCGAAGGATATCGGTTGACGGAGGAATAACGGCTAGCAGCTTATCCGCAATGGTGTAGATATCCTCACTCGAATCGGTCTTAACATACACCATCTCCCCCAACGGGGTTTCCCGGCCGACCAACCACGTTTGCCGGCCCTGGTTATCCACAGCGGTAATAGTTGACAGTGGATTGTCGAACCCGTATTCCGATGGATCAATGCCCCGCACAGAAAGCTGTTTTTCCGTAATGGTGGTTCCCTTACCCAAAGAATTGAGGCCAGCAACCATATGCTGAATTAAAGCCTCATCGGCTCGCCCTGTATTCCCATCCAGGTCGCTCGTCATCCATACGCCGTTTTCCTTTTCGCACCGCACGATGCCGTTGGAATGGGAAAACTGTATTGACAGAAGCGTGTCCGAATCAAGATTAAACAAACGAATGCGCTGCCCCTCCGCAGACGGACTGTAAGCGCGCCAGCTTTCCTGCGCCCAGATAAAGATTCCGAGCGCGATTATGCTGATAAGAATGACTAGCGTGGAACGACCCTTCATGACTCCCCTATTTTCTTCTGCGTACCCAGACCAGCAATCCCATTACCATGGCGACCGAAGGAATACCGGCAACGTTGATCCAGAAAAGCTGGCTGAGCTGTTTTCTTGAAAGACTCAACTTCACCTCTTCAATCATTTTCGGAGCAATGGCCATCAGCTCTTCCCGCTCCAGCAACCAGTTCAGTGCGCTCATAAACAAATCCTGATTACCTCCCACCATACTGCCGTTGCTCACAAAATCAGAATCGCCGAGAACCACCAGCCGCGATGGTTTAATCTGCACATCCAGCATGGTTTGCGTTGCTCCGCGTTCAACAGCCACACCCAGCGAAATAGGGTGGTTTGGATCATCCCCGCGGAAATCACCGGTGCCTGCATCAAACTTTGCAGTAGATTCTTCAACCTGTGTTTCAGACCAGCTTTTCTCGGAAGTGAAAAACAGCGGGACCACCATTGGACGATCCTCTGCAACCGTGCCATCCTCTGCGGCCAGCGGCATAACTGAACGCGGCAGAATAAACTGAACAATCGAGTCCATTTCCATACTGATGGGGTGCGTATTATAGCGGCGAACATGTACATCGCTGCCCCGCAAGGTATTTTCCGGATCCACAACAATATCGTTACGAAGCGCTACTCCCCAGCGCCTCAACATCGGCTCAAGATCCGTCTCTTTCAGCGCATCGAGCATCACCAAAACCCGGCCGCTTCGGCTGAGATAGTCTTCGATCATCTCAATCTCAATCGAACTCATCATTTTTTCAGGCCCGGCAATCACCAGCGCCGCCGCATCTTCCGGAATTTGTTTTTCGCCGCTGAGCATCAGCTCATCAATCTCCAGATTATCCCGCAGAACAGCCGTTCCGATTCTTGAATACCCCTTCATCGGATCAAATTCTGAAACCCTTTTCTCGCCGTGGCCCACCAGAAAATAAACCTTCGGCGTTTCCCCCTGTTTCAAGCCATAGATCGCACTGGAAAATGCCTGCTCGCCCTTGAATGCAACAAATTTCGCTTCTTTCTGGCCTTTCTCCTTAACGAGATCTGCAAGTTCACCCTGCTTAACAACCTTACTGCGATCCCCGATATCAAAAACAACCACCTGGGCTTCTGTCAGCCCATATTTATTCGCGAGTTGTTCCGTACGAGCCATATCACGAGTCGGATCAACCCATTCAACCCGGATATTGCGGGAATGGTACTGATATTCCTCCAGCAGGTTCTCGATGTCATGATAGAGTGCATGTTCCTCCTGGAAAAAGACGGTAACCGTAACCTCCTGCTCCAGGCCTTCCAGCAGCTTCAGCGTTTTATCAGAAAGTTCATAGTAAGTGCGTCCGCTCAGATTCACGCGGATGTGATTTCGAGCTGCAACAAAGCAGATCATCTGCACCAGAACGAAGGCCAGTAAAACGGCAAAAACGGAATTTATATTGGTTAAAATACGTTTCATAAAATCCTCGCCTAAACCCGTTTACTTTCCACAACCCGCACCGTTGCAAACAGGAACCAGGCAACATTGGCCAGATACATGACCACAATCTTGCTATCCACAATGCCCCGCGCAAAATCCATCATGTGCGCAAAAGAAGAGTAGAATTGCCCCACGACCCTGACCGATGAACTCTGCGACGTGTAGGCCATATACATCATCCCCATCAACGATCCGAATAGCACTGCAAAACCGCCGATGGCAGCCACAATCTGATTCGAGGTCAGACTCGACATAAACAGACCGACCGAAACATACAACGATCCAACCAGCAACACGCCCAGCACGCCGGATTTAAGAGCCCCGTAATCGGGAAAACCAACCAGCTCACCGGGTGTTAAATGGGATAAAACACTCACATAAACAATCGACGGTAGCAGCAGGATAACGAAAAAGATCAGCGCCCCGAAAAACTTGGCAAGGACAAGCTGTGGAATCTGTACAGAGGTAGTGAGCAGTGCCTCCAGCGTTCCCAGCTTTCGCTCTTCAGCAAAAAGCCTCATCGTAATAAGCGGAATCACAAACGGCAGAACGAAGGTGATGATGGGGCCGCTGAACATCAGCTGCGTCGAAAGCGTAAGCGACTCCCCGTGGGACAGCTGTCCAAGTAACCAGTAAAAATTTCCGCCGGTCAGCGCCCAGAAGAAAAACATCACCACATAAGCAATGGGAGAGTAGAAACTGGTACGCAACTCCTTTTTTAGCAGACTGATAAAGACACTCATTAGGCCTCCCCTTTCTTTCGGGTCATTTGAACAAACGTGTCTTCCAGCGAATGCTGCTGCTCCGAAAGCTCCCGCAGTGCCCAGCCTTCGGCCACCGCCATATTATAAAGCTCAACTCGCATCGATGCTGAATCGGCTTCAATCTCCAGCCAAAGCCAGCCATCCGCCAGTTCATTTGCCGTGCGGACATCGAGTCCGGGCATCTGACCGACCCGCTCAACCGCCCGCTCTTGATCAGCCAGAATTTCCATCTCGATAATGGAACAGGCATGCAGTTTCCGATGCAGGTTTTCTTCCGTATCCGAAGCAACAATCTTTCCATCGCTGATAATCAGGATTCGCTCACAGATAGCCTCCACTTCCTGGAGAATATGTGTGGAGAGCAGGATGGTATGCCGTTCTGCCAGCTGGGTGATCAGCTCACGCACCTGGCGAATCTGAAATGGATCCAATCCCACAGTCGGCTCATCCAGAACCAGCAGATCGGGATCGTGCACCAAACTGTCGGCCAAACCGACCCGCTGGCGAAAGCCTTTGGAAAGCTGGCCGATAATGCGTTTTCCAACCTCTGTAAGTCCGCACTGCTCCTTCACTTCATTAATCTTGGCGCGGCGGGCGGAAATCTTCACCCCTTTCAGGGAAGCGCGGAACTTAAGGTATTCGTCCACCCGCATCTCGGGATAGAGCGGACAGCTCTCCGGGAGATATCCAATACGTCGGCGGACTTCCTGCGGATGTTTGGCAATATCATAGCCGGCCACCTCGATGGTTCCGGAATTCATGGGAAGATATCCCGTCAACATACGCATGGTCGTCGTTTTACCGGCCCCGTTGGGCCCCAGAAAGCCGACGATCTCTCCCCGGCCCACCTCAAACGAAACATCATCCACCGCCAAACGCGCCGGAAATCGTTTCGTTACCCCAGATACTTTAATCATAAATTCAGTCCGCCCAATTAAAGCTTCGTATTATGCCGGAACCCGCCTCGGAGTCAAGCAACCGGGACCGGTCCAAGGGTTGGAAATCAGCGCCTGCAATCTTTGCAGAAATTCGCAGCGGAACGATCCCAAGTAGCCTCGCCTGCTTTTGAAAAAAAGCAACCGGGAACGGCGCCCTTTGCACGGTGATAGGCCACGCATTCGCAACAAAGTCCCCGTTTATCGCAGTCATAGCTGCAGGTGCAGTGTTTAAGGTTTTCAGCTCTGTTCAAACACGTAGCCGCCATCAGAAATCTCCGTTCACAATTTCTTCAACCGTATCAAGGAACTTCAACATTTCCGGAGCCGTTCCGATCGTAATCCGCAGATAATCCTTAGTCCGCTCATCATTACCGAAATACCGGACAATAATATTTTTCGTCCGCAGGCGGTCAAAAAGGGGCTTCGCGCCAATCCCCAGCGGCTTCACCCATAGAAAGTTCGTTTGGGAATCCGAAACCTCGAAGCCGAACTCCGACAGTTTTTCCGCAACCATCCGGCGGGTTTCAACAATCGCCGAAACATTGGCCTTCATCGTGTCCTGATCCAGCACAGCCACGCGAGCCACTTCCTGCGTCAGATAATTGACGTTGTAGGAATCCTTAATCTTGAACATCGCGCCGATCAGCTCCGCCGATCCCACGCAATAGCCCAACCGGATTCCTGCCAGCGAATACGATTTGGATAGCGTTCGCGCCACCAGCACATTCACATTATCCAATGCCAGATCCATGCAGTTTTCATCCGCAAAATCAGCGTAGGCTTCATCAATCAGCACCACCCCGCCAAAGCCTTTGGCAAAGGTTTCAACGTTAGACCGGTTGAACTTCAAACTCGTTGGTGCGTTCGGATTGGTCAGCAAAAAGAGCGACGCGTCATAGTTCTTCGGCAGGTCCCAGCCAAACGCCGAAGTCAGTGCCACCGGACGTTTTTCCACGTCTTCAATATCCGCAAGAATTGGATAGAGCGAATACGATGGATCAAAATAGCCCACTGAGCCATCACGTTCGACAAACGCCCGAATCCCCAATGCCAACACTTCATCGGAACCATTTCCGACAAATACATTTTCAACGGCACAGCCATGTAGCTCGGCAATCACCTTGCGCAACTCCAGACAAACCGGATCCGGATAGCGCGAAAGCATTGCAATATCGACCATCTGCAGAATATCCTGCACATCCGGCGAAGGCAGATACGGATTCTCATTCGTATTCAGTTTAACAATGTCAGCATCCTTCGGCTGCTCTCCGGGCACATAGCCCGACATCGCCTGGACGGATTTTCTAATCAAATTGCTCATAATATCGCCTTCCTATTTGCCAAACCGGATCGTAGCGGAACGGGCGTGCCCGTCGAGCGTTTCGATGCGCCCGAAAGCTTCAACCACCGGCAGGGTGTCTTCGAGATCTTCTTTGGTAAATTGGATTAAACTGACGCGGCGGCGAAAATCCTCCACGGTCAGTCCCGAGAAATAAGCCGCGGTTCCTCCGGTTGGCAGCACATGGCTTGGCCCGGCCGCAAAGTCGCCCACCGATTCAGGGGTCCATTCGCCAATAAATAGCGCACCGGCATTTTCCACCTGATCCACCCACTTTTCCGGATTCTTCACAATCAGTTCCATGTGTTCCGGTGCGAAGAGATTGCACAGCAGCATGCCCTCTTTCACGCTTTTCACCACAACCAGCAGCATCCCGTTTTCCAACACCATATTGACCGGATCGGTACGGCTCAGCGCTGCCGCCTGCTTCAGCACTTCTTTTCGAACCGCCTCGGCCTGTTTTTGAGAAGAGGTCACGAGCAATGCTTTTTCCGAGCCGGTTCCGTGCTCCGCCTGCGATAACAGATCGGCCGCCACGTGTGCCGGGTTGGCCGACGAATCGCAAAGCACCGCAATTTCGCTCGGCCCCGCCACCATATCCAATGCCACATCACCATAAACCTGACGCTTCGCCGCCGTCACATACGGTCCGCCCGGACCGACAATTTTCCGAACCTTGGAAATTAATTTGGTCCCGTAGGCCATCGCACCGATGGCGTGCACACCGCCGATTTTATAGATCTCCGTCGCCCCCGCCAGATTCAGTGCATAAATCACATACGGATTCAGCTTTCCGTCCGCGCCGGCCGGCGAACAGGCCACCAGCTCCCGAACACCGGCAACCTTGGCCAGCGTCAGGGTCATCAGCGCCGTCGATGCCAACGGGGCCGCACCGCCGGGGATGTATGCGCCGACGCGATCAAATGCCACAAACTTTTCGCCCAGCATGCCGCCTTTCGGCGTATCCATTTTCCAGTCGTCGCGCAATCCATTTTCAGAAAAAGCGGCAATCCGTTTGTGCGCTTCCCTGGCGGCCGCTTTAAATTCATCGTCCACCAGCTTATCAGCCTCAGCGATTTCAGCCGCAGTCACGCGCAGGCGGCGCGTGGAAATATTCGAGCCGTCATAAAGGCGCGCACAATCGATTACGGCCTTATCTCCGCTCTCCTTCACCTGAGCCAAAATACGGGCCGCCACCTCCATCGCTTTGACCTCCACAGACGGGCGCAACAGAAAGTCCTCGACCCTCTTGTATTTTTTATCGGTGCCCCATTTAACGATCGGTGCATAAGTTCTGCTCATAACGAAATCCTCATAAATTTTCCAAAGGTTGGAAAATCTACCCGTCTGCGCCCCAGATTCAACCCTTATTTCCCAATGCAGAAGCGCGAGAAGATGTTGTCCAGCAGCTCTTCGTGATATTGCCGGCCTGTCACCTGCCCCAGATATTCAAGGGCCGAACGCAAATGCTCGGCGGCCAGCACGGCATTTTCCTCCACATTCTGATTCAAAAAAGCGCGGGCCTGCCGAGCTTCCTGGTGCGATTTTATCAGCAAATGACGGTGCCGCTCGGATATTACGGCATGGGGCGGAGCCTGCAAATCGGCTCCTTTTTCAAGTGCTTCGGCCATGGCCTGTTTCAGCTCACCAATTCCGGTTCCCGAAATCAAACTCGCTTCAACGAAACTTGAAACCTGAAACTTGAAACTTGAAACTTTGTTTCCCAGATCTACCTTATTCAATACAACCACGCTCTTGGCAGGATCGAGTTTTTCCAGACGGGCCCGATCTTCTTCGTGCAACGGTTCGGAAGCATCGAGCAGATAGATCGACAGATTCGCCTCTTGAGAATGGGCTTCCGCTCGGCGGATGCCTTCGGCCTCGATGTCGCAGTCGGTTTCGCGCAGCCCGGCGGTGTCGATGACCCGCAGCGGGATTCCATCGAGCACAAAACCTTCTTCAATCGTATCGCGTGTGGTTCCGGCGGTGCTTGAAACAATCGCCCGGTCGAATCCGAGCAAGGCATTCAGCAGCGTTGATTTCCCGGCGTTCGGTCGACCGAGAATGACGACCCGCGCGCCTTCGCGCAGCAGGCGGCCTTCGTCCCAGGTGTCGAGCAATTTATCCAATGATTGGAAGGTTCGGTCTAAAAGGTCTGCGATCCCGGAAAACACATCGTCGGGAAGCTCGTCTTCCACAAAATCGAGGGTGGTTTCCAGATTGGCGGCCACTTCGAGAAAAGCCTCGTAGATGAGGTTGAATTTAGAACTGAGCCGCCCTTCCATCTGCTCGAGGGCAGCCGATGCGGCGCGGTCGGACCGCGCACGGATCAGGTCGAAAATGCCTTCCGCCTGCAGCAGGTCGATCCGGCCGTTGAGGAAAGCGCGTTTGGTAAACTCGCCGGGTTCGGCCATTCGCGCACCGGCTTCCAGACATCGGCGCAGAATTCGGCGCATCCCGACGGCGCCGCCGTGGCCCTGAATTTCGACGACATCTTCGCGGGTATAACTATTCGGGGCGCGCATAATCAGCGCGAGGCCGGTGTCAATTTCCGCGCCGTCGGCATCCAGCACTTTGCCGTAGGCGAAGGTTCCGTGCGCCCGTTCGGAGACGACGGTTTTATCCAAAGGTTGGAAAAGTTTATCGGCAATCTTCCAAACCTCGGAACCGGAGATTCGGACAATACCCACACCGCCCTCGCCCGGAGGCGTGGCAATGGCCGCTATCGTATCTGGATTATAAAGTGACATGCGCGGCATGATAACGATTTCCAATGGTTGGAAAAGACGAATCGCCGCCTAACACCCTGCAAATAAAAGTTTCGGCCGGGCACAAAAAAGCCCCGGGAAACCCGGGGCTTCATCAAATCATCTGATTACTTATTCGTCTGAATCAGTGGCAGTTTCTTCAGCCTTCGCCTTGGCTTTAGGTTTTCTCTTCGGCATTTCATCCGCAGTCAGTGTACCGTCTTTGTTTTTATCCATTTTAGTAAATTTAGCTTCGGCGGCAGTCTGATCGAAATCAACGCCTTTTCTCTCAGCCATCTTTTTCTGATTCGCAACGTATATTTCTTTGGTTACGGGTTTCTGTTCTCGCTTCTTAGTTTCAGTAGGAGCGGCGGGTGCAGTTTCGTCCTGATCCTTGGCTTTTCCTTCGTCATTCGCTGTAACTTTGCCTTTTTTCTTCGGCATTTCAGCACCCGTCAGTTTTCCATCGCCATCTTTATCGAGTTTCTTAAACTCAGCATTGGCTTTGGCCGGATCAAATACATCCCCGACTTTTTCTACATCGGCTTTCATTTTTTTCATGAATTGATCTTTAGTGATCGAAGTATTTTTGACCTTTTTCCTGGCGGAATCATCTGTCGTTTCTTCAGCTGCCTGCACACCTGCTGCAACACATGCTACCAATGCAATTACCAACCATTTTTTCATATTCCATCCTCCTGAATAAGGATTTATTTAGGCTCCTGTACTAATCAATCCCAATCATGAATCCGTACATGAGACACACAATCGAACGTATACGCCGGCGGAATATTGGACGCAACAGAATTTATTATTGAGGGGTATAATATTCCAGCGCTTCGGGCATGTGTTCGCGCAGCTCGCGGACCCGAGTTTGGTCGGAGGGATGGGTACTTAAAAATTCGGGAGGTTTGTCACCGCCGGCTGCTCCCATGCGCTGCCAGAATTCAACGGCATCTTCCGGATTATAGCCTGCCATGGCCATAAAAATGAGTCCCATGTGGTCGGCCTCGCTCTCATGCCCGCGGGAATATGGAAGCATGACGCCGTATTGCGAGCCCAGCCCGTAGGCCATCATGACGGCCTCATGATAGTCGGAGTCTTTACTGAAATAGGCTGCGAGAACTCCCCCGCCCTGCTGAATCATCTGGTGGCTGACCCGCTCGGTTCCGTGGCCGGCAATGGCATGCGCGATTTCGTGCCCCATCACCACCGCAATCCCGTTTTCATCCTTTGTGTAGGGAAGAATCCCCGTGTAAAAGACCACTTTCCCTCCCGGCATACACCAGGCGTTCGGCACGTCGTCGTCGATGAGGTTGAACTGCCAATCGAATCCATCAATTAAATCCAGTTGATTGTTCGCCGCCAAATAGGCTTCAACGGCGGCGGCAATACGCTCGCCCACGCGCTGGATTTGCTCGGTCTGTTCTTTGTTGGTTGAAAGCGGCCCTTCGCTGATGACCTCGGCATAGCTCACTGCGCTTTGCGCAATCATCTGCTGTTCCGGAATAATCTTGAGCTGTTTTCTTCCTGTGATTGGAACGGTTGAACAGCCAGTCATTAAAACCGCACACACAGAAATAATTACTTTACCAATCTTGTCTTTCATAAATACCCTTGCTCATTAATCGATTTAGAAGATAGGGTTCATCCATGAGAAAATCCATCTTCGAGTTATCAATACTTGCGCTCCTGCTCACCTTCCAATCCATGGAAACCAACGCGCAATACATAATAAAAAGCGACGATGCAGAAGGTAAAATCCGAACCCATAAGTTACTGATTCCCTATTTTTTCTCAACCGATGTTCTGGATTTCGGTATCGGTCTGGGCGGGAGCTACAGCTCCGACAACAGCCCCGAAACAACGTACTACGGGACCGCCTACGCCACAGCAAACGGATCGTGGTTAGCCTTATTAGGAGGATACAACATCCGGATTCCAAAAACCGAACGCTTTTACATTCGCCCGTACGCCACGTTGGGGCGCTACACCCAGATGCGCGTTTACGTTCAGGGTAATCCCGATTATGCGGGCCAGCCGCCGGCCGGCTCAAACGACTCCAATGAAGAAAATTTTATTGAGGTCAACGAGCAGGAAGCCATCGTCAATTTAGAAATGCGCTACACCCTTCCGATCGGGAATTATGCGGAACAGGCTCTACACACCTATCTTGTGAGCGAAGGGCGACTGGTCGACAATCCCAGCGGAGCGGAATCGTGGAACCCCTTAAAAAGCGGGAAAAGCACACTCATTCTGACGCCCTATTATCAACAGCAATATACCGACATTGAAGGGGTTGAAACGCTGAATTTCAGAGCGGGATTTGAATGCGACAATACGGACTTCATCCCCAATCCGCACCGCGGTTATAAAGTCTCCGCCGGCTATACCTACGATCCCGACTGGCTCACCGACAGCCGTCAATGGACTATGGTTGATGGGCAGATCGACGGCTATATTCCACTGCCCAACACTTCCTGGACCAAACAGCAAACCATCGCCCTTTCCTGGTGGGCGGCCTATTCGCTCTCCTACGATGTCGGCGCCGCAGATTTCAGCGGAAAGCCGCCCTACTTCGCCGGACCGACACTGGGAGGTTTATGGCGCATGCGTGCCTATCCCTCCTATCGGTTTCACGACAAAGCCGCGATTTATTACACCGCGGAGTATCGCATTATGCCGGAATGGCAACCGCTCGGCCGAGTCGGCTGGCTGAAGCCCCTGAAGATTCGCTGGTGGCAGATGGTACTCGTTGGAGAAGCCGGCCGGGTGGCCCCGACCTGGAACTTCAACACCCTGCATACCGATATGAAATACGATGCCGGCATCGGCTTCCGCGGCATGTTCGATACCGGCGTGGCCCGCATCGATTTCATGATGTCGCCGGAAGGCATGTCTATTGCCGCCATGTTCGGCCAATCATTCTAGCAACCTTACCACTGCAGTGAAAAACGGGCAAAAATGCCGGGCGTAATGAGCCCGAAGCCGGTATCCAGATCCAAGGTATCCGACTCCGTGTCATCCCCTACCCAATTCATCCAGCCGGACGCCCGCAAACGGCCCCCGACAAAGCACTGCGTGTCGCAGCCCCAGAATTCCTTGGAGTAGGTATAACCCAGCCGACCATCAATCGCCCCGGCAATCAGAAAATTGTTGGAGTTGAAATCGTAGCCCTGCGCTTCAATAAAATCCCGTGCTTCATCTTCAGAATAGCTGAGCCACCCCAACCCGATTGAACCTTCCAGCGCCCAGGCCCAGGCGCCGCCCTCTTCAAAATTATTCATCAGATAACGTGCTTTATCATACCCGATCGCCAACGAAAGTGTGCGGGCCTGCGTTTGGTCATCAAAAACAGCAAAAGCGATGTTCTCGTTATTGAAGGTGTGAATTGCCGGCATCGAGAGATCCTCCCAGACCAAACCGCCATAAATACCCCTGTAGGTTCGCAGCTCAATACCGATGCGGTTCCACTCGGTATCCACACCATATTCCACCGGATTTCCCAACGCGTCCTCTGTTTTGGCCGAACCCTCAACGTGCCCCTTTTCCACATAGAGACTCCACCACATGCCCTCCCCCGGCGTGATCCGCGAAACCTGAGCGAGCAGGTTTTTCATGTTTTCCGGGTCCGTCAGCGAGGTTTTGTAGTCCATCATAAACACCCAGCTCTTCACACGAACTGAGGCATCAAGCGTGGTGACCGTTACCGGATCAATGTCATAGTCAGCCGTATACTGCCCGCTTTTGCTGATTGGCTCCCAATGCTGCAGGCCGATTTCAAAACTGGTCCTCAACCGATTCGGGAGCCAATCCTCGGGCACATCTGCACTCACCTCTTCCTGTAGATCTTTCCAATAGCTGGATGAGCCGGTTGTCCCACCGGACACCACCTGCACGGTTTCCTTTGAAGAAGATTTTTCCGAAGAGGAAGCCGTGCTCAGGGAAAACCAGCCTTTCTCTTCCTCCTCCTCATCATCGTCATCGTTTACATCCCGGGTGTTGGTCGACTGCCCTAGAAAGGTCGCCGCTTCCAAAGGCTGGAAACCAAACAACATGAGCTGCAGCCCCAGCGCGCCCCACATCAACCTCTTCCCCGAAAAATGCACCAACATATCCCCTATGCTCTGAATGAAGTCATACAAGATACAAACTGCGCCCGAAAATTTCCAGACACAAAAAAGCCGCAGCTTCCAATCCTTGGAAAACTGCGGCGTTTGATCAGTCGGGGTGCAGAGCGCCCGCGGCTTTAGTCGAGCGTATTCACCAGCAGCCCCGAACGAAGCTTCGGCTCGAACCAGGTGCTCTTCGGCGGCATCAGCATGCCCGCATCAGCCACGGAAAACAACTGATCCATTGAAGTCGGATACATCGAGAACGCCATCACAGCGCGGCCGTCATCCACCCACTTTTCCAGCTCTTCCGTGCCCTTGATTCCGCCGATGAAGTCGATATCGTTGCTCTCGCGCGGATCGGCAATATTCAGGATCGGGGCCAGCACATCATTCTGCAGAATACTCACATCCAGCGCCGCCACCGGGTCGGTCGCGGTCGGCATGTAAATCGGAGTCAACGTGCTCCACTCACCATTAATATACATGCAGATTTCCCCGGCGTTCCGAGGTTTGGAAATGCCGTTTTTCTCGATGGTGAACTGTTCTTCCAATGCCTGGAAAAATTCATCCTGCGTACCAGGCAGCGAGAGGATCACGCGATTATAGGCCAGAATCTTCAGCTCGCTTTCCGGGAACATGACCGCGAGGAAATAGTTATAAGGCTCCGTTCCAGTATGGTTCGGATTGGCAGCACGGCGTTTCGCACCGACTTTTGCGGCAGAAGCCGAACGATGATGCCCATCCGCCACGTAGGTTGCAGGAATTTCACCGAAGGCTTCTTCCAATACCGCCGCATCTTCAAACTTCCAAACGGTATGAATCACGCCGTCTTCCGCTGTGAATTTATAAAGGGGCTCGGAGGCTTTCGTTGCGTCAACCACGGCATTGATTTTCTCGCTGTCGCGATAGGCCAGGAATACCGGCCCGGTATTAGCATTCTGCGTATCAACATAACGAATGCGGTCTTCTTCTTTCACGCGGCGGGTCTTTTCGTGAATCTTGATTTTGCCTTCTTCGTAATCTTCGAAATGGCAGGTCGCCACGATCCCGAACTGGAGGTGATCGCCCATCTGCTGGGAATAAAGATAAATCGTCGGTTCCTCTTCACGAATCAGAATGCCCTCATTCTTGAAACGCTCAATATTTTCTTTGGCCTGCGCATAAACCGCATCGCTGTAGGGATCGGTGCCTTCCGGCAGATCGATCTCCGCACGAACCACGTGCAGGAAGCTCTCCGGATTTCCGGCCGCCAGTGCAGCGGCCCCTTTCGTATCCACCACATCGTACGGAACCGATGCTACGCTCTCCGCCTTACCTTCCGCCGGACGCCATGCTTTGAATGCTTTAACTCTCATCTCTAAAATCCTCTCCATTTCATAAATTATAGGGGCGCACCTTAATGCGCCCCCCATGTCTTGTCAAAATCTGCATCGGTAAAATCGGGTGATAATCAAACAGGAACATCCCGAACACAGGTGCCTGATCATTGCTACAGATAGCGATATACAGATTCGGCTTTTCACTTCATATCAACATTCAATTCATCATGCGGATCCCTAAAGAATATAAATATTTCGTGACACCACCTACACGCTGGAGATATATGAAGACCCCATATGAAAACTGAAAAACGAATCACAAGCGTTCCAACTAATATTATCACCGGCTTTCTAGGCTCCGGCAAAACCTCTGCCATTCTGCACCTGCTTAAAAACAAACCGGCGAATGAAAAATGGGCGGTTCTTGTTAATGAATTTGGAGAAATCGGCGTCGATGGAAGTCTCTTTGAGGGACAGCACAGTGAGGACCAAGGTGTTTTTATTCGGGAAGTTCCCGGTGGTTGCATGTGCTGCACGGCAGGCATACCCATGCAGGTTGCTCTGAATGTACTGCTTACCCGTGCATGCCCGGACCGGTTGCTGATTGAACCGACGGGATTAGGGCATCCCATTGAAGTGCTCGGGGTGCTTTCCGGTGAACATTACCAGGAAAGCCTTTCCATCCAGAAAATTGTGACGCTCGTGGACGCCCGCCACCTTTCAGACAGTCGCTACACGGAACACGAAATCTTTAACCAGCAAATCGCTATCGCCGATGTCATTGTGGGTAACAAAGCGGACCTTTATCAGGAAGCCGACAAAAACACGCTGAAAACCTATATTGATAAACAAGGTGCATCGCACGTGGAACTTATGATTACCGAACAAGGCAGGCTCTCTCCCTCTCTGCTGGAAGGTCATGCCCAGGCAGCCGGCGCAACACAGCCGCACCACCATCATCATGCAAACCGGAAGCCTTCAATCGCCGAGCTGCCCATTCCGGAGTCGGGGTATATTAAAGCAGAAAATAAAGGGGAAGGATTCTACAGCCTCGGTTGGAGATTTTCGCCTTACCTGGTATTTGATCGCAGCAAACTGTTTTCATTTTTCAGCGGACTGAATGCCGAACGCATGAAAGGGGTCTTTATTACTCAGAAAGGCATCTTCGGATACAACCTGACGACAGACGGCTTAACAGAAATGGCGCTCGATGAGTGCGCCGAAAGCCGGGTTGAAATCATTGCCCCGGAAATTGAAAGTATGTGGGAAGATCAGCTCATGGAATGCATTGAGCCAAATTAATGGCATTCACACACGATATGCTCAACCCACGTGTAACGATTATGAAACCAATACCTATTGCTGTTCCGGCATGGAGCATCATTTGCTGCTGCGGGTTGAAGCATTCTTCTTATCCCGACAGGCCGGGCACGTACCGCGCAGATCCCATACGGCCTGCTGGACCGCTTCAACCCAGGGGCCTTCTATATTCAGGAGGGTTTGGACGTCTGAAGGTAGACACAGGACCTGTTCACACTCCGTGCAATAGAAATGCGGATGAGCGTGCCCTTCCGAGCCCGGCCTGGTAAACACATAGCGATCGATTCCATCAGCCTGACTGACCACGCAGGCGAGCCCGGCATCCCGTAATTTGATCAGGTTCCGGTACACCGTTGCCGGATCACAGTCCCCCTGCTTTATCTGTTCCAGTACTTCCGTGTGCGAAAGCGGAGCCTTCGCACCAGCCAGGATCTGCAGGACCAGCAGGCAAGGCGTGGTCACACGAAGTCCTTGTTGATGCAATAGGGCTCGGACCTCCTGTTCCATATCACCGATTACTGTCGTTTTATTTGTCATGAGTTCCGTATTAGTAATTCATCCCGGTTGACATTGCAACTTACTTGCGATAATTATTATCGCAATCAACTTGCATTATTAAGGAGACTTTTAAATGACAACCCGAAATTCAACCGATAAACGACTTCCCGTAACCGTCCTTTCGGGCTTTCTGGGAGCCGGCAAAACCACGTTACTGCACCATATCCTTGCCAACCAGGAAGGCAAGCGGGTCGCGCTGATCGTAAACGATATGAGCGATGTGAACATCGATGCTTTAATGACCCGCAACAGCGGCATTACCATGAAACGGGCCGAGGAAAAGCTGGTGGAGCTTTCGAACGGCTGCATCTGCTGCACTCTGCGGGATGACCTCCTGGAAGAGGTTTCCGCCCTGGCCCGGGAACAGAAATATGACTACCTGCTCATTGAATCATCAGGCATATCCGAGCCCCTGCCGGTTGCGCAAACCTTCAGCTTCATGGATGAAGAAGGCAACAGCCTGCAGGATTGGTCCCGCCTGGACACGATGGTCACGGTGGTGGACGCCATGCACTTTCTGGAACAATATGGCGGCACAACCGCGCTCAGCGAACTGGACATGGCGGTTTCGGAAGAAGATGAACGCGGTCTGGCCGACCTGTTCGTTGAGCAGGTTGAATTTGCCGATGTCATCATCGTGAACAAAGCGGACTGCGTTTCTTCCAAAAAACTGAATGTGGTGATGAATGCAGTACAAACACTGAACCCCGGAGCAGAAGTGCTTTCATCCATCAAAGGAAATGTCCCGCTTGATAAACTGATGGGAACCGGCCGGTTTGATATGGAAAAGGCATCACGATCCGCCGCCTGGATTCGGGAATTGGCCGAAGAGCATACGCCGGAGACCGAAGAATATGGCATCGGCAACTTCACGTTTCGCCAACGTACCCCGTTTCACCCTCAGCGACTCTGGGATTTTCTCCACACCGAATGGCCCGGTATGCTGCGGTCTAAAGGATATTTCTGGATTGCGTCCCGACCGAGTGTGGCCGCGGAGTGGTCACAGGCCGGCGGAATGGCGCAATATCGCCCGGTCGGATACTGGTGGGCGGCGGCGCCAAAGAGTGAATGGCCGGATGATCCGGAGAGCGAAGCGTGGATCAACAGCCAAATGGAGGGCCCCTGGGGAGATCGCCGGCAGGAGCTGGTTTTCATTGGTCAAAAACTTCCGAAGGAAGAAATGATCCAGACATTGGATGCCGCGTTACTGACACCGAACGAGCTGGACGCCGGAATGGAATCCTGGCCTGAAGCATTGGCGGATCCCTTTCCTTCATGGCAGGCGACTCAAGAAGAGGTGGAGGTTTAATATGACACTGGTAAGCCCTGCGGTTCAGCCGCGAAATAGCGAAAGTGCCAGCCTGTTTGATATCAGTGAACGGAACGTTCCTTTAATGATGTGGGAGCGGGATATTCCCGAGGGCGTCACGACACAAATTCAGTCGTGGCTGGAGACCGAGGATTGTTGCATGGAAGAAGAGATTCATGTGGACCAAGTCGATGTCCGGGGGCTGATTGCCGCCCGGCTTGCTGAGAACGGGTGGATCGGGAATTCAGAAAACAGCAATTGGCTCATCGACGACCTGACCGACCTAGTCTATCGATTCAGCGAAGTCACCGATACATCATCGGTACAGTTGCATCTCGAATCCCTACGGGATTCCGGGTGCTGTAAGTTTCACGCTGACTACCTGGCCCTGCGCATGCTCTGCACCTATTTCGGCCCGGGCACCGAATGGGCTCCCGAGGAAGCGGTTTGCCGCGAGGAAATTGGGTGCACTGCAGATTCCATCGAAGCAGCCAACCGACGCATCATTCCCGATGCCAAAGCCGTTCAACAAGCCCCTACCGGTGCCGTTCTTTTACTGAAAGGAAACCGCTACCCGGGGGAAGAAGGATACGGACTGGTGCACCGCTCCGCTCCTGTCTCAGGTCCGGAACATACCCGGCTTCGCCTTCGGATTGACCCCGTGAGAATATGACGCAAAACGTGAGGTCCTCCAACACAGGAGGACCATCGCTTCGTGTCTTCACGCACGGATATTTATTCCTGCTCATCCTTCGGGGCGCGGCCCATGAGGTTGATGATGCGTTTTATAATCCGCAGTTAAATCGTTTTATATTTAGAGGCCGATTGATCACGTATGAGATTGTGAATAAATTCAAGTTTCTCAATAACGGGAGGCCGCAGAGTGAATGGATAACTGTCGTTTTGCCCCATACTGCGATTAAGCTCATTCAGCATCACGGCCAGTTCCAACCAGCTGGCAATCAGTTGATCAAAATCCTGAATCAGCACTTCCCAGTCCTTGCAGAGATTGAAACTTGCGGCGGTTTCCAGGGTATCGGCCAGGTGCAGGTAATGCGCCCAGCTTTCCGCCCAATCTTCCCAAGGGTGAGAACTTGCATAGCTGGAAATAAAATGATCCTGCCAGTCGTTTGCCAGCCCCGTTTTGTAATGTTGTTCGAGCGCCTCGCTGTAATCCTGTCGTTCGTCGCCGAACAGCGTACGGAATGGTTTCAGGTTTGGGCTGGCTTTAATGAACTGATCCCAGAAAAAATGACCGGATTCGTGTCTGAAATGGCCAACCAACGTACGATACTGCTCATTCAGTTGCTCTCGGGCAATTACACGATCAATCGCATCAGCCTCGGCTACGTTAAGTGTGATGAGACCATTGGCGTGACCGGTAAGAATTTTCGACTCATCACCACTCGCGTCAGCGGCCTGGTCCTCTAAGAAATCGAAAGCCAGCCCTCCGTCGGGTTGCTGGCGAAAGCTGACAACCGGTATTCCAAGGCGAAACACTCCATATAACCACCGACGCTTGGACGCTTCCAGCTTGGATAAACGCTGGTCGTTATCGGGATTGGAAATGGGTGTCGTTTGAGTGAGCCGGCAGCTTTCACACAGGCCTAATGCATCATCGGTCGCGAGTACCCAGTTGCACTGAATTGGCATTTGGTGGTTGCTACACCGTTTTTTATCCGGTTGCGAAGATAGATTTATCAACTCCAGTGTCTTGGGATCGAATCCAATTTCGGCTTTGCATTTTTCGCAACTTCGATTGTCAAAAAATAAAGGTTGGCCACAATTGCATTCAAATACACGCATACTCATTCCTTAATGGTTTACTGGCGGTTTATTCCACTGGCAGGCTCTCGCCCCCCTATTCCATTTCAGGTTTCGGAGCTCGGCCCATCAGCGCCATCACCGCTTCGCGCGGGTTTTTGCCTTCGTGAACGACGGCATTCACCTGCTCGGTGATCGGAACGGAAACCCCCAGATCTGCGGCCAGCGCTGCCGCGGCCTGACAGTTCCAGACCCCTTCGGCCACCATTTTCATGCTGCCCATTATATCTTCAAGCGTTTCGCCTTTGCCGAGCCGTTCGCCGACGCCGCGATTGCGACTGTGCTTGCTCATGCAGGTGACCATCAGATCGCCGATGCCGCTCAGGCCCATAAAGGTTTCCGGTTGTGCGCCAAGCGCCGCACCGAGACGCGTGATTTCCGCAATTCCGCGCGTCATCAGCGCTGCCTTGGTATTGTCGCCGAATCCCAGGCCGTCTGAAATCCCGGCCGCAACCGCCACCACATTTTTCAGTGCTCCGCCGAGCTCGACCCCCACTACATCTTCAAGGGTGTAAACACGGAAGCTTTCATTCAAAAACAGATGCTGGATCTTTTCGGCCATCGCATGATCGCGTGCCGCAATGGCCACCGCGCAGGGAACTCCGCGCGCCACTTCTTCAGCATGGCTGGGTCCCGACAGCACCGCCACTTCCCGGCCGAGAATATGTTCCGCCGTTTCGCTCATACGTTCATGCGTCTGTTCATCGAGCCCTTTTGTGGCGCTGACGATTAGGGCATCGGCAGGAATGTAGGGTTTGAATGCTTTCACCACCGGTTTGTAAAAGCGCGAAGGAACCACCAACACTACGAGTCCGGCATCCTGCACGGCCTCAGCGTGGTCGGACGTCCACTTTAACGTGGCCGGAATTCCAACCCCTGGAAGATAGGTTGTATTTTCGCCAGAGATTTTAATCTTGTCGAGATATTCAGGAAAGGGGCCCCAGACCGTCACTGCATGTCCATTCCGATCGAGCACCATCGCCAGCGCCGTTCCCCAGCCGCCATCACCAATAACAGTTACCTTCATGCGGAAGTCTCCTTCTTCTTACCAAAGCGGTTTTCGGTGCCGTTCATCAGGCGCTTGATATTCGTGCGGTGCAGCCAGATGACCAGCAGCGATAGAATTGAAAGTGCTACTTTAACCACCATCGGTTTTTCACCTTCCACCCAAACCGTGATGCCCACCGCAACAGCCGCAATGATCGAGGCCAACGAGACATATCGGGAAATCACCACGGTAATAATAAAGAAAATCAAGCCGACGCCGACCGCGACCGGAGCCACGCCCAACAGCATACCGGCACTGGTGGCCACGCCTTTGCCGCCTTTAAACTTGAGATAGACCGGGAAGGTGTGCCCAATGATCGCCGCGAAACCGAACAGTACCCCACAGACCGGATCCACATTTCCAAGCATTGGAAAAAAGAACGCCGGAATAAATCCCTTCAGGGCATCCAGGATCATCGTAAAAATCCCCCACCCTTTTCCGATGACGCGGAAAACGTTCGTGGCACCAATGTTCCCGCTGCCTTTTTCGCGGATGTCCACCCCGTTCAGTCTGGCAACCAGCAGGCCGAACGGAATTGCTCCAACCAGATAAGCCAAAAATGTTAATAGTATAATCGTCATAAAAGTTCCGGCTATTCTCCGAACAGCCATTTCCCCAGGTTTTTCAGCTCACTTTTGAGCTCTTCATTTTCGCCGATTTCATCCACCGTCTCGCCGAGAATTTCAACAATCGTATCGGAATTGATCGGGGCAGGCGCGTTTGTAGCGGAAGTGCCTCCGCCTGCCAAATCCTTTAAAACCTTCTTTGCGGTCTCACTTTTTCCAATCTCCGGAACTTCTTTCGCCAAAGCCTCCACCGCCGCATCCGTCACAGAAGCATTCGGATCGCCCTCACCGACCTGCTTTTCAACCTGCCCCCGAATCCACGCATCGAGCAACGACCGCGTATTCCCGCCGATCGCCGACATCAGCGCCCCTTGCAGATCCACTTGCGGTTCATAAAGCGTGCCCGTAACTGGCGCGGTAACATTCAATTGATCAATTGATCCCATGCCACCCAACTGTCGCGACAGCTTTTCTTCCAGTTGAATATTTTGCATCGCAATACTGACCTGCGAATTAGCAAACTGGTTTTCGCGGCAATAAAATTGCGGTTCAATCCCGAACGGCGCCGTGCGGATGCCTGCCCGTTTATACAGCGAGTCCAGCGAACGCGGGTCAATTTCCATCACCCGGCCAGTCAGATCGAACGACCAGATTTCCGTGTCGCGGATCGGGGCGAGCCGCAGGCTCAAATCTGTTTTATAGCTGTTCCGATCATTTCCCAGTGCTCCCGAAACAGTTGCAGCCCCCCAGGCCGCTTCCGGATCGGAGAGCGTTGAAAGGTTGACCGCCTTCAGATTCAACTGCAACGCAATATCGAGTTCATTGAGTTTAAAGTCTACATACCGAACCGTCGCATTGCACAACAACCGTTCAAACAGCAGCTCAGGCAACGGCTTTGCGTCTTCAACCGGAACGGATGTTCCAGGGGTTGGAACTTTTTCCGGCGGTTGTTTTCCAGGCTCTGGAACCTGCTGCGATTCGGCGGGTTCGACCGGCAACGGCATCTGCTCCTGCAGTTTCGTGAGATTGATTTCGCCGTCTTTGTTGCGAATCACATTCACCAGCGTATTTTCCACCTCCACATTTTTAATGATCAGCGGCTTCTGCCGGAACAGCGATTTTACATCCAGCTCAACTTCAATACGCTCGACCGATGCCAAATTTTCGAGCAGAAAACCTTCCGGGTTGCGGACTTCAATATCGTCTAAATAGAGCATCCCCGCCGCCACATTAATCGAGAGCCGCCCCACCTGCGCATCAATCCCCGTTTCCTCCTTGAGCCGCGGCAGCACCACATCGCGCATCGCCTTTGTCAATCCATACAGCATCACCACATGGGAAACCGCCAGAATCACCAATCCCAGCGCAACAATTGAACCAAATACTTTAAATGTCGCTTTCATAGTCACGGACAAAAAGAATACAACACTCAACCCATTAATCCACCGAAGGATTCAGTTATTTTTCCGACCCTCCATAAAAATGGAGGGATGCTGGACTCAGCGGCCGCCGCCCGCACAGAATGAGTCAGCGAGACCGCTGACCCTCCACCGCCATTGGTGATCTTTAAAACCGGTTCTCGTTTAGATAACTGCGTATTGCCGCGCCTGCTGTAAGTCGCTACGTTGTCCTGATGAATTTTACCGCCATCGATTTTGAAACCGCTACGGGCAAGCGCGACAGCGCATGCGCCGTGGGAATTGTAACCGTGGAAAACGGGAAAATTACAGAAGAGTATTATTCGCTGATTCAACCTCCGGGAAATCAGTATTTCGGGATGAATATTGCCGTCCACGGTATTCATCCCAGGGACACGGTCAACGCGCCTACGTTTGATCGGCTCTATCCGGAAATACGGATACGCCTGCAGAACCGTACACTGGTTGCTCACAACGAAGTGTTCGACCGTTCGGTGCTAAAGCGCACGATGGAATACTACGATCTGTATTATGGCGAGCTCGGTCTGGCCGATCGATGGGAATGCACAATGCGTATTTACAAAGCTAAAGGGTATGTTCCGTATAGACTGAACAGTTGTTGCGAACGCCTCGGGATTCCGCTCACCCACCACGAAGCACTGTCCGATGCCATTGGCTGCGCAAAGCTCTACCTGCGTCGATAGAGCTGCCTCGCATTTGCAACCTTAACGCCGCAGGGCTTCGATCGGGCTCAGGTTTGCCGCTTTCCACGCGGGATGGGTTCCGAAGATGATTCCGGTCAGAATGGAAACGCTCAGGGCAACGATGACACTGCCGGGCGTGACAATAGTGGGCATGCCCGCCGAATATTTAATAAGCATGGCGATCAGAAAGCCGATGGCAACACCAACCACACCGCCGACTCCAGTGAGAGTAACCGCTTCAAAAAGGAACTGAGCAAGAATGGTCTTCCGCTGGGCACCGAGGGCGCGCAGGGTTCCGATTTCTTTGGTTCGCTCGTAGATATTGGCGAGCATGATGTTCATGATGCCAATACCGCCGACCAGCAATGAAATGGCGGCGATGGATCCCATAACGACTGCAAAGACACGCTGGGTGGCCTGCTCCGCGAGGAGCAGTTCGTAGGGAACACTGATGGTGTAGTCGGGTAAATCGTGTGTTTCCGCCAAATAGGTCCGAATGCGGTCGGCGGTGTTCTTCAGATACGTCAGGTCATCGACCTGCACATAGACATAGTCAGCGACCACCTGGAGGGTACCCCGGTTATAAATCGAGAGCAGCGTTTCATAATCAACATATACCAGATTATTGATATCGTGTTTGCCGGCCAGTTTAGAGCGCAACGGGTTATCAAGCAGTCCCACCACCTCGAACGCAGATCCGGAAACTGAGATCGTCCCTCCCAGCGGATCTTCCAATCCGAAAATCTGACGGGCCGCATCGACCCCCACCGAACAGACCAGCGAGGCCGTGACTCCATCTGCTTCAGAAATCCAGCGGCCGCGTGAGTCGGCATTTTGCGAGCGGGATATTTTCATAAAGTCCGGGCCCACACCCATCAGACCCACGTCCGTCGGTTTTCCGTCTGCGTAAATGGTCCGATGAAGTTCCACCACCGGAACAACCTTTTTAACGTTATCAAAAACGGTGTTAAAGTGCTCAATATCCTCGGTGGTAATTCCGTAGAAATAGATATTTTCCCCGCCGGTGACATTTGCCTGAGGCCGCTCTGAGTGCAGGATAATGTTATCCACACCCTGCCGCTGAATCCGTTCGACCGACTCAACACGCGCCCCTTCGCTCACCGCCAGCATACCGACCACCGCAGCCACACCGAGCACAACGCCAAGCATGGCTAGCAGAGAGCGGAAAGCGTGATGCTTCAGGCTGAGCCAGGTGGATTCTACATTGTAGAAAAAACTCATTGGCGCACCACGTTTCCGTCGTTGAGTTCTATGACTCGCTGAACTTCTTTTTCGTACTCGGCGTTGTGTGTGACCATGATGACGGTGTGACCTTCATCCACCAGTTCATGAAAAACACCAAGGATTTCATCCCCTGTTTTCACATCAAGATTACCGGTCGGTTCGTCTGCAAGAATTACGGCGGGCCGGTTCGCAAGTGCTCGGGCAATGGCCACGCGCTGGCATTGTCCGCCGGAAAGCTGCGAGGGGCTGTGCGTAAGGCGATCGCTCAAACCGACACGAGCCAGCAGCTCTGCCGCACGATCCTTCATCTCCCGCCGCTCGGCTCCGGCGAAGCGCATCGGCATGCAGACGTTTTCGAGAATTGAAAAATGGGGAAACAGGTTGAACGACTGAAAGACAATACCGATTTCCCGGCATCGGATTTCAGAACGGGCGGCATCGGTCAGTTTTGCCACATTACGACCTTCGAGGAAATAATCCCCCCCCGAGGGTTCATCCAACAGCCCGAGCATGTTGAGCATGGTGGATTTGCCGGAACCCGAAGCTCCGTAAATGGCAACAAAGGTACCTTCCTCGATGCTTAAGTTGGCGGGGCGCAGGGCATGCACAGCAGCGGGCCCGCTTCCGTAGACCCGGCTGATTCCCTGTAACTGAATCAAGCTCAATTTACGATTCCTCCCGGCTCAAAAGAACGTGATCCCCTTCCTTAAGCCCTTCCAGAATCTCCACATAACTGCTGGAACTACGGCCGATAGTGACTTGGCGCTCTTCCGTTGAAACCGACTTTTTGAGGTTGCAATAGATATTGCCCTCTTTCACATAAAGCGCTTCGACCGGAACGTAAATGACATCGGAAATGATTTCGGAAATCATATCAACTTCGACGGTCATGCCTGGGCGAAGTATTGCATCATTCTGATCCAGACTGATCACCGTCGGATAAATTTTCGGACTTCCCCGGTCCCAATACTGCAGGTTGGACGCCATATCGGCAATACGGTCCACCACGCCGGACAAGTGCAGGTTTGGAAATGCCTTGATCCGCATTTCAGCACGCGTTCCCTGACTGATTTTCGACCGAGAAATCTCCGGGATGTCCACATTAACGATGAGCTGGCTCATATCGGGAATACTGCCGATCACCTCATTCCGGTTCATGTTGGCTCCGACAATAATTTCTTTCTGCTCCTGACTGCGGCGGCGGGGATTGGGATCGCCATAGGAAATGGTACCGTCCACAGGGGCCGTGACCTTCAACATTTCAATATTGCTGATCAGATCATTTTTCTGCTGTACCAGACTACTGAGCAATCGGGTCTGCGTTTGAATTTTTCCTTCCAGCTGCACGCGCTGTGCGGCCGATTTCACAAGCTCATTTTTCAGGTCCATCTCCGCCTTCACCTGAGCCTGTTCAAGTTTTCGGGCCTGCTGGGGAAAGGTGTACTGTTTGAACATCCGAAGGTTATAGGAGGCCTTTTCCTTTGCACTCTCCAGATCCTCGATTTTCTTTTCCGAAGTTTCCACCTCGCCTTCAAGCTTCTGACTGGCTTCTTCATCGCCCATCGAGGCGGAGAGTAGATTAGCTTTAAGCGCGGCCAGATTTTCCTCTTCGTTCTCCACATTCTCCCGGGCCGTCGCCAACTCCTTCTGGAAGGTGGTCTTTGCCAGCGGCGCGTCTTCTTTCACATATTTCTCGTACGCCTCAACGCTGATGCGGTGACTATCGGTCGCGCTTTTAATGGAGCTGACGATTTCTGCGATTTTCATCTGATAGTCCTGCTGCAGAATCATCAGGTTTTTTTCAGCCTCTTCGATTTTAATGCTCTGATCTTCGAGCTCATCAAGATAGCTCTCGTCAGAAAACTCGACGATTAAATCTCCCTTTTTCAGAACCGTCTGATCCGGTACGGCATAAATAATATCAAGCCCCTGCTTCGAAATGGAGGGTGCGCTGACGATGTAACGCTTGACCGCATCGAGCACCCCGTTGACGGTGATGACAATGTTAAAATCGCCTCGGACCACTTCGTAGACCTGATCGGGTTGCTCGGTCTCCTTTTTACTGCTCTTGCTGCATCCCGCAGCGAACAGACAAGGCACCAAGGCGATGAGCAGGCCATGTTTAAATTTAATACAATCCGGTTTCATGCGTTTCCCGTCTTATTTGAACCACAGAGCTGCGTCACTGGAGATCGAACGCTCCTTATCCGGAATCGATTTTTGCGTGGCATCAATTATTTCCCGCAACTCCTCCGGAACCTTACGGGGGTTGACCGTGTCCGCATTTAAATCCGCCGGATCAACCACGTTAACCGTAAGAAAAATAACGAGCTGTGAACGAACTTCTTCACTGCTGTTGGATCGGAAGAGCGATCCAATCAACGGAATACTACCCAGGATCGGAACCTGTTTTTTCGTTTCGATTTTTTCCTCGCGCAGGAGTCCTCCAATGGAGACCATTTCAGCATCGCTCATTTCGAGCCTCGTGCTTGCATTACGAATTGCGATCACGGGATTACGGCCCGCATTCGACTCTTCGTAACGAATGATGTTGGAAACCTCCGGGCTGACTTCGAGCACAACGCGGTCGTCAAAAATAGATTCGGGCGTAACCCGCAGCTTGATCCCGACGGACTTGTATTCCACCGAATACGAGGTTCCTCCAGAACCAACATTGGCGGCGGTAATCGGAATGTCCTCCCCCGAGAGAATATTGCCGGTGTGACCCCGGCGCATAATCAACGATGGCGAAGATAGAATCCGCGCCTTTCCTTCGGTCTCGAGAAAGGTGAGAAATGCGGAAAAAATCGACTGCTCATCCGCATTGTATCGCATATAAGACGATTTCCCGCTTAAGCTGGCCGGATTACTGCCGGAAGGTACGATCGCATCCATTATCCGCGAGGCAAACTCGGAGTTCAGACCACTGGAAGCCACGCCACCGCCCGGCAAAGGAACCAGCTCATCCATGTTCTGGAATTGATTGTATTGCATGCTGATATCCTTCTCAAAACCGTCGGTAATCTGAAATTCGACAATATTCGCACTAACAAGGACCTGACGAATCGGCCGGTCGATGGAGACCGCAATGGCTTTAAGCTTTTCAAGATTCTCGTGCTCATCGGAGATAATCACCAGATCAGCATCTTCGAAATCGGAAAGCTCGCCATGGACAGAAAGAAACGGTTCAAGGGCCTGACTGAAGGACTTCCCGCTCACATGTTTACATTCGTAAACAAACATTTCGATATTGTTGGATTCCTTCTCTGAAAACTTCATGGCCAGCTCGGAAAAACTGCCCATAATCTGATCGAAGTTTTCCTGATTGCCTGGCGATGCCTCTCTCTCCGCCTGCGAGGCCCCGCTCCCGGGCTTCGGGGCTGCATTCTCCCCCGGCGAATTATCTGAATTTCGTCTCTCCCTCGACGATGAATTACCCTCACCTCGAGTACCTCGAGGCCGTTGAGTTCCCGTATCCGAGGATTGCTGAGCAAACACCGCAACAGACGCCGTGCATACCAATAATAGAAAGCTTTTTTTCATAATATATCCCGTTCCCATTCAAATTTCAGGAGAATCGAGCATGACGCACCACCCCCCTGTTTTATTGCAAACTATTTTCAGCAACCTCACGTGTATCATGGGCCGACCCGATCCCGCGTCGCTCAGACAGGGCGCATAATCACTGTCGCGTCATGAAAAAAAACACCCGTCTTTTGAACACTCCCGATTCAACAAGGCCCTGAAAATTACACGCGTTGCAATTATGAAAACATATATCTTATTTTTTCATGAGGTTCTAGTGTAATCATCGCACAGAAAAAAAGTTCGACCGTTGGGTTTTCAGAACTTCCAAACATCGGAACAGCAAAAGGGTGCTCCATGAGGTGTTAAAAAAACTGGAGTTCAAAATAAAAGTCATGATGATGTGCAAATGTACATTCAATCCTGCGTCATCTTCATACTCATTGCAGTCAGCCTCTTAAGCGGTTGCGGCGGTTCGCCCCCGGATTCACCTCCCCCGTCGCAACCCGCCGCGCCGCAAGAACCCGTGCAATCAAAACCGGTCTCCCCGATTGTAACCGCTGCCCGCGAGCAGATCGGGATCACCGTTTTTTACGACCCGGCGTACGTCGGCCTCGCGTACCCCGGAGGGGATATCCCCCGCGACCGCGGCGTTTGCACCGACGTCGTGATCCGCGCGTTGCGCGACGCCCTTCAACTCGACCTCCAAAAAGAGGTTCACGAGGATATGTCGCGCGCCTTTTCAAAATACCCCGCCAACTGGGGACTGAAAAAGCCCGACAAAAATATCGATCACCGCCGGGTCCCGAACTTAATCACCTTTTTCAAGCGACGAGGCTGCGGGCTCGCAATCAGCAAATCCCCCGCCGACTATCTCCCCGGCGACATCGTCACCTGCTCCGTCGGAAACCGACCGCACATCATGATCGTCAGCGACCGCAAGACCGCTGACGGGACGCCCCTCGTCATCCATAACATCGGCTCCGGCACCCGCGAGGAAAACCGACTTTTCGACTTCCCCATCACCGGACACTTTCGAATTAAACTATGAACACAACAAAAGCCACCGGTAGGGCTGCGATGTCCCCATCGCGCCGCACGCACGCCAAGTCGCACAAATGCGGTTTCCAATGCTTGGAATCCGCAGATTCGACGACCGCCGTTAAAGGCGGGGCATGAACACAAAAAAGCCCCCGCATTGCTGCGGAGGCTCGTTCCAATCATTGGAAGCCGGGCCGATTATTTATCGGTCAGAGCCACAATGCCGGGGAGCTGTTTGCCTTCCATGAATTCGAGGGAAGCACCACCGCCGGTGGAAACGTGGCTCATCTGATCGGCTACGCCGGACAGGTTTACCGCAGCAACAGAATCGCCACCACCAATGATGCTGATGCTGTCGGACTTGGCAACCGCTTCGCATACGGAGAAGGTTCCAGCCGCAAACGGCTTCATTTCGAAGCAGCCCATCGGGCCGTTCCAAACGACGGTTTTGGCATTGGCCACGGCATCGCAGTAGAGCTCGATGGTTTTCGGACCGATGTCCAGTGCCATCCAACCGTCTTCGATGGAATCGCCAACTACTTTAACGTTGGCGTCGGCCGAGAAAGCATCCGCAACGGTGTTGTCGACCGGCAGGAGAAACTCAACGCCTTTTTCTTCCGCCTGTTTCAGAATCGAAGCGGCGAGTTCAACTTTGTCGTCCTCAACCAGAGATCCGCCGATGGCTTTGCCCTGGGCTTTGTAGAAGGTGTAGGCCATTCCGCCGCCGATGAGAATCTTGTCGCACTTGTCCATCAGATTGATGACGACGTCGATTTTTCCGGAAATCTTGGCGCCGCCGATGATGGCAACAAACGGTTTTTCCGGAGCTTCGAGGGTTTTACCGAGATATTCGATTTCCTTTTCGAGCAGGAAGCCGGCCGCACATTGGTCGACATATTTGGTGACAACGGCCATGGAGGCGTGGGCGCGGTGCGCTGTGCCGAAGGCGTCGGAAACATAGACATCGCCGAAGGAAGCGAGTTCTTTCGCAAAGGCATCCTGCTCTTCAGCGGTGCAGCCTTTGCCTTCTTCTTCTTTATAGAAGCGAACGTTTTCAAGCACGAGGATTTCGCCGGCTTTCAGGCCGTCGACCAGCGTTTTCACTTCGGGACCGATCACATCGGGAGCGAGGGTAACTTTGGCATCCACCAGCTCGGCCAGGCGATCAGCGGCCGGCTTGAGGGTGAATTCCATGTTCTTTTCGCCTTTCGGGCGTCCGCAGTGGCTCATCAGCACGAGGGATCCACCGTTTTCGAGCACATAGTTGATGGAAGGAAGTGCGGCGGTGATTCGGGTGTCGTCGCCCACAACGCCGTCTTTCACGGGTACGTTGAAGTCTACGCGCATCAGGACGCGCTTGCCCTGAACGTCGAGGTCTTTGATCGTCAGTTTATTCATGGTTTAACTCCTTTAGGATTATACGAATTCGGAAATAAGCCGCTGACTATAAGCATATCGAAAAGCGAGTCAAACGAAAGCGGTCGGGCTAAAGGCTGGAAATCAGGGATAAATCCCCTATTCTCTGCCGCAAACAACTTCCGAGGATTGGAACATGAATTTAGACACCGCAAAAACCCGCATCGAAACTGCCCTGCAGCATATGGAAACCACCATTGGCGAACCGGTCTTTGACGAATGGGCTCTGGTTGAACGAAGCGCCAATGGCTGGAAACTGGCGGAATACGGCGGGACGCGGAAAGAGGCTTTTGTGGCCGACTTCAGCAAAGACATTGCCTCGCTGCGGGAAACGCTGGACCCTGAAAATATTTTAATCGGCGATTTTGCCTTTTCCCACGAAGGGTTCGGATCGGGATTCGATGCTCACATGGTGGTGGGAACCGACACGCTGATTCTCTTCAACAATACCGAAAAAAACACCGATCAGATTACCTCCAGCCCTATGTGGACCAAGGCGCAAGTGCATTTCAGCAACCTGCTGGAAGCGTTTATTGCGGACCCGTTGAGTTAAAAAGTATGTAGTTCCGGCTTCAGCCGGCTCTGCGGAATGGTCGCCTTCCTCCTACGCCAAGGCTACGGCGGACATAAAAGGTGGAACTACAAACTCATTCCCACCCAGACAAACCAGCCGAAGGCGGCGAGCAGAGCAGCTCCGGCAAGGCGCGGGAGTTTCCCGAGCGCAACGACAAAGAGCAGATGCACGGCGCACAGACCCATCAGAATCAACAACGATTGCTGAAGAAATCCAGAGGTTGGAATCTCTTTAAATACCGCAAACAGGCCGATGCAGAGCGGAATGCAGATATGGGCATCGCCGGATTGCGAGGTATAGACCACGTCCATCCTTTTTTTTGACCCGTAATAAAAAGCCAGCAGCGCATTCGGCAGCACCATCAGCACGCCACTCGCCCAGCCCAGTATTTGCGGAGAGACCGTGGCGCTTTCCAATGACTGGAACCACTGCACCAGCCAGTCGGTGCTAATGAAGACTCCCGCCGCCCCGAGCATAAGAACGAACACCTCCAGCGGGAGCGTGAGCGGGTACGTCTTCTTTTTCAACAGGTTGGTTTTTTTTACATCGTAAATATGAAAGCACTGCCAGAACACAAACAACAGCAGGAGTACGAAACCATCCATTCTGGACAGGGTTCCATCAGCCGCCAGCATCCAAAGGAAGGCGGAAAAAAAGAGCGCGGCCACCAGGTTGAGTGCCAGCGAAAGGCGCCCCATTTTATGCTCCAGTACCACGGCCTTGGTTTTCTTCCGTGGAATACGGGCCATGCCCCAGATCAAAACCGGCAACCC
Organism: Pontiellaceae bacterium B1224; assembly: GCA_029432815.1. GTDB lineage: Bacteria > Verrucomicrobiota > Kiritimatiellia > Kiritimatiellales > Pontiellaceae > Pontiella. The sequence goes on along the minus strand of JAROBA010000014.1, from coordinate 16,467 downwards.
GATTAAAAGCGTCAGATTGGTGACATTGTTAAACAGGCAGTTGATCAGCACATCTTCGCCACGCCCCTGACTGCGGGCCATCACCAACGCGAAGACGATATTCCCCATCCCGGAGCAGAACGGCATAAAAATGGTGCCGAGCACCGTACCTTCCACGCCCTGCCCCGCCAGCGCTTCCAAACGCCAGACCACCAGCAGACTTGCCAGCAGAAAGAGAAAGATGCAGGTAATCGGTGCAAAGGCACCCAGAGAAGAGATCGCGCCATGAATATGTTCCATAGCGCATTAGACTAGCAGGATTGAAACCAAGCTGACCATAAAATGGGTAAAGAAGCGCAATGGATGAGACCCAAAAAAAAAGCCGCCCTATTAAAGGCAGCTTTCATCGTTCCAAACTCTGGACGTTTATTCCGCCATGGGGGCCGGAGGTTCTTCAGGATTCGGTTCACTTGTATCGTCCGACAGTTTCCCAAGGAACTCAGGAAGATCCAGCCCGACCTGTTTAGCGAGGTCGTGCATCGGAGGCAGCGCTCCCATCAGACGACCGCCGAGACCGGAAAGACCGCCTCCGTCTTTTCCTCCGCCATCCCAGACAATCACTTTTTCGATCGGCAGGTCGGAAATTGCCTGCGCCTGCACACCGGCAATCTTCTCTAGTTTTTCGATGAGCAGCAACGAAGCCACATCATTCACCGTATCGCATGCACCAACCAGAGCTTCATACCCTTTCGCTTTACCATCGAGAATCGCTTTTACCCCCTGACCTTCAGCGGTCATTTTCGCCAGCGTACCTGCGGCTTCCCCTTCGGCAATTTTGATGGTGCTTTCTTTCGTACCTTCGGCGGAAATGATCAGCTGTTGCTTTTCACCTTCCGCACCAATGATCTGCGTTGCTTTGCTGGCTTCTGCTGCAATAATGGCTTTTGCTTTCTGTGCTTCCGCCATAATAACCGTCTGCTCTTTATCCGCATTTGCCGAAACAATAATGGTGGCATTCAGACGGGCTGCTTCGCGTTGGGCACGGGCTTCTTCCGCATTTTTCTCAGCCAATTCCTGTGCCACACGAATGGCACCATCGGCATCTTTTGCAGCGGATTCACGACGATTACGAGCTTCTTCCTCGGCCACCGACTGATTGGCCTCATAGGCCGCCTTTTTAGCACGTGCTTCGGTTTCACCCAAAGCAGCTTCCGCATCGAGTCCGGCCGATTTCGAACGGCGATCCCGGTCGGCTTCGGCTTCACCAATCTCGGCCGAGGCCGTTGCAGCGGCCACAGCAACACGCTTATCTCGTTCGCGAATGGCCACCCCGGTCTGACCCAGTTTTTCCTGTTCGGCCACATCGACCAGCGCCTGGTTAATTGCTTCTGCAGCGGCGCGCCGGCCGAGTGCTTCGATATAGCCCGATTCATCTTCAATGTCGCGAATGTTGACGTTGATCAGATACAGACCGATTTTTTCCAGCTCGCCGGACACGGCTTCGTTTACTTTTGCCAGAAAGGCCTGCCGGTCGCGATTGATCTCTTCAATCAGCATGGTTGCGATTACCGCACGCATCTGACCGAGAATAATGTCCTGCGCCTGGTCTTCAATCTCCTGTCGGCTCAATCCAAGCAGACGCACGGCGGCATTCTGCATGACACCTTTGGTATTAGATATCGCCGCCGTTACCGTGGTTGGAACCGTTACACGAATATTTTCCTGCGACAGCGCATTTTTAAGATCAATAGGAACCACGAACGGTTCCAGATCGAGATAGGCAAAATCCTGAATTAACGGCCAGACAAAAGCCGCTCCGCCGTGCACACACTTGGCCGCACCGCTGGAGGTCTTACCATAAATCACCAAAATCTTGTTTGAGGGACATCTCCGATATCGACTGACCAATGCCAACAGTGCGCCGATAGCGGCAATTGCGATGAGTACTAACCCGATTAACCATTCCATTTTTTACGCTCCTTCACCTGATAATTTAACAACCCCAACCAACGTCTGGCTCATGACCTGAACAATTTTAACTTCTGTTCCGGCCAGCAGCTCAGACCCATCCACACTTTTTGCCTTGATGTGCTCTATCGCACCATTGACTTCCACTTTCACTTCACCAAAACCTGCCGCAGGAATATTCAGATAAACCGTTCCCGTTTTCCCGCGGGCGGTCGCCATATCCTTTGTGCCGGTTTCCGTGAGCCGATTCATCCCGTAGAAAATAAACGCTACAATCAGCATCCCGACCACGCCCCAGATACTGGACCAGAGCAAGGCATTGGAAAGTTCAACGCCCTGGGTCGTATAAAGCGCCGCCATCCAGGAAAAGAGCGTAAAGAAGGTGATGATGGAACGCAGGCTGAGCACTTTGAACGCCTGAGAGGATTCAACCACATCGGCATGGCTCACATCATCCGGCGCATCAACGTCAAAATCAATGTCCGCATCCATATCCATGTCACCGGCCCCGGAGACATCCACATCGTCACCATCCAGCCCCATAAATGCGGCAACAATCTGCCACAGGAAAAACACACTGAAAAAGACCGCCATTCCGTAAAAGAATTGCGTTATGCCTGATAATTCACTCCACCACGCATTCATGATTTATCCCTCCCCGTCGTCAAAATAGGTTCCTTTCTCACAGGAACTGACAAAGCTTTCTGCAGTAGATTTTAACTTTTCCCACTCCCGACGGATCTGCTTGGCCTCTGTGAGATCAATCTGGCCGTCGTTATCGATGCTTTCCGTGAGCACATCCAGCACATCGGAAAACTCACGAACAATGCGACGGGTCATATGCAGCAGCGGAATGGCATCGATCTCTTCTGTGGGGGCATTCTCCACAAAATAACCGTCCGCCTTCCGGCAGAGCCATTCGATCGGTCCCTTATCGCCGGTCAGTTCATAAACCCGCCGGAGACGATCCAATGGATTTTCCGCCCCACTGGCATCTTCCGAACTGGAGGGCTGGCACCATTTATAGATCAGCGAGGTCGACAGCCCGAGGTCGGAAGCCACTGACTTCACCCCTAGATCGCTGACCGACTTTTTCATTACTTCATATGAATCCATGGAAATCTCCTTGTAAGAGGCATACGTTTTAAAACATGCCTTTTTTTTGTGCCATTGTAAATCTGCATAATTATTATACTCACTTCCAATCTTTGGAACGTTTTCAGGACCTTCCAATCCTTGGAAATCGGCCCCGCACAAGCTTGACCTGAAGGGTGTTTATGCGTAGATTCACCGCCTTTTGACCAAAAACAGGTAATTACAGGAGTACAAGGATTTATGAATGTTTCAGTGAAGGATGCCGGCACCTGCCGCAAGACCATGACCATCGAAATTCCGGCTGACAAAATCGCCGAAGAAAAAGCGGATACTCTGAAGGCCTACATCAAGTTCGCCAACATACCCGGATTCCGTAAAGGCAAAGCACCAAAACACGTGGTTGCAAAGAAATATGCTCAGGAAATCAATCAGGACCTGCAGGAGCGCGTGCTACCGAAATATTACCACGAAGCCCTTCAGGAATCTGAACTGAAAGTCGTCAATGTGGTCGATGCCACCGAAGTGGAAATCAAGGACAATGAACCGGTTTCCTTCGATGTCACCGTTGATGTTGAGCCGGAGTTCAAACTCCCGAAATACACCGACATTCCGGTGAAAGAAGAAAAAATCGAAGTCACCGACGCGCAGGTACAGGAGCAGATCGACGCCATCCTCAGCCAGCACGCCAACTATGAAGAAGTGACCGACAAAGCCGTTGATGCAGGCGATATGGGTCAGCTGACCTACGATGCCACCACCGACGGCACTGCCCTTTCCGAAGCGATTCCGGAAGCCAAAGGCATTGGTTCCGGCGAAGGCTACTGGGTTTCTGCTGATGAACACGCTTTCATCCCCGGCATGGGCGCTGCCATCATCGGCATGAACGTCGGCGACAAAAAGGAAGTGGAAGTCACCTTCCCGGAAGATTTCATGGTGAAAGAACTGGCTGGTGTTAAAGCGCTTTATAACGTTGAAGTCACGGCCGTACGGGTTCGCACGGTTCCGCAGCTCGATGAAACAATTCTGGCTAAACTGCAGATTGAATCCGAAGAAGCATTGCGCAGCAATATCCGCGAGCAGCTCGAAGCTCAGGCCGAAAATATGGCACTTGGCAAAAAGCACGAGCAGATCGTTGAATACCTGATCAAGAAAACAAAAATCGAGGTTCCGGAAAGCATTGTTCAGCAGCAGGTGCGCAACGTGATGTATGACATTGCCAACCAGCGCATGATGATGGGTGCCACGCAGGAACAGATTGCCGAGCAACAGGAAGAGATCGTTAAAGAAGCCGAAACACGCGCGCTCGATAACGTAAAGCTTCGCTACATTGGCCTTGGAATTGCTACAGAACTGGAGTACGACGCCTCTGAAGTGGAAGTGGACGAAGAAATCGCATCGATGGCTATCCAGCAGCGCAAAGATGCTTCGGCATTGCGTAAGGAAATGGTAGAAAACGACTCCATTGCCAGCGTAGGTGAGCAGATTCGTTTCAATAAAGCGCTGGACTACATGGTCGAAAACGCGAAAATCAAGTAAGGCTCACTGAGCCGGAAAACGGGATGGATGGATTATTGGATTGATGGAAACGCCCATTGAGCCAATAGTTCATTGATCCAACCTTACCAACGGAGTTTTTTAATGAACGAAGTAGCAAACTATCTGGTTCCAACCGTCATTGAACAGACCGGGCGTGGCGAACGCGCGTTCGACATTTATTCCCGCCTCCTCAAGGAACGCATCATCTTTCTTGGAACCGCCATCGATGACACCGTGGCAAACCTTGTGGTTGCCCAGTTGTTGTTCCTTCAGAGCGAAGACCCCGAAAAAGATATCAGTCTCTACATTAACTCCCCGGGCGGCGTAGTTACAGCCGGTCTGGCAATTTATGACACGATGCAGTTTCTGAAGTGCGACATTACCACCTATTGCATGGGCCAGGCAGCCAGCATGGGCGCGGTTCTGCTCGCGGCAGGTGCGCCGGGCAAACGCTTTGCACTGCCCAATGCCCGCATCATGATTCATCAGCCGCTCGGCGGTGCGCAGGGCCAGGCAACCGACATCCAGATTCAGGCGCAGGAAATCCAGCGCATCAAACAAATTCTTAACGGCATTCTGGCCAGCCATTCCGGCAAGAAAGTCGAAGATCTTGAAAAAGATACCGATCGCGACAACTTTATGTCGGCGGCCCAGGCGGCTAAATACGGACTGATCGACGAAGTGGTCGAACACGCAAAATAATTTAAGGAAATCCCATGGCGGATAAGCATAACACTCCTGAGTGTTCCTTCTGCGGAAAGAACGAAAAAGAAGTCAAACGACTCATTGCCGGACCGGGCGTATTCATCTGCGATGAGTGCGTTGGCCTTTGCGATGCATTGTTAGGCCACCAGTCTGAAGACCATGTGGACGAACCGACGTCTTCGCAGGAAATCGGCGTCTTGGCGCCTCATGAAGTCAAAGAAAAACTGGATGCGTACGTCATCGGGCAGGACATGGCTAAAAAAGTTTTATCTGTGGCCGTTCACAACCACTACAAACGTATGTTTGCCGAACTGGATGAAGACGGCATTGAGATCGATAAATCCAACGTATTGCTGATCGGCCCGACCGGCAGCGGAAAAACGCTGCTCGCCAAAACACTGGCCCGTTCGCTGAATGTTCCGTACGCAATCACCGATGCGACCACCGTAACCGAAGCCGGCTATGTGGGTGAAGATGTTGAAAATATTCTGCTGCAGCTGTTGCAGGCCGCCGACTATGATGTGGACCGTGCCCAGCGCGGCATCATCTATATTGATGAGATCGATAAAATCGGCCGTCGAACCGATAATGTCTCCCTCACCCGCGATGTATCCGGTGAAGGCGTTCAGCAGGCCCTGCTGAAAATCATTGAAGGCACCGTGGCCCGCGTTCCCCCGAAAGGAGGACGCAAACACCCGCAGCAGGAATATCTTGAAATTGATACCTCCAACATTCTCTTTATCTGCGGCGGTGCCTTTGTCGGGATTGAAGACATCATCAAACAACGGGTCGACAAAAAATCGATGGGCTTCGGAACCACGGCAAAGTCCAGCGAAGAAGAGTCTCCGAATTTTGTAACCATGAATGTCGAATCCGAAGACCTGCTGCGTTTTGGTCTGATTCCGGAATTCATTGGTCGCCTGCCGGTCGTCACCATGCTGCAGGAACTAACCGAAGACGATCTGGTTCATATTCTCACCGAGCCGAAAAACGCTATGATCAAGCAGTACAAAAAACTGCTGGCCATGGATGATGTCGAGCTCGAGTTTGAAACAGATGCACTGCGTGCCCTAGCCCGCATGGCCCTCAAACGCAAAACCGGCGCTCGCGGGCTGCGAGCCATCATCGAACACCTGATGCTCGACGTGATGTATGAAATCCCGATGCGCGACGATGTTACGCATTGTGTGATCACACGCGATATGGTCGAGCACGGCCTCCACCCGCTGGAAGGCCTCAAGCTCGTCGAGACTGAAAAGAAATCAGCCTAAACTCCACGCAAAGGCGGATGGATATGAAAAAAGCCTCGGGATTCCGAGGCTTTTTTTACTTCTCAATCGACGGGATCTGCCCTCAGAATTCGTCTACTAAATCTCCAACATCACCCGATATACCTCATCCGCTTCATCGGCAGGAATCAGCCACTCAACCGTGTTGCCGGAATTCGTCCACGTCTGCAGGTCCGTCGAATATTCCAGTACGGCGCGTAGCGGAATTTATACTGCACTTTCCGACGTCTGGAATTCATAGGCCCCCATATCAATGGTGCTGCCGACGATGCGCGGATTTCCATCCATATCTGTCGTTCCATTGTCGGGGTTATTAATCCCCGCATCAATACAGGCCGACTCGGGGGTGAGCTGGTAGTTGCCCGTTTCAAAATTGATGAATGCGGGGCTGTTTGTAATGTTCCCTAAAACGCCATGGTGCAGATTTATGGAGCTTGAATAACTGATAATGGTGTTGTCGCCAAACATGTTTGCCTTAGGCTGATTACCATCCTCCACAAAAATACAGTTCCGTGCATAGGGGCCACCATATTCGAGGTCTCCAGACAGGGCGTCCCCACCCCGCTCGGCTACGTTGTTGATGAGTGTACATGCAGAAACCAATTCACCACCGGCTCCGAAAACTCCGCCGCCTTTACCGCCCGAATAATTATCCGTTATGACACAATTAAAAGCATTTCCGCTTAGTATCCCGCCTCCATCACCGGCAGCGCTGTTCCCGTGAATAACACAGTTATAGGCAGTTACAAATGCTAAGCCACCGCCACTTCCAGCGGCACCATTACCGAGAACCCGCTGATGTGGCCATTCTCAGGAAGATCAATATAAACCTTATCCGGGGGATCTTCGATATACGTGACATCAGGGCCAGCAACACTCTCTAAGCGGCTATAGCCAGGCAGGGTTATTGTGTTCAACAGCGTGTAGTATCCATCCGCAACCAGTACCGTATTACTCGGCAAGGCAGCACCAACCGCATCTTCAATATTGGCGGCGGCCGTTTCCCAGCTTGGTGTAAGGGGGCGTCGGATTAGGGCTCGCCTGATCAACGTAATTGGTAACCGAATACGACGAAGCGCAAAGTAATAACCAACAAAGCAGGACTTTCATTGTTTCCTCAATTATGAAGAAAATATCTTGTCCGCTGTATACTTTTTTTGTAAGCCTAAATTTATCGAAAACATTATTGACATCTTTTATAAATAATAAAAAAGAAAACTCAAGCATTTTGAAAGCGGTTATTTTTTCAGTTTACGAAATTAGACTATCCCATCCGTTCATCTCCATGCGCCAGTAAATTAATCCTAGATCCGGGAATGAAAATGAAGGAAACGGTGTTTTATTCAATGATACCGGCATCTATCCCAAACCACACTTCACACCTACAGGGATTCGTCTTTTTGTTTCCTTCATTTTCACCCTTCGGGTGACCGATTTCACCACAACACTGTGCTTTTAAACCCTAGAGGTAGGCAACTACATCTGCGGTTTTAAAATCTTGTGGCTACAGTAAACTTGGCCATTCCCGAATCTAGGTTAATACCATCATTTTTTGAAGTTTTCTTGAGCCTTCATGTTTTATGCACTACAATATAAGAATCAAAAATTAGGGAATTCCATGAACAAACCTTCTATACCAGTCTACCAGGCCGTCGCTATGAGCCTGATTATTACGCTCTGCTCGGCGCCCACCACCAGCGCACAAATACAGCAGGATTTTCTCATTCCCAAACAAACCGTTGAGGCTGACCCCGAAGCCCTATACCGGCTGGGCAATCGCTTTACCCAAGAAGGCAAACCGGAGCAGGCTCAAATCGTTTACGAGCAATCTATCAAGCTCAAACCGAGCACAGAAAATCTGACGGCATTGGCCCAACTGTACCTTTCACAAGGCGATGAAGAGAGCTGGCTAAAAACCATGGAGCAGCGCCTCGACCTTCCGTTCGACCGTTATAAAGATGCCGTTACCAACCGCGATATTGCCGAGCACTTTATCAACCAAGGCGAATGGGAAAAAGCGCTGCCTTATGCAGAAGCCGCAGCCATGCGCGGATATGTCTGGGCATACAACCAGGCCGCCTGGCTCAATGGAGCCTTGGGCCATACCCAGCGCGGACTGGAGTGGATGGAACAGAATGCAGTTTTCAATCTGCATGATGCAATTTCCAACTACATTCTGGCATTTAACGCAACCCCTTCCGAATGGTCCAATCAACTGCTCGACTACTATTATGAAATGCACAGGCAGGGCAAAGTCATCAACCGAGCCCGATGCATGAGCATTGCCTTGATCCGAGAAGATTATGATGCCGCAGTTTCGTTGATGGACTGGGGGCTGAAACAGTCGAACGATCCATGGTTCGGCTTACACGCCGCATTGCTCTGCGAAGAAAAGGGATGGATGCAACGCCGAGATCAAATTCTTCAGGATATTGTCGAGCGCTGGCCGCGCTTTCCGAATCCCAACCAGAACCGTAGAAATGCCAAAGCTTTCGTTGATCTATATATTCAAGCCAACCTGGCCGGGAACCTTTCACACGAGGTAAAAACCCAGTTGCAAGTTCTCTTTGATACCTGTGGCCGGACAAGGTCAGATTTTAACGGAGCTTATGTTGGGGAATTGTTCCGACTAAAAAATGAATCGGAGACGGCCAAAGCCATGTACTCCGAAATCATTGCGGTGAAACGCCATAACAATACAAGTGATTATGTCGCCTTCCGCGGACTTCGACTGATCGGTGAAGATCCCGTCAAGATTTTGCAGGAGCAACGGAATAAACTTATTAGACAATCTGAATTAAAAGGAGCCTCGCAATGAAGCCCATCACGATGATTTCTGTCGCTCTGTTGACACTGACCTCTTTTCTCCCGGCTCAAGGAAAAAGAAATCCTAAGCAGCAGGCTTTTTGTGACCAATATATGCCCCTCGTGCTGGAACTCCACAAAACGCAGGGGCCCGAAGCGGCACTGGAAGAGATTGAGCGTATCTATCAATTGGCCGAGCGCCAATTTAACGACACCTATTTTTTCTATTCCTTCATTTGGTACGAAGCCCAGATGGGAACCGGAAAGGCCGACGAAGAATGGGGCTTGGCAATTTTTCAATATCTATGGGATCGTGACCTGAGTAGCCATCCTGAATATGCCCTCCGATTGCCCTCCGGAAAATATTGCCTGCTCGATAATATAATTCACCAAAATAGCGAGGTTGGGAGAGTTGCTCAGGCACGCGCACTTCGACTAGAGGAAGAACTCTTCCTGATTACACAAAAGGGATTGGATACTAGCGGCAATACCTATTCCGATCTCGGACCCATCGTTTCTTTTCTTCCAGAAGCGCGCAGGCGCACTTCCGCCATCTATGAGCACGAACTGCCGATGCGCTACCAGGAACCGACCACCAGAACCAGAGAGGATTTCATCGACTATCCTTACATATATGTTCTCAGCGGCATTGCTGACACCTCACTGGAATCAGGGGACTGGGTCAAAGCTGCGGAACTCAGCGATTGGTGTATCCGCTACGCGGATGAATATCTGAAAGGCAATAACTATAATCGCGGGGAGGTCGCAGCCGTAGTCTCCTACGAGTCGCGCGAACGAATGGCAGCACTGATGCTATTGCACGGGTATCCCGACGAGGCGGCCCAATACCTGCGTACCTATGTTGCCAAAGCTGAAGATTATTACAGATCGGAAGAAAGGGATATCCTCCGTTCAAAAAGTGACTTGGCCGCCATCCGCATCCAACTCGGAGAGCTGAGCGAGGACGACCTGATACTGGTCGACCAAGCTGAAAAAGCGGTTGCCGAACACGGATGGTTCAGCCGCTCTTCCGCACTAAAGGCATCTCAAAACAGAATCCGCGTCTATCACGCCCTTGGCCAAACACAGGAAGCATGGGAAATGCTCGATGCCCTCATGGCTGAAATGGCGCAGGATGTGAATCCGTACCATTGGGTAAGAATGCTCAATACCGCCATCGATCTGGCACTGACCGACGGAGCCGTGCGCCCAGAGCTGGAAGAGTGGCTCATTCTGGCACTGGAAAATGCGCGCCGGGCGGGCAACAAATTTGAGGAACTGCCGCTCTATGAAAAATATGCGCAGTTCCTGATGATGAAAGGTCGATATCAAGAGGCCATCCGCATCCAGCAGGAAGCGCTACGGCTCGCCCGGGCCATGAGCCTGCCCAAACGAATCAGCGACAACCGCGACCATCTCGCCGATATGCAGCAACGGATAGAAGACGAAGCGATTACCGCCGGACCGGCTGCGGTGAGTGAGGTGGAAATCACTGAGACAAAATCGCAACCCACCGACACCTCTGAAGCGGATACCAGCATCAGCGCGGATATCAGCATCAGCGCGACTATCCTTCCGGCCATCGATATTCAACCGCGCCTAAGCCTGTCGGCCGCACTGCCGGAGCAGGCTGCCTACGGCCGCTTCTATCTCCACAATGCGGCGGCCATTCCCCAACCAGGTACCATCCAGCTGTCGGGCGCTCTCGACCAACCCGACTGGCGTAACGAACAATGGCTCACCGTCAATGCCAGCCCCACATTCGAAACTGTTCAGCTGTCAAAGGATTATATATTAGAAGCGGGTGCCTCCTGCATCATCGATATATTTGGCCTTCCTCTAGAAAATGGCGAAGGTGCAAAAGTAGGCTGTCACTGGATTCCCGCAGGGAAATCACAAGCCGGCGTTTCCGGCACCTGGGAATACCGGACCGCGGAAACGGGCAAACGCACCGCAGTGGTGGATGCCCACGAACTGCAGGATAACCCGTATTATCTCATTCCGATCCATCACATGATCCAGCGCACCCATGCAGATCAGCAGGCAACCGTCGACTTTACCGTCGAGGCCTCCTCCTCCATGCGCATTGAAACCTATGATGCGACGTCGGGGGAGCTTCTCGCTATTGATGCCAACGGCGACGGCGACTTTCTTGATCGCGGCGACCAGATCGTCGGCGACGACAATCGCAACAGCTGGCCGGACCTCGTCTTCACTGAAGGTCAGTGCCTCACATCGCTGGTGATGTATGTCCAGCCCGCCGCAACCACAGCAGGCGACATTGAACTGACCGTAAAAACCCGCACCGGCGATGAATGGCAGGTGGATGCGATTGATGTGATCAAAACACAGCAATAGAGCTGGCTGCGTTAAAACACTATGCAGGATACTTTTGTATGAAATATCGATTGCGCTCAACCGCTTCCGCCCTAAAACTATTTTCGCTAGACAATGCGTCCTTCGCGTAAAGGGAAGCCGTTAATTCGGTTGCAGCAGCACTAGCGTGGGCAAGCCCTGCGCTTCGAAATATTGCATAACCGCTTTTGTTCGGATTATCCGGATTTTCAGCAACATATTTAATGAGGACATAGTTTTCCAGCGCGGCCTTCACCATCTCATCCTTGAAGGTTGTCTTATCCATTACCGCACAATTTTTACACCAGCTGGCCGTGAAACCGAGCACTACGGGCTTGCCTATAGCCCTCGCTGCGGCAAAGCGATCGGCAAGACCCGCATCCGCTGGAAGGCCTCAAGCTCGTCGAGACCGAAAAGAAATCAGCCTAAATTCCAATCCATCCTGTCCGCCATAGCCTCGGTGAAGGTGGATGGAAATGAAAAAAGCCTCGATTCAAAAAGGCCAGAGGTATCTCATTTGTGAAATGCTCCAGCTGGCCTCAGTGACCGCACGCACAAGCAGGACATGTCTTTTTATTTTTGCGAACTTGCTCTCGTTCTCTATCGTAAGCTTTAGAAAAGTACTTCGCGCACCGACCCCGTCACGCGATCATTTATTATATTTCTTTGTCAGGTATTTTGTTTGAATCGCGTCTTCTTAACAATGTTTTTCACATTCGATTTAAAATTTGAGGACATAGATGAAAGCGGTAATTTTGACAATGATGATGGTGGTTGGTATTTCGGTACGAGCCGAGTGGTACTTGGTGACGAATGTATTGAGTTACAACACAATTGTGGTGCAACTCAGTAAAGGCACGGGCAGCAAGAACGGCGTCCAGATGCGTGTGGCCAATCTGGAGAAAATTGAATACATCACTGACAATCGGTCGAAGGTTTTGCTGGGAGGCTCCGAGCCAAAAGCGATTCTAAAGGACATGGTATTGGGACAAATCGTATGGATCGACCAATTCGAGAACATTAATGGCGAAAACGTAGGCCACCTTTATCCATCCTACGAGCAGGTAGTAAAAGCCTATATGAAACGACGCATGACGGGTGCTTATACCCTTACACCTGCCGTGAAACAGAAGTTGATTTCAGTGCATAAGCGCATGCTCTCCGACTTAAAGAGTGCCAGCCCGTCCACCAACGCGGAGAAGGCCGCCTATGAGAACGAATATTCAAAGGCGCTGTTCGTCTATGACGGAATGAACTGGTTCAAAAAGACCGGACAATTCCTGCCGACGGATGTGCAGGAACTATATGTCGACTGGCTTTCAGACCATCTCTCGGCCACAGGAACGAACGCCCGAGAGATGGAAACGAAGATCCAGGATATGCAGAAGCGCAGTGATCTGTATCGCGACTTCCTGTTCGAGGATTAACATCCCTCCAACCGTTCAGAACCAGCCTGTATCTATCGGACCCAAACAGAGACAGCCTTCACTCCGGTTGCAACAGCACCAATGTGGGCAAGCCCTGCGCTTCGAAATATTGCATAACCGCTTTTGTGTTCGGATTATCCGGATTTTCAGCAACATATTTAATGAGGACATAGTTTTCCAGCGCGGCCTTCACCATCTCATCTTTGAAGGTCGTCTTGTCCATTACTGCGCAGTTTTTACACCAGCTGGCCGTGAAATCGAGCACTACTGGCTTGCCTATAGCCCTCGCTGCGGCAAAGCGATCGGCAAGCCCCTCATTGGTCCGCCCATCCACACCACTCTTCACTTCTGCCGGATTAAATGCGCGGTAACTGATATTCCCGTAATAAAGCGCAAAAAAGATGATGCCGACCCCGAAGGCATATTTCACATACTCCATCCATTTTCCAGGCTTTGGAAGAAACGACAGGCCTGCACCGGCAAACGGCCATGGCAGCGCCATCCCCAGCCCGAGAACAAACGGAAGCGCAAGCCCGGCAAAGCTGTTGGCTTCATAAATATTGGTGGCCAGCAGCAGAACCGCAATCACTACCGGTGCCACACAGGCTCCGGCCAGCAACGCAGCAACAGCGCCCATGCCGAGAGCAACAAGGAAGCTCCCCTGCTTTTGTTCTCCGCCACCCATTTTGGATTGGAAGCGGGAAAAATCGATATGAAATACATCAAACATAGCAAGCGCCAAGACCACAAAAATGAGGGTAATCCCCAGATTAAACCAGGGATTGGCCTGAATGGTTCCAAACTGCGAGCCGGTCAGTACAACGCCCACACCGAGTAAACCATAGACCAATGCGATACCCAGACCGTAGGTTGCTCCCAGCGCAAAGCCGCGCCCTTTCGAGCCGGCCTGAGCTCCGGCTCCGATAATCGCCAGGTTGATCGGAATCATAGGAAGCACACAGGGGGTCAGATTCAGCGCAAGCCCGCCGATCAGTATAAAAATAATGGCAACAAACAAACCGGACTCGCGCACAAATGCCACAGGATCTCTAAGAAACAGTTTGAATCCGCTCAGCATTTCTGCCGGCTCGTTTGGACCATCCAATTCTATAAACTCAAGAAACTCCTCAGCATTCAATCCGCCGGAGTGGGCTTTTAAAATCGTAAAATTTTCCAGTTCCGCTTCCCAATCGCTGGAACCGGCATCCACACTTTCAACCTCTGGAACTGACACCGTTTCAGAAAATTCGACCACTTTATTCTGGGGAATAAAACAAACCTGATCGTTGCACCCCCAATAGTTCACATGAACCGCCGCGGCCCCGTCACCCTTTGGTTGCCAGGCATAGAGCGCCGTGAAAGATTCAGCAAACACCGGTTTCGATTTTCCGGAGTTCGGATCAACAATGCTTTGTGTCGGCGGCAGAGAGATTGCTTTCTGTTCGTTGCCCAATGCGTCCGTCACCGTAAACTGATCCGCATACAGATAGTGTTCCGGCGGAACCGTTACATCAACCTTGATCTGATCGCCTTCCAGCGAGACCTCAGCGGCGAACGGATCCCCGAACTGCCCAAAGGAAGTGATGACAAAAACAACGAACAACAAAACAGTACTGAACATTTTCTTCATAGAGAGGTTTCCTATTTATTGTTTCCTTCGACACGTTAAGGGAACTATAGTTCATTCAAACAACGGTAAAAGGTTATATGAGTAAAATAGTCCAGCAAAAAGCCGCCGCCCTCAACGTGGTGCAACAGCTCCAGGACAAGGGCTATATCGCACTTTTTGCCGGCGGCTGTGTACGCGATGAACTGCTGGGGCGCGAACCCAAGGACTATGATGTTGCCACCGATGCCTTACCCGAAGAGGTAGAATCGATGTTTCCCAAAACACTCCCCATCGGGAAGGCCTTCGGCGTAATTGCCGTGATTGACGGCAAAGAAATGATCGAGGTCGCAACCTTCCGGGAAGAAATCGGAACGCTCGACGGCCGCCATCCGGAGAGCATCCAGTTTTCCGCCGCGAAAGAAGATGCACTGCGCCGCGACTTCACGATCAACGGTATGTTCTACGATCCGGTACAGGAAAAACTACACGACTATGTGCACGGCCAACGAGATCTGAAAAACCGAATCATTACTGCCATTGGCGATCCGGCAGAACGTTTTCGGGAAGATCACCTTCGCATGCTGCGGGCTGTACGCTTTACCCACAATCTGGGATTTACGCTCGATCCGGATACCGAAGCCGCTATTCGTGAAATGGCGCATCTCATCAAAAAAATAAGCGCCGAACGAATCGAGGCCGAGCTGACCCGCACGCTGACCGATAGCGCGAAACCCGGCGATGCCCTCAAACACCTGCACGAACTTGGATTGATGCAATACACCCTGCCCGAACTTCTTCCAACGGTTGGACAAAAACAACCCCCGCAGTTTCATCCCGAAGGCGATGTCTTTGAACACACCTGCCTGATGCTTAACCTCATGGCCGAAGAGGGCCCGGAAACCGATCAGGCCTACTCCCCGCGGGAGCTGGCTTATACTGTTCTGTTGCACGATGTCGGCAAGCCGGCAACGGCATCCATCGGCCCGGGCACCGATGGAAAAGACCGCATCCGCTTTGACGGACATGCATCGGTCAGCGCACGTATGGCCGAAGAGATTCTGATTCGGCTCAAATTTCCAAACATTGAAAAAAAGAGCATCACCGCCGCCATCGCCGGACACATGCGCTTCATGGATGTGCAAAAAATGCGTACGTCCAAACTACGGCAGCTGATCGGTGCCGCCACCTTCGATCTGGAAATGGAACTGCACCGACTGGATTGCCTCGGCTCGCACAGCAAGCTCGATAATTTCGATTACGTCCGCTGTTACCAACAGAAAATGGCCGACGAGCCAATTCTTCCCGAACCCTGGATCACGGGACACGATCTGATCGCCATGGGCATCACAGAAGGCCGACTGATTGGTAAAATTCTCAAAGAAGCCTACGAACATCAGATGGAGGATCAGTTCAATTCTAAAGAAGCACTGATCGACTGGGTCCGAAAATCATATGAATCCGAGTAGACTACGAATTTCAGTTCCGGCGTATTGACAGCCTCACCATTATTACCTGCTTAAAGGGGCGAAAAATTGGCTCAACCATTCATCGGGATCGACTGCTCAGCGGAATAACCAACACCGGCTGAGAGGTGCAATCCGTCAGGATCTTTAACCGGGCCCCTGCTTTCAGGGTCTGCGGCTCCATCCGTATCATTAACTTCCATTGCTTATCGGAAATCTGCTTGGTTTCAATACTC